>NZ_JBHWDV010000023.1:0-128142 GCF_042734445.1 Streptomyces sp. NPDC059649
CCCCGGTAGCGCGCGCGGCGGTCGCGTCCGGTGTGGACGCGGGGTCGGGAGGGGTGGGGCGGGACGGCGGTGGGGCGGCGGTCACGGGAGGGGCCTCCTAGGGGCGGGGCATCGGCGGTGCGTCGTGGGCGTCGGCGGGCGGGGCAGGCGTCGCGTCGGTCGGGTCACGGGGGCCGGGTCACGGCGGGCCGGTTCCGTCCACGCCCACGGCCGGTTCGCCGCCCGACGCCAGCCGCCGGATGGCGGCCATCGGGACGGACAGCCAGTCGGGCCGGTGCCGGGCCTCGTAGAGCACCTCGTAGACCGCCTTGTCGGTCTCGTAGGCGCGCATCAGCTCGGGGGCGGAACGCGGATCGAGCCCGCCGGCCTCGGCGTAGCCCAGGCAGTACGCCTCCCGGGTGCGCCGGGCCCACTCCAGGGCCCAGGGATCCGCGCCGGCCGGCCCGCTGCGCGCCGCGTAGTCGAAGGAGCGCAGCATCGCCGCGACGTCCCGCACCGCGGGCTGCAGCTTGCGCCGTTCGGCCAGCGGACGGGCCGGTTCGCCCTCGAAGTCGATCAGCGACCAGCGGCCCTCGCCGGCGGACCGCAGCGTCTGGCCCAGGTGCAGATCGCCGTGGATGCGCTGGGCGGCCCAGCTGCGGCCGTCGTGCCCGACGGCGGCCAGCGCGTCGAAGGCGGTGCGCAGCCGCGCGCGGTAGGGCTGGAGCACGGGTACGGCCCGGGCGGTGGCCTCCAGCCGCTCGATCATCTGGGTCGCGATCAGGTCCAGCTGCGGGCGGCGCAGCTCGGTGGTCGGCAGGGTCTGGGCCAGCGCGGTGTGCACCTCCGCGGTGGCGTGCCCGAGCGCCCGGGCCGAACCGGTGAAGTCGGCGCGGACGGCCAGTGCGTTGAGCGCCAGCTGCCAGCCGTCGGCCGAGCCCGGCAGGAACGGCTGGAGCACGCCCAGCGTGGTGGCCTCGCCGTTCTCCTCGGCGACCGCCGACTCGAACCAGGCGGCCGGCGCCGGCACCCGGGCGCATTTGGCGTCGGCCAGTGCCCGGGGCAGTTCCAGATCGGGGTTGATGCCCGGCTCGATCCGCCGGAAGACCTTCAGGATGAACGAATCGCCGTAAACGATCGAGGAGTTGGACTGCTCGACGGCGATCGGCCGGGCCGGCAGTCCGGACGGGATCTCCGCGTCGGGTTCGCGGCAGAAGCGCAGGCCCCCCAGCCGTCCGGGGATCCGCAGCCGCTCCAGCAGCAGTCCGCAGAGCCGGTTGTCCAGCAGTGCGTCGTAGACCATCCGGCCGCGCAGCGGGCCGCCGCCGGGCCGGCCGATCACCGCCGGTGCCAGCTGGGGCGGCGGCGCCGGATGCACCCCGAGCAGCAGCTGGTAGCGGTCCCCGCCGGCGGGTGTGCGGCTCGGCGGGGAGCTCTGCTGTGCCCGGACCAGCAGTTGCAGCAGGCCGGGCGAGGTGCCGTCGCCGGTGCAGGGCAGCAGCTCGGTCGCGGACAGCAGGGCGAAGCCGGTGAGCAGCCGTCCCTTGCCGGCGAACCAGCGCTGGCGGGGCACCCATTCGGCGAGCAGCGGTACCAGCGAGGAGAGCAGATCGGGGGCGGTGACGAGCGGACGGTGGTCAGGGGTGTTACGGGTGGCACGGGTCGGGGCGGTGTCCGACATGGCGTCGCGTCCTTTCCCCGGGCACACGACAGGTAGGGCAAAGTGTCCCGGAATGCGGCCTTCACTGTGCGGTGGCGCGGTGGCGGTACCCCCGGACGGAGGGTGTGAAGATCCTCCCGGCGGGGGTGTCGGGATCGTCCGTACGGCAGCGGTCGTTCCGGTGCGCGTGTCCGCTGCGGGGCGGTCCCCCGTGAACCGGGGGCCGCCGAGGGCTCACCCGGCCCGTGCGGTAGTAGGGAGACTTCCCGAGCGAAAGGTCAAAAAACGCCCGTACGCGGTATACGGCCGCGTACGGGCGGGGGTGCTCGGCCCGTGCCCGGTCAGGGCCGGGGCACTAGGTGGCGCTTCGGCGCAGCCGGAACCAGTAGAAGCCGTGGCCCGCGAGGGTGAGCAGGTACGGCAGTTCCCCGATGGCCGGGAAGCGGACGCCGCCGATGAGCTCCACCGGATGGCGGCCGCTGAACGCCCGCAGGTCCAGCTCGGTCGGCTGGGCGAAGCGGGAGAAGTTGTGGACGCACAGCACCAGGTCGTCGTCGGCGCCGCCGGTGCCCGGCGAGGCCCGCAGGAAGGCCAGCACCGCCGGATTGGTGGAGGGCAGCTCGGTGTAGCTGCCGAGGCCGAACGCCGGGTTCTGCTTGCGGATCTCGATCATCCGGCGGGTCCAGTGCAGCAGCGAGGACGGCGAACTCATCGCGGCCTCGACGTTGGTGACCTGGTAGCCGTAGACCGGGTCCATGATGGTCGGCAGGAACAGCCGGCCCGGGTCGCAGGAGGAGAACCCGGCGTTGCGGTCCGGGGTCCACTGCATCGGGGTGCGTACCGCGTCCCGGTCACCGAGCCAGATGTTGTCGCCCATGCCGATCTCGTCGCCGTAGTAGAGGATCGGCGAACCGGGCAGTGACAGCAGCAGGGCGGTGAACAGCTCGATCTGGTTGCGGTCGTTGTCGAGCAGCGGGGCCAGCCGGCGGCGGATGCCGATGTTGGCCCGCATCCGCGGGTCCTTGGCGTATTCCGCGTACATGTAGTCCCGCTCTTCGTCCGTCACCATTTCGAGGGTCAGCTCGTCGTGGTTGCGCAGGAAGATGCCCCACTGGCAGCCGGACGGGATCGCCGGGGTCTTGGCGAGGACTTCCGAGACCGGATAGCGCGATTCGCGGCGCACCGCCATGAAGATGCGCGGCATGACCGGGAAGTGGAATGCCATATGGCATTCGTCGCCGCCGACCGCGTAGTCCCCGAAGTAGTCGACCACGTCCTCCGGCCACTGATTGGCCTCGGCCAGCAGCACGGTGTCCGGGTAGTGCTTGTCGATCTCGGCCCGGACCCGCTTGAGGAAGGCGTGCGAGGCGGGCAGGTTCTCGCAGTTGGTGCCCTCCTCGGCGTAGAGGTACGGCACCGCGTCGAGCCGGAAGCCGTCGATGCCCAGGTCCAGCCAGAAGCGCAGCGCGGAGATCATCTCCTCCTGGACCGCCGGGTTCTCGTAGTTGAGGTCCGGCTGGTGGGAGAAGAAACGGTGCCAGTAGTACTGCTTGCGGACCGGGTCGAAGGTCCAGTTGGAGGCCTCGGTGTCGACGAAGATGATCCGGGCGTCGGCGTACTGCTTGTCGTCGTCCGCCCAGACGTAATAGTCGCCGTACGGGCCGTTGGGGTCGGAACGGGATTCCTGGAACCACGGGTGCTGGTCGCTGGTGTGGTTCATCACCATGTCGATGATGACCCGCATACCGCGGTGGTGCGCGGCGTCCACGAATTCCACGAAGTCCGCCAGATCGCCGAATTCGGGGAGCACCGCGGTGTAGTCGGCGACGTCGTAACCGCCGTCCCGCAGCGGCGATTTGAAGAACGGCGGCAGCCAGAGGCAGTCCACCCCCAGCCACTGGAGGTAGTCCAGCTTCGCGGTGAGGCCCTTGAGGTCACCGATGCCGTCGCCGTTGCTGTCCTGGAACGAGCGCACCAGGACTTCGTAGAAGACGGCCCGTTTGAACCAGTCGGGATCGCGGTCCTTCGCCGGGGTGTCCTCGAACGTGTCGGGGACAGGCTCATTGACGATCAATTGGGTGACCCTCCGATCGGTGAGGACGGTCGCAGCGACAGCACATGAGCGGGCGCGAGCGAGCGGCCCGGCTCCAGGCGCACATAGTTGTCCCTGCCCCAGTGGTAGGTATCGCCGGTGAGCTCGTCGCGCACCGGAAAGGACTCGTGCCGGCCGAGGCCGAGTTCCGGCATGTCCAACGACACCGTCGCCTCGTGGGTGTGGTGCGGGTCGAGGTTGACCACCGTGAGCACCGTGTCGGTCCCGTCGCCGTGCCCCGCGCGCTTGGAGAACGCGAGCACGGCGTCGTTGTCCACGGGGTGGAAGTGCAGATTGCGGAGCTGCTGCAGGGCAGGGTGCCGGCGGCGGACGCGGTTGAGGACGGTGATCAGCGGGGCGATGGTACGCCCCTCCTTCGCCGCCGCATCCCAGTCGCGCGGCCTGAGTTGGTACTTCTCCGAGTCCAGGTACTCCTCGCTGCCGGGGCGTACCGGGGTCGACTCGCAGAGCTCGTATCCGGCGTAGACGCCCCAGGTGGGAGACAGGGTGGCGGCCAGCACGGCACGGATCTCGAAGGCGGGGCGGCCGCCCTCCTGGAGGTAGGCGTGCAGGATGTCCGGGGTGTTGACGAAGAAGTTGGGCCGCAGATAGGCGGCGGACTCGCCGGACAGCTCGGTGAGGTACTCGGTCAGCTCCTGCTTGGTGTTGCGCCAGGTGAAGTACGTGTACGACTGCTGGAAGCCGATCTGCGCGAGGGTGTGCACCATGGCCGGGCGGGTGAACGCCTCGGCGAGGAAGAGCACGTCCGGATCGGTGCGGTTGATGTCACCGATGACCTTCTCCCAGAACGCCACCGGTTTGGTGTGCGGATTGTCCACCCGGAAGATCCGTACGCCCTTGGCCATCCAGAAGCGCAGCACCCGCTCGGTCTCGCGGACCAGCCCGCGGAAGTCGGCGTCGAAGGCGAGCGGATAGATGTCCTGGTACTTCTTCGGCGGGTTCTCGGCGTACGCGATCGAGCCGTCGGAGCGGTGGTGGAACCACTGCGGGTGCAGGGTGACCCAGGGGTGGTCCGGCGAGCACTGCAGCGCGAAGTCCAGCGCGACCTCCATCCGCAGGTCGCGGGCGGTGCGCACGAAGTGCTCGAAGTCCTCGAAGGTGCCCAGGTCCGGGTGGAGCGCGTCGTGGCCGCCGGCCGCCGAACCGATCGCCCAGGGGGAGCCGACGTCGTCCGGGCCGGCGGACAGGGCGTTGTTGGGGCCCTTGCGGAAGGACGTGCCGATGGGGTGCACCGGTGGGAGGTAGACGACGTCGAAGCCCATGGCGGCCACGGCCGGGAGGCGTTCGGCGGCGGTGCGCAGGGTGCCGCTGACGGCGGTGCCGTTCGGGGTGATCTGGGCGCCCTCGGAGCGCGGGAAGAGTTCGTACCACGAGCCGTACAGGGCCCGGCGGCGCTCGACGACCAGCGGCATCGGGCGCGAGACGGTGAGCAGTTCGCGCAGCGGGTGGCGGGCGAGTGCCTCGATGACCTGCGGGGCGAGCGCGGCGGCGAGCCGGGTGGCGGCGGGCAGTTTCGGGTCGCGCAGGGCGTCCACGGCGGCCAGCACCGCCTCCCGGCCGTCGCTCTTGGGGACGTCGGCGGCCGCCCGCTCGTGCAGTTCGGCGCCCTCGGCGAGGACCAGCTCGGTGTCGATGCCCGCCGGGATCTTGACGCCGGCGTGCTTGCGCCAGGTGGCCAGCGGGTCGGACCAGGCCTCGACGGTGAAGGTCCAGCGGCCCTCGATGTCCGGGGTGACCTCGGCGCTCCACCGGTCGGTGCCGGGGGCCCGTTCCCGCATCGGTGTCCAGGGTCCGCAGCGGCCGGCGGGATTGCGCAGCACCACATTGGCCGCGACCGCGTCATGGCCTTCGCGGAAGACCGTGGCCGAGACCTCGAAGGTCTCGCCCACCACGGCCTTCGCCGGGCGGCGGCCGCAATCGATCTGCGGGCGGATGTCCAGAACAGGGATGCGACCGATCATGGGCTCACCTGGGGCTTGTGATGCTTTGCGGGGTTTTGTCCTTTGTATCCGCTCCACGGGAGGGGGACCGGGTGCGGGCATGGGGGCTCCTGTCCGCTTCACCCGGCTGGCGGAGGACACGGCCGGCCGGGGTGTACCCGATGAGCCTTCCCTCGACCGGCGGACATGAAATCCGGCGGAATGTGAACTACTGGTACGTAACCAGGGGCCCGGTGCGGCCTCGCGGGAACGCGGTCGCCTCGGTGCGGACGGCTGCGGAGCTGGGCGGACACGATCGGCGTTCGCCTCCTCAACTCAGGTGTGATCACAGCGGAGTTGCGGTGTGCGGAAGTACCGGTGTCGCGCCGCGGCCGGTCGGCGCCACACCGCAGCCTCTCTCCAGGTGGGATCTCGTACAAGGGCGCATGAGGGGGTGGAATCGGCCATATCGGGAAACGCGCGGGTAGGGAGGCGTGTGGGGTTCCCGGGGTCACTCAACTGGCCTGTTCGGCATGCTGGTTGGGTCGCCGTGTGGGGTATGGCCGCCGCCCCGGGCACCCGGACGGGGGAGTGGTGGCGGCCACCGGCGTCAGTGGTCCCGGCGGTGGACGACGGCCTTCCTGACCAGACGGCCGTCGGCGAAGCACAGCTCGTAGGCCGCGACGGTGTCGGGGTCGATGCCGTAGTACGTACAGGACCAGCCGCGGGGCGGTGCGGGGGTGCCCTCCGGGGGCACGTCCAGGCGGAAGAACGGCACCAGGCCGTCCACCTGCGTACGCGGCATCCCCGGGCGCAGCCGGTCGTAGCTCGCCCGGTCCAGGATCGTCCAGTCGGTGCTGACCAGGGCGAAGACGCCCATCAGCACCAGCAGTGCGGCGATCACCGCGAGCGGGACGGCCACCGTCTGGCGCAGCCGCCGCCGCACCTGGCGCCGCGCCCGGTCCAATTCCCTGGCCGCCGCGGTGGGTTGGGGCGCCGCACCGGAAACGGCGGGCGGGCCGCCGGAGAGCGGGAGCCGGGCGGCGATGGTGAAGCCGCCCTCGGGGGTCGGGCCGCTGTGCAGGGCACCGCCCGCCAGCCGTACCCGCTCGTCCAGGCCGACCAGTCCGCTGCCGCCGGAGACCGCTGCCGGGGCGGGGCCGGGCGGCGGCGCGGCGTTGGTGACGGTGACCCGAAGCTGCCCCTCGGCCCGCTCGATCCGCACCCGGACGGCCGCGCCCGGGGCGTGCTTGGCGGCGTTCGTCAGCGCCTCCTGGACGATGCGGTGCACGGCGGGTCCGGTCATGCCGGGCCGGCCGGCCGCGGCCCCGCCCGGCTGCTCCGCCTCGTCGGGCTGTTCCAGCGTCACCGTCATCCCCGACGCCCGGGCGCGCGCCACCAGCCCCGCCACGCCCTCGTCCGCGGACCGCCGCGGCGCGCCCTCGTCGTCCGTCCGCAGCACACCGATGATCTCCCGCAGCCGCTCGGTCGCCGCACCGGCCGCCGCCCGTAGTTCACCGGCCGCCGCCCGGCGGTCCGCGTCCAGTCCCGGATCCAGCTCCAGCGCGCCGGCCCGCAGCGCGAGCAGCGCCAGCTCGTGGCCGAGCGAATCGTGCATGTCGCCGGCGATCCGGGCCCGTTCGCGCAGCCGGGTGCGGTCGGCCACCGCCTGCTGCTCGCGTTCCATCCGGTCGGCCAACTGCCATCCGGTGCGGACGAGTTCGGCGTACTGGCGGCGGTAGCGGCCCAGCAGCCAGGGCAGCACCACGTTCAGCAGCAGCGCCATCAGGAAGGTGAACCACGGCCACAGGGTGTGGGCGACCAGGGCGCACACCGGTACGCCGGCCAGCGCGACGCCGGTGAAGAACCACAGCGCGGGCCGGGCCCGGGCCACCCGCACTCCGGCGAGGTATCCGAGCACGGCCAGGGCGAGGGCGTACGCACCGGTGAACAGCTGCACCGACAGCACCAGGCTCGGCACGACCGGCACCGCGACCGCCACCAGCGGCGCCCGCCGGCGGACGAGCAGGGCCAGCGCGAGCAGCGGGAAGCCGGCCAGGGTCGCCCAGCGCTGCGGTCCTGAGAGGCCGTCGAGGTAGAGCAGCGGCGGTACGCACAGCAGCACCCACAGCGCGAGGCCGGGGAGCCGGGCGCGCAGCCGTTCCGGGTCCGGCCGCCGCGTCCAGGACCGCGGGACGGCCAGGGACGGGAGGCGGTTCACGAGGCGGGGACCAGACCGGCCTCGTAGGCGAGGATCGCGGCCTGGACGCGGTTCTTGAGCCCCAGCCGGGCCAGGGCCGCGCTGACGTACGCCTTGACGGTGCCCTCGACCAGGAACAGCCGCCGGGCGATCTCCGCGTTGGACAGCCCGGCACCGACCAGACCGAGCACCTCGCGCTCGCGCGGCGTCAGCTCGGCGACCCGCGCCCTGGCGGCCGCACCCCGGCCCAACTGCCCTTCTCCCAGGTGGGAGAGGACCCGCCGGGCGACGGACGGGGCGAGACATGCGCCGCCCTCCACGACGGCCCGGACGCCGGCGATCAGCTCCCGTGGATCGCCGGTCTTGAGCAGGAAGCCGGCGGCGCCGGCACCGAGCGCGCCGGCGATGTGGTCGTCCTCGGAGAAGGTGGTCAGCATGACCACCGCGGTCTCCGGGAGGACGGTGGCGAGTTCGGCGGCCGCGGCCAGGCCGTCCAGGCGCGGCATGCGGATGTCGAGCAGGCAGACGTCGGGGCGGTGCCGCAGCGCCAGGTCGACCGCGGCACGGCCGTCCCCGGCTTCCGCGACCACCTCGATGCCGGGCGCGGTGGCGAGGATCGCGCGCACCCCGGCCCGCAGCAGGGCCTCGTCGTCGGCCAGCAGCACCTTGATCGTTTCGCTCATCCGGACCCCCGTTCCGCCCCGCCCGCGCGCCCACCGTCCCCGTGACGCGCGAAGGCGGTGTCCGGAGGGTCTCCGGACACCGCCCGCTTCGGGGTCACGTTACCCCGGGCCGATCAGTGCGCATCGGCCGGTCGTGTCACTTGACGGCGACACCGGTCCAGGCCGCCTCGACGCCCTTGACCTCGGCGCTGTCGGCGCCGTAGAGGTCGGTCGCGGCCTTCTTGGTGGCCTCGCGGGCCGCCTTGTAGTCGGTGTTCGAGGTCATGTACTCGGTCAGGGCCTTGAACCAGATCTTCTCGGCCTTGTCCCGGCCGATGCCCTCGACCTTCTTGCCGTCCGCGGTCGGGCTGTCGTACTTGACGCCACCGATCTCCTTCGGACCGCTGCCCTCGGACAGCAGGTAGAAGAAGTGGTTGGCGACACCCGAGGAGTAGTGCGGGTCGAGGTTGCCGGTGTTGGAGTCCCAGTTGTCCTGCGACTGGCCGTCCTTGCTGGGCTTGTCCATGTAGCGCAGCGGCGAGCCGTTGCCGTTGATGTCGATCTTCTCGCCGATGAGGTAGTCGCCCAGGTCCTTGTCGTTCTTGGCGAAGAACTCGACCGAGGTACCGAAGATGTCCGAGGTGCCCTCGTTGAGGCCGCCGGACTCACCGCTGTAGGTGAGGTTGGCGGTGGCGGAGGTGACGCCGTGCGACATCTCGTGCGCCGCGACGTCGATGGCGGTGAGCGGCTTCTTGTTGCCCTCGCCGTCGCCGTACGTCATGCAGAAGCAGCTGTCGTCCCAGAAGGCGTTGACGTAGCTGTCGCCGTAGTGGACACGGGACGAGGCGCCCTTGCCGTCGCCCTTGATGCCGCTGCGGCCGTGCACGGTCTTGTAGTAGTCCCAGGTCTCGGCCGCGCCGTAGTGGGCGTCGACGGCCGCGGTCTGCGGGTCGTCGGGCTTGCCGGTGCCCCAGGCGTCGTCGTCGTCCGAGAAGGCCTTGCCGTCACCGGACTCGCTGTTCCCCAGGTTGGTGGTCTTGTGGCCACCACGCCCGTCGTCGGTCAGCGTGAACTTGCCGCCGTCCTTCTTGGTGCCCAGCTCGACGCTGCCGCTGTACTCGCTCTCGCCCTTGCCGGTGTGGATCTCGTCGTACTGGAACAGCTTCTTGCCGGTGTTGGCGTCGGTGATGACGTGCAGCCGGCTGGGGGTGCCGTCCTTCTGGACGCCCTTGACGACGGTGTCGTAGGCGAGGACCGGCGAACCGGAGGCGGCCCAGACGACCTTCTTCGGGGTCTGCGGGGTGGCGGCCTTCTTGGCGGCGAGCGACTTCACCGCGGTGCCCTGCGCCGACTTCGCGGCGGCCTGCGGGGCGATCTTCGCCGTGGTGGAGGCCACCTTGATGCTCTTCTGGGTCGACTTGGTGGTCGACTTGATCGCGCCGTCCTTGGCGCTGTGCACGACCAGGTCGCCGCCGAGCACCGGAAGTCCGGCGAAGGTGCGCTCGTACCGGGTGTGCGTGGTGCCGTCGGCGTCCTTGATGACGTCCTTGACGAGCAGCTTCTCCTGGCCGCCGAGGCCGAGGGCCTTGGCGGTCTGCGCCTTGGTGCCGTCCGCGTCGCGCAGGAGTTCCGCGCGGTGCGAGGCGCTGAGCTGGAGGGGGGAGGCGTCCTTGTGGGGGGCCGGGGCCGGCGAGGCGCCGGCCGTCCCGGCGGTGATGCCCGCCGCCAGCAGGGCGGCGGCCGCCAAGCCGCCACCGATCACACGGGTCTTACGGGATATGTGGGGGGCCACGGGTGCTCCTTCAACTTTGCCAAGTGGTGGGGGTGCAAAGCGATGCGGGTGTGACTCGCGTTCCGGAACACTGCCAGCTGAACGCGTGCATGTCAGGAGCCTGTTCACAGGTTGGCCGAAAGTCGTCCGTACAGAGGTGATCGGTGTCCGCATAACGGAGGAGGGCGCCGCCCCCGGAGTTCCGGGGACGACGCCCAATTTCCCTGCTCACCTGGTCAGTTGCCCGTCTTCCCGGCAACCGGACCGGCTATGTCACAGCAAGGTGACGGCTGAGTGGCTACGCCGGATCAGAACGTCAGCTTCCAGCCGTTGATGTAACCGGAGTCCTGCGAGTAGACGTCCTGGACGCGCAGCTTCCAGGTGCCGCTCGCGGCCTTCGAGGAGGCGTTGACGGTGTACGTGGTGTTCACGTTCGCCGCGGAGTCGTACGGGTTGGAGTTCTTCAGCCGGTAGGCCGTGCCGTCCGGGGCGATCAGGTCGATGACCAGGTCACCGCGGTAGGTGTGGACGATGTCCACGCCGACCTTCAGCGTGCTGGAGGCGTTGCCGCTGCGGCTGACGTTGATCGGCGAGGTGACCGCCGCGCCCGCGTCCGGGATCTGCACGTCGTCGGAGTTCTCGAAGACGCTGCCGCCGCCGGACGCGTTGACCGTCCAGGTGAAGGAGGTGGTTCCGGTCTTCTTCGCGGAGTCGGTGACCGTCACCGTGACGTTGGACGTGCCGGCCGTGGTCGGCGTACCGGAGATCAGACCGGTGCCGGCGTTGATCGACAGCCCGGCCGGCAGCCCGCTCGCCGTGTACGACAGCGCGCCCGCGGTACCGCTGGTGGCCTTGATCTGCAGACTCGCGGCCTGGCCGACGGTGCTGGTCTGGTTGCCCGGGTTGGTGACGGTGACCCCGCCACCGTCCGGGACGCGGGAGCCGACGTTGACCGCCGCCCAGGTGTTGGCGACCGTGTTGTACGACGCGCTGCCCTGGCCGAACAGGTCCGCGGCGGCCTTCAGCGTGGCGGTGCGGGCGCCCGCGTAGTTGGTGGTGGCGGTCATGTACTGGCTGAGCGCCTTGAACCACACCTTCTCGGCGTTGGCCCGGCCGATGCCCGGCACCGGCAGGTTGTCGAAGGTCGGGCTGTCGTAGTGGACGCCGCCGATGTCCTTCGGGCCGCTGCCCTCGGACAGCAGGTAGAAGAAGTGGTTGGCGACGCCGGACGAGTAGTGCACGTCCTTGTTGCCGACGCCGCTCGACCAGTAGTCGGCGGAGGCGCCGTCCTTGCTGGGCTTGTCCATGTAGCGCAGCGGGGTGCCGTCGCCGTTGATGTCGATCTTCTCGCCGATGAGGTAGTCACCGGGGTCGGACGCGTTGTTGGCGTAGAACTCCACGGCCGTGCCGAAGATGTCCGAGGTGGCCTCGTTCAGACCGCCGGACTCGCCGCTGTAGTTGAGGCCCGCGGTGTTCGAGGTGACGCCGTGCGACATCTCGTGGCCGGCCACGTCGATGGCGGTCAGCGGGGCCGCGTTGCCGCTGCCGTCGCCGTACGTCATGCAGAAGCAGCCGTCGTCCCAGAACGCGTTGACGTAGCTGTTGCCGTAGTGGACGCGGGAGTAGGCACCCACGCCGTCACCGCGGATACCGCTGCGGCCGTGCACGTTCTTGTAGTAGTCCCAGGTCTCCTGGGCGCCGTAGGCGGCGTCCACGCCCGCGGTCTGGGCGTTCTGCGGCGTCCCGTCGCCCCAGGTGTCGTCCGCGTCGGTGAACAGCGTCCCGGTGCCGGACGAACCGTGGTTGAGGTTGTAGGTCTTGTGGTTGCCGCGGGTGGCGTCGGTCATCGAGAAGTTCGGCGCCGAACCGGACGTGCCGAGGGTGACCTTGCCGCTGTACTCGCTGTTGCCGACACCGGTCTCGATGCCCTGGTAGCGGTAGAGCTCGGCGCCGGTGGTGGCGTCCGTGACGACGTGCAGCTGGTTGGGCGTGCCGTCGTCCTGCAGCCCGCCGACCACGGTCTCGTAGGCCAGCCGCGGCTTGCCGTCGGCGACCCAGATCACCTTGCGGGGCGCCTTCGCGGCGGTGGTCTTCTTCGATCCCAGCGACCGCGCCGACTTGACGGCCTTCGCCGCGGCGGCGGACGGGGCCACCTTGGCGGTGGTGCTCGCGACCTTCAGCTGGGAACCGACGGCCTTGGTGACGCCCTTGAGCTTGCCGGCCTTGGTCTCGTGCACGACGAGGTCGCCGCCGAGCACCGGCAGTCCGGCGTAGGTCCGCTCGTAGCGGGTGTGGACCGTGCCGTTGGCGTCCTTCGAGACGTCCTTGACGACCAGCTTCTCCTTGGCGCCGAGCCGCAGCTCACGGGCCGTCTCGGCGGTGGTGGCGCCGGCCGCCCGTATCAGCTCCGCACGCTGGGACGGGGACAGCTTGACCGGCAGGGCGCCGGGGTCGGGTACCGCGTGCGCGGTGCCGGGCCGCGCGGCGGCCGCCGTTCCGGTGCCGGCCTGGACTCCGACGGCCAGCATCGCGGTGACGGCGACCAGTGCGCCGGTCGCGACGGCGCGTCCATGGGGGGTGCGTCTCACACTGACTCCTTCTGCGGTGGCCGCTACGTGACGGTGCGGCCGAGGGGGACCGGGCGGCCCAACGGCCGTCCGGGCAGATCGAGGCAGAACACTTGGAGCGTGTGGGGGGAGACGTACGCGAGAGGTTTTCGACGTACTGGTGGAACGGGTCGTGCAGGGGAAGCCCGCTGCCGCAGGGCGTGGTGCTGTGGGGACCGTGCGGCGGCTGCGGGGAAGAGTCCCACCATGGATGTCTTGTTGTCAGGGCCCGTTCAAGTAATTGGCCGGAAAACGTCCGTTGCGCGGAATCGACGTTCGGAATCCGGACATTGCGTGAGCGCCGTCACGGCCGTCCCCCGTGCCAGGACCGCCACAGCGCCGCATACGCACCGCCGGCCGCCACCAACTCGTCGTGGGTGCCGAGTTCGGCCAGCCGGCCGGCCTCCATGACGGCGACCCGGTCCGCGTCGTGCGCGGTGTGCAGCCGGTGCGCGACGGCGATGACCGTACGGCCCGCGAGGACGGCGGCCAGCGCCCGCTCGGTGTGCCGCGCGGTACGCGGATCGAGCAGCGCCGTCGCCTCGTCCAGGATCACCGTATGCGGATCGGCCAACACCACGCGGGCCAGGGCGAGTTGCTGGGACCGCGCACCGTCGAGGCGGTGGCCGCCCGGGCCCAGCTCGGTGTCCAGGCCGGCCGGCAGCTCCCCGGCCCAGTCGGCCCCGACGGCCGCCAGCGCGGCCCGCAGCTCGGCGTCCCCGGCACCGGGCGCGGCCAGCCGGAGGTTGTCGCGGACGCTCCCCAGGAACACGTGGTGCTCCTGGGTGACCAGGACGACGTGCCGGCGCAGCACCTCCGGATCCAGCCCGGCGACCGGCACCCCGCCGACCGTCACCGACCCGCGCCGCGGCGCGTCGACACCGGCCAGCAGCCGCCCCAGCGTGGACTTCCCGGCCCCGGAGGGACCCACCAGCGCCAGCCGCTCACCGGGGCGCACGGTGAGGGAGACGCCGTGCAGGACGTCACCACCACCCAGGTCCGCCTCCCCGGCCGACCCGTCGCCACCCGTCGGATAGGCGTAGTGGACGCCACGGACCTCGATCCGGTCACCGGCGGGTACGTGACCGGCACCGGCGGCCGCCTCCCGGGTGGGCGGGACCGCACCCAGCCCCTCGACGCGGGCGAACGCGGCGCCGCTGCTCTGCAGTTGCTCCACCCACAGCAGGACCGTGTCCAGCGGCTCGGACAGCTGCCGCAGATACAGCGCCGCGGCGACCACCGCGCCCAGACCGATCCCGCCGCGCTCCACCAGTGCCCCGCCGGCCAGCAGCACACCGGCCACCGGCAGGACGTACCCGACGTCCACCGCGGGCAGCAGCACACTGCGCAGGAACAGCGTCCGCAGCCGCGTCCGGCGGCACTGTGCGATCGCCCGCTCGCCCGCCGCCCACCGGCGCTCCTGAAGGCCCAGCGCCTCGACCGTCCGGGCGCCCGCGGCGGTGGCGGCCAGCAGCTCGGCCAGTTCCGAGGTCGCCGCGCCCTCCACGAGATACGCCCGGTGCGCCCGGCGCAGATACCAGCGGACCGCCAGCACACCGCCGAACAGCCCCAGCGTGCACAGCCCGAGCAGCGGAGCGACCACCACCACGGCACCGAGCAGGAACAGCGCCTGCACGGCCGCCACCGAGACCTCCGGCGCGGCCTCCCGCAGCGTCCGCCCGACCGCGGTGACGTCCGTCGTGCCGCGGGCCGTCAGATCGCCGGTGCCGGCCCGCTCCACGACCGCGGCGGGCAGCGCCAGCGCCCGGTCGACGTAACTCTCACGGATCCGCGCCGCGGCCCGTTCGCCGAAGCGGTGGCCGACGTACCGGGCCTGCCGCGCCAGCAGCAGCTGGGCCACCGCACACACCAGGATGACCAGCGCCAGCCGGTCCACCGCGGCCACCCCGCCGCCCTCCCGGACGGTGTCCACGATCCGGCCGAGCAGCCACGGGCCGGCCAGCCCGGCGCCGGCCGCCAGCGCGTTCAGCACCAGCATCAGCGCGAACGCCCGGCCGTCCCGGCGCACCAGCCGCAGCGCGGCCCGCCGGGTCGCGGAGGGGTCGGCGACGGGGAGGGCGTGCGGGCCGGGCGGTGCGGCGTGCTTCGCCGGTGAGGTCATGGCGTGGCCCCTTCGTTCCGGTCGTCGTGCGCCGTCCCGTACTCCTCGCCCGCGTCGTTGCCCGCGCCCGCGCCGCTGCCCGCGGCCTCGCCCGCGGCCTCGCCCTCTCCGTCGTCCTCGGACCCGTCCTCGCCGCGGGACACCAGGCGCCGGTATTCGGGTACGTCGTCGAGGAGTTGGCGGTGCCGGCCGACCGCGCCGACCTTGCCGTCGACGAGGAAGCAGACCACGTCGGCGTGGTCGAGCAGCAGCGGGGAGGCGGTGGTGACGACCGTCGTACGGCCCGCGCGGGCGGTGTGCAGCCGGGCCGCGACCGCCGCCTCGGTATGGGCGTCCACGGCCGAGGTCGGCTCGACCGCGAGCAGCACCTCCGGGTCGGCCAGCAGCGCCCGCACCAGGCGCAGCCGCTGCCGCTGCCCGCCGGAGAGCGTGCGGCCCTGCGCCGCGACGGGCGTGTCCAGGCCGTCCGGCAGCGCCCGGACGACGTCCTCGGCCAGCGCGGTGTGCAGGGCCCGGCCGATCGCCGCGTCGGTCCGGTCCCGGCGTCCGCTCACCACCTCGCGCAGGGTGCCGGCGAACAGGTCCGCCTCGTTGTCCGCGACCAGGATGCGCTCGCGGACCCGGGCCAGCGGGAGCTCGTCCAGCCGGACCGCGCCCCAGGTCGCCGCGGAGTCGGCGAACCGGCCGAGGCGGTCGACCACCGCCGCCGACTCGGCGGGCCGGGCGGAGACCAGCGCGGTCAGCAGCCCGGGTACCACCTCGACGCCCGACTCCGGATCACGCAGCACGGCCACCCGCTCGGGCCCGGCCACGGCCACCCGCTCGGGCCCGGCCACGGCCGTGCCGCCGTCCGCCGCGGCGGGGTGGCCGGCGCCGATGGCGCCCTCGGCGCCCGCCGCATCCGCCGGCAACTGCAGGAACCGTACGACCCGGTGGGCGGCCACCAGGCCGCGGGTGAGGTCGTAGCCGCCCTCGATGAAGAACGACACCGGGATCACCAGGGCCGCGGCATAGCCGTACACCGCCACCAACTCGCCGACGGTGAGGGCGCCTTGGGCCGCCATCCGGGCCGCGAGCCAGGTGACGGCGGCCAGGAACAGGGTCGGCAGGCCCACCCCGAGCGCCTGGATCCAGCTCGTCACCGACCCGACCCGGTAGCCCTCGCGGCGCAGCTCCTGTGACGCGCGCCGGTAGCGGCCGGCGAACACCTCCTTGCCGCCCAGCCCACCCAGCACCCGCAACCCGCCGACCAGATCGCCGAGTTGGGCCGCCAGCCCGCTCTGCCGCTCGCGGTAGTGCGTCTCCGCGCCCTGCAGCCGGCCCAGCAGCGGCCCGACCGCCAGCGCCAGCAGCGGCACGCCCAGCAGCACCACCGCGGCGAGCAGCGGCGAGACGGACAGCAGCAGTACGGCGACGACCCCGTACGCCAGCACCCCGCCGACGCCCGGCCCGGTCATGGTCAGGGTCTGGCTGATCACCGCGACGTCGCCGATCCCGATCGTGACGACCTCGCCGGCCGTCACCTGCCGGGGCAGCGCCGCGCCCAGCCGCAGGGTCTGCGCCATGACCGCCCGGACCGTACGGAAGGTGGCGTCCATCCGGATCCGGGTCATCGTGCGGTGCCGCATCATGCCCAGCCAGGCGTTCAGCCCGCCGGCCGCCAGCAGCACCGCCACCCATCCGGCCAGCGCCGCGGGCCGCCCCGGCGCCAGCCCCTCGTCGATCGCCCGGGAGAGCACGTACGGCGGCACCATCAGCCCCGCCATCCACAGGCTTCCGTACGTCGCGCCCGCCGCCACCCGCCCCCGCTGGCTCGCGATCAGCCACCACAGATAGCGCGCGGCACTACGCGGCGCCACCACCGGCTCCGTCATGTCGCCCCCCGTTCCGTCCGCCCACTGTAGAACGGCGACTTGACCTTCACCCATGGGGCAATCCCTGGCCTCGGCGCCATGAACTCCGCCTTGAAGAGCGCACGCCGCCACCGCACGCGCTGGCTAGACCACGCTGTCCCGCCACGCCTGGTGCAGGGCGGCGAACCGTCCGCGGTCCTCGATGAGTCGGTCCGGCGGGCCGTCCTCGACGATCCGGCCGTCGGACATGACCAGGACCCGGTCGGCGATCTCCACGGTGGACAGGCGGTGCGCGATGACCACGGCCGTACGGCCCCGCAGGACGGTGTCCATGGCGCGCTGGACCGCGCGTTCACCGGGGATGTCCAGGGAACTGGTCGCCTCGTCGAGGACGAGCACGGCCGGGTCCGCGAGCAGCGCCCGGGCGAAGCCGACGAGCTGGCGCTGGCCGGCGGATATTCGGCCGCCGCGCTTGCGCACGTCGGTGTCGTAGCCGTCCGGCAGGGCGGTGATGAAGTCATGGGCGCCGATGGCCTTCGCGGCGGTCTCGATCTCCGCGCGGGTGGCGTCCGGGCGGCCCAGGGCGATGTTGTCGGCGACCGTGCCGGAGAACAGGAACGCCTCCTGGGTGACCATCACGACGGCCCGGCGCAGCTCGGCCGTGGACAGCTCGCGCAGATCGACGCCGTCGAGCAGGACCCGGCCCTCGGTCGGGTCGTAGAAACGGGCCAGCAGCTTGGCGAGGGTGGACTTGCCGGCGCCGGTGGCGCCCACCACGGCGACCGTCGAACCCGCCGCGAGGGTCAGGTCGAAGCGGGGCAGCACCTCGCCGCCGGTGCGGTAGGCGAAGCGGACCTTGTGGAACGCCACCTCGCGGCCCGGCCGGCCGGACGCGACGGCCGGCAGCCCGGCGGGCGCGGACGGTTCCGGGACGGTCGGGCGCTGGGCGAGCAGACCGGCGATCTTCTGGAGCGAAGCGGCGGCGCTCTCATAGGCGTTGAGGAACATGCCGAGGCGGTCGATGGGGTCGTACAGCCGGCGCAGATAGAGCACCGCGGCGGCCAGCACGCCCAGCGCCAGACCGCCCGTGGCGACGCGGTAGGCGCCCCACAGGACGATCGCGGCGACCGCGACGTTGGCGGCCAGCCGGGACAGCACGACATAGCGCGCCATCTCCAGGAACGCATCGCCGTTGACCCGCTCGTGACGGTGGTTGAGCCGGTCGAACGCCGCGTCGTTGGACCGCTCGCGGCGGAACGCCTGCACCGGGCGGATGCCGTTCAGGGTCTCGGTGAACTGCACGATGACGCCCGCCATCGCCGTCGACTTGGCGCTGTAAACCCGGTGGGAGCGGCGGCGGTACGAGCGCACCTGGAGCGCGAGCGGGGCGCCGGAGACGAGCGCGGCCAGGCCGAAGCCCCCGTCCAGGAAGAGCAGGGTCACGGTGATGTAGACCGTCGACAGGGCGATGGTGATCAGTTCCTGGATGCCCTCGTCGAGGAGTTCGCGCAGCGACTCGACGTCGGTGGTGGCCCGGGATATCAGGCGGCCGGAGGTGTAGCGCTCGTGGAAGTCCAGGCTGAGCGCCTGGCCGTGCCGGAAGATCCGGCCCCGCAGGTCCACCAGCACGTCCTGGCTGACCAGGGCGGACAGCCGGATGAAGGCCCACTGCAGCCCGCCGGACGCCGCGGCGCACACCACGGCCGCCACCGCCACGGCGACCAGCGGCCCGTGGTCGCCGGCCCGCAGCGCCGGCACCGCCCGGTCCAGTGCGTAGGCGACCAGCAGCGGACCGGCCTGCACGGCGGCCTGCTGGAGGAGCAGCAGTACGGCGATCACGCCGACCCGGCGGCGGTGCGGGGCCAGCAGGGAGCCGAGCAGCGAACGGGCCGCGTTCCTGGGGGCGGGCAGCCGGTCCCGTTCGAAGGCGTCGTCGGCGTCCGGCGGCGGCCCCGGGGAGGGGGCGGCGTCCGCGGGCGGCTGCCGGTCCGCGCCGGGGCCGGGCTCGGGCTCGGGGGCGTCGGACGGGCGGCCGGTCGTGGTGGTGGTCATCGGGCGGCCTCTTCCTCGCCGGACATCAGGGTGGCGTATTCGGCGTGGTCCCGGAGGAGTTGGTGGTGGGTGCCGACGGCGGTGATCCGGCCGCCGGAGAGCAGCGCCACGCGGTCGGCGAGCAGGACCGTGGACGGGCGGTGGGCGACGACCAGGGCCGTGGTGGTCGCCAGGACCTGCCGCAGCGCGGCCTCCACCAGGGCCTCGGTGTGCACGTCGAGGGCGGAGAGCGGATCGTCGAGGATCAGGAAGCGGGGCCGGCCGACCACCGCGCGGGCCAGCGCCAGCCGCTGCCGCTGCCCGCCGGACAGGCTCAGGCCCTGCTCGCCGACCGGGGTCGCACCGCCCTGCGGCAGCGCGTCGACGAACCCGTCGGCCTGCGCCACCCGCAACGCCCGCCGCAGATCGGCCTCTTGGGCGTCGGCCGCGCCCATGAGGACGTTCTGCGCCGCGGTCGCGGAGAACAGCGTGGGCTCCTCGAAGGCCACCGCGACCAGCGAGCGGACCTCGTCGCGGCCGATCGTCGCCAGATCGCGGCCGTCGAGGGTGATCCGGCCGGCGGTCGGGTCGTACAGCCGCGGCACCAGCGCCGTGAGCGTGGTCTTGCCGCTGCCGGTCGCGCCGACCAGGGCCATCGTCTCGCCGGGCCGGATGTGCAGGGTGACGTCCTTGAGGGTGGGCGGGGCGTCCGGCGGGGCATCGGGATAGCGGAACTCCACCCCGGAGAAGACCAGGCCACCGGCAGACGACCGGGAACGGCCCCCGCTCTCCCGCTCCCCGCCCGCCACCGGCGCGTCGCCCTGCGCCGGCTCCTGGCTCCGCGCCGGCTCCTCGCGCTGTGCCGGCTCCTCGCGCTGTGCCGGTTCCTGGCTCCGCGCCGGCTCCTCGCGCTGCGCCGGTCCGCCGCTGTCCGACGCGTCGGTGCGGGGCGTACCGGGCGCGTCGCTCACCTCCGGCTCGTCCATCACCTCGAAGTACCGGTCGGTGGCGGTGGCCGCCTCGTTGCTCATGGCCAGCAGGAAGCCGATCGACTCCACCGGCCAGCGCAGCGCCAGCGCGGTCGACAGGAACGCGACGAGCGTGCCCGCGGACAGCGCGCCGTCGGCCACCTGGACCGTGCCGAACACCAGGGCGGCGCCGAGCGCGCACTCCGGGAGGGTGGTGTTCAGCCCCCATATCCAGGCCAGCAGCCGCGCCTTGCGCAGCTCGGAGGCGCGCAGCCGGCGGGTCAGCTCCTTGAACGCCCGGGCCTGGCTGCGATGGCGCCCGAAGCCCTTGATGATCCGGATGCCGAGCACCGACTCCTCGACCACGGTGGTCAGATCGCCGATCTGGTCCTGGACGACGCGGGCCGCCCGCCCGTACTTCACCTCGAAGACCGAGCACAGCACCAGCAGCGGCAGCACCGGCGACAGCAGCACCAGCCCCAGCGACCACCGCTGGGCCACCAGCAGCACCCCGCCCACCAGGATGGTCACGCCGTTGACCAGCAAGAACGTCAGGGGGAAGGTCAGGAACATACGCAGCATCTGCAGATCGGTGGTGCCCCGCGACAGCAGCTGGCCCGACGGCCAGCGGTCGTGGAAGGCGACCGGCAGCCGCTGCAGCCGGCGGTAGAGCGCCGCGCGCATCGCCGCCTCCACCCCGGACAGCGGGCGCGCCACCAGCCAGCGTCGGAACCCGAACAGCAGCGCCTCCGCGAGCCCGAGCAGCAGCAGAAAGCCGCCGCCCAGCCAGACCCCGCCCGTGTCACCCGTCGCGACCGGCCCGTCCACCAGCCACTTGAGCACCAGCGGGATGACCAGGCTGACGCATGAGGCCACCACCGCCACGAACGCGGCCGTGAACAGCCGCGCCCGCACCGGCCGCACGAACGGCCACAGGCGCAACAGCGAGCGCACCGCGGAGGGTTGGGATAAGGACGTCGGGTCGGTCGGGTTCGTCGCGTACGTGGTATCAGCCATCACTCGCGAGCGTAAGGCGCGCCACTGACAACGCTCAGGTGGATTTCCGCGGACCGCGGCCGGCACCCGTCGGTTTCACGCCGCGCCGGCCCGCGCCGCCCCGCACCGCCTCCGCGTCAGCCCGGCACCGCCCGGAACAGCACCACCGACCGCCCCTCCAGCGTGAGCGCACCGCCCGCCGGGTACGGCGGTTCGGCGGCGGTGGGCTGTTCCTCGCGGGCGGTGTCGACGAGGAGTTCGTAGCTCTGGGCCCAGGGCGGGCCGGGGAGGGTGATCTCGCGGGGGCGGGCGGTGGCGTGCAGCACGGCGAGGAAGCTGTCGTCGACGATGCGGACGCCCCGTTCGTCGCGCTGGGAGATGTCGTTCCCGGAGAGGTACATGCCGAGCGTCGCCCCCGGGGTGTACCAGTCCTGCTCGGTCATCTCCGTGCCGTCCGCGGTGAACCAGGCCAGATCGCGCAACCCGCCCTGCCCGTGCGGCCGTCCGGAGAAGAACGCCCGGCGGCGCAGTACGGGGTGGGCGCGGCGCAGCGCGATCAGCCGGGCGGCGAGGTCGGCCAGCGGCCGCCAGCGGGGGTCCTCCAGGAGCGACCAGTCGAGCCAGCTGGTGGGGTTGTCCTGGCAGTAGGCGTTGTTGTTGCCGTGCTGGGTGCGGCCCATCTCGTCGCCGGCCACCAGCATCGGCACGCCGGTGGACAGCAGCAGGGTGGCCAGGAAGTTGCGCAGCTGGCGCTGGCGGAGCGCGGTGACCTCGGGGTCGTCGGTCTCGCCCTCGGCGCCGCAGTTCCAGGACCGGTTGTCGTGGGTGCCGTCCCGGTTGTTCTCGCCGTTGTCGCCGTTCCGCTTGTGCTCGTAGGTGACCAGATCGCGCAGGGTGAAGCCGTCGTGCGCGGTGATGAAGTTGACCGACGCGTACGGGCGGCGGCCGCCCCAGGCGTAGAGGTCGCTGGAGCCGGAGAGCCGGTAGCCCAGGTCGCGCACGTCGTGCTGGGCGCCGCGCCAGAAGTCGCGGACGGTGTCGCGGTAGCGGTCGTTCCACTCCGTCCACAGGGGTGGGAAGGCGCCGACCTGATAGCCCCCGGAGCCGACGTCCCACGGCTCGGCGATCAGCTTGACCCGGCGCAGCACGGGGTCCTGGGCGATCACCGCGAGGAACGGGGAGAGCATGTCGACGTCGTGCATCGAACGGGCCAGCGCGGCCGCCAGGTCGAAGCGGAAGCCGTCCACCCCCATCTCGGTGACCCAGTAGCGCAGCGAGTCCGTGATCAGCCGGAGCACCTGCGGCTGGACGACGTGCAGGGTGTTGCCGCAGCCGGTGTAGTCGGCGTAGCGGCGGGCGTCGCCGGCCAGCCGGTAGTAGCCGCGGTTGTCGATG
Organism: Streptomyces sp. NPDC059649; assembly: GCF_042734445.1. Taxonomy (NCBI): domain Bacteria; kingdom Bacillati; phylum Actinomycetota; class Actinomycetes; order Kitasatosporales; family Streptomycetaceae; genus Streptomyces; species Streptomyces sp. NPDC059649. The sequence goes on from NZ_JBHWDV010000023.1 coordinate 22,276, forward strand.
CCCCGCAGGGAGAGCGTCGGGCCCAGCTCACCGGCCTCCGCGGTGTGGTTGTAGACCACGTCGAGGATCACCTCGATGCCCGCGTCGTGCAGCGCCCGCACCATCCGCTTGAACTCACCGACCTGCTGCCCGCGGGTCCCGGTGGCGGCATAGCCCGCGTGCGGCGCGAAATAGCCGATGGAGTTGTAGCCCCAGTAGTTGCGCAGTCCCCGGCGCACCAGGTGGTCCTCGTGCGCGAACTGATGGACCGGCAGCAGCTCGACCGCCGTGACGCCGAGCCGGACCAGATGGTCCAGCGCGGCGGGGTGCGCCAGCCCCGCGTAGGTGCCGCGCAGCCGCTCGGGAACACCGGGGTGACGCATCGTGAAACCGCGTACGTGCAGCTCGTAGAGGACCGAATCCGGCCACGGGGTCTTCGGGCGGCGGTCGTCCCGCCACTCGTCGTCGCCCTCCTCACCGGCGTCCTCGCCGACCACGACGCCCTTGGGGACGAACGGTGCGGAGTCCCGGTTGTCGCGGACGGTGTCGGCGAGGTGCTGGTCCGGCCAGTCGCGGACGTGCCCGTAGAGCTGGGCCGGCAGCGCGGTCCCCGGGCCGGCCGTTTCCGTACGGCGGCCGAAATCGCCGTCGACGGCCCTGGCGTACGGGTCGAGCAGCAGCTTCGCCGGGTTCCAGCGGGCGCCGGACCAGGGGTCCCAGCGGCCGTGCACCCGGTAGCCGTACCGCTGGCCGGGGCGCACACCGGGCAGGAAGCCGTGCCAGATCTCGTGGGTCAGCTCGGCCAGCGGATGGCGGGTCTCCCGCTCCGCCTCGTCGAACAGGCACAGCTCCACGGCCTCGGCACCGCCCGCCCAGAGGGCGAAGTTGGTGCCGGCGACGCCGTCGGGGCCGGTGCGGTAGCGCGCCCCCAGGGGGGTGGGGGCGCCGGGGCGGACGTCCGCGGGCGGGGCGAGGGGTTCGTCCGCCACCGCCTCTTGTTCGGGTGCGCTCGACACGTGCCGGCCTCCTGCGGCTCATGGCTCGGTCGGGCGGTGCCCCGCACGGAGTCCCGGCCGCGCGTACGTCCCGCCCTCCTCGTTGTTCTTCCCGCAACCGGCCGTTGCCGCACGTTTCGCCGCGCGGGGGCTCGGCGCGCCTCCTGGGAGCCCCTCCGCTACGGGACAAACGGATGGATCCGCACGCGACATACCCCCGTCACTCCCCACCATCATCCACAATTCGGTATATGACCGCCCATCAGCAGGTACGTGCAGGGGGACGAGCGAAGAACCACCGGAATGTCCGCGTCCGCGTCGCCCGCGCCGTCGGGGCCTGGCTCGCCGGGACGGTGGTACTGGCCGGCTGCGGGGACACCGAGGCGCTCCTCGACGGCGCCCCGCGCTCCCCGGAGGAGGCGATCAGGATCGTCCCGGGAAACGGTGCGCGCGGCGTACGGGCCAACGGGCGGTTCGAGGTCCGGGTGCCGGAGGGGCGGCTGGAACGGGTGCACGTCACCCGCACCGGAGGAGGCGGCCGGCAGCCGGTCGCCGGCCGGATCTCCCCGGACGGCATGATCTGGCGTCCCGCCGCCGGCCCGCTCCGGCTCGGCGCGAGGTACACCGTCGACGCGGTCGCCCTGGACGGTGCAGGCCACCGCGCGGCCCGCCGCGCCACCTTCACCACCGCCCCGCCGGTCCACCGCGTCACCGGGTCCTTCTCGCCGCAGAGCGACGCCACGGTCGGCACCGGCCTCATCTTCTCGATGGTCTTCAACCGCCCGATCGCCGACCGCGCGGCCGTCGAGCGCGCCGTCCGGGTGAGCGCCCAGCCCCGCGTCGAGGTGGCCGCCCACTGGTTCGGCCACCGCCGCCTGGACTTCCGCCCCCGCGACCGCTGGCGGCCGGGCACCAGGATCACGGTGGAGCTCCGGCTGCGCGGTGTGAAGGCCGCACCGGGCGCCTACGGGACGCAGCGCCGGACCGTCCACTACCGGGTGGCCCGGGACCAGGTCAGCTTCATCGATGCCGCGCGGCACACGATGACGGTGCGGCGCGACGGACGGACCGTCGCGGTGCTGCCGGTCACCGCGGGCGACGCCCAGAACCCCACGTACAACGGACGGATGGTCATCCTGGAGCGGCATTCGCTGACCCGGATGGACGGCGGCACGGTCGGCTTCGGCGGCGAGTACGACATCCCCGACGTGCCGCACGCCATGCGCCTCACCAGGTCCGGCACCTTTCTGCACGGCAACTACTGGGCGCGGCCCGAGGTCTTCGGCGGCCTCAACACCAGCCACGGCTGCGTCGGCCTCAAGGACATCAGGGGCGGCGGACCGCACACCCCGGCCGGCTGGTTCTTCGCCCAGTCGATGGTCGGTGACACCGTGGTCGTCCAGCACTCCCCGGAGCGGCTGGTCGCACCGGACAACGGCCTGGGCGGCTGGAACATGCCCTGGGCGCAGTGGCGGTCCGGCTCCGCGCTGAACCGGCCGGCTCCGCGCTGAACCGACCGGCGAGCCGCGCTGAACTGGCCGACTTCGAGGGCGAATTGACCGCGGCGGGTACGGAACCGGCCCGGGGCGGGGCGTCGGGACCCGGGCGGCCGGGGGCGCCGGACGTCCGCGACCGCGCCGGAGCGGCTCCGGCGGGCGGGCCCGGCCGTCCGCTCCCGCTCACCCCCACACTTGGGACTAAACGGTGACATCCGCGGGGAGTTCACTTGTCAGTGCGGTGTGGTTATCTAACGCCAGGCGCGCGGTCCTCCGCGTCCGCGCGCGGGGGGTTGCGGGCCGTGCGAGGGGAAAAGGGGCCAGTGGTGAACGTCCAGCCGAATCCGGGGGTGCCGGCGCGCCGGCGTCGGTGGCCGCATGGGGGCCGTGCGCCGCTCGTATTGCTGCTCGGCGCGACGCTGATGCTGGTGAGCGCGTGCGGCGGCGACGACGGCGACGACGGGAAGGCCGCCGGCAAGGCCGGCGGTGACAAGGCTGCCTCGCAGGCCGCCGTGACGATAGCCCCCAAGGACGGCGCGGACGGCGTGGCCACCAGTGGCGCGCTGAAGGTGACCGCCCAAAAGGGACGGCTCAAGACCGTCAAGGTCACCGACGGCAAGGGCAATGCGGTCGACGGGAAGATATCCGGCGACGGCGCGCGGTGGCAGCCGAGCGGCCATCTGGGCGCCTCGACGAAGTACACCGTCGACGCGGTCGCGGTGGACGGCCGGGGCCGGGAGGCCGCCGAGCACTCCACGTTCAGCACCCTCGTCCCGAAGAACACCTTCATCGGTCAGTACAGCCCGGAGAACGGCCAGCAGGTCGGCGTCGGGATGCCGGTCTCGATCCGCTTCACCCGCGGCATCACCCACCCCAAGGCGGTGGCGGACGCCATCAAGGTCACCGCCAGCCCGTCGGTCCCGATCGAGGGCCACTGGTTCGGCAACGACCGGCTGGACTTCCGCCCCGAGAAGTACTGGGCGCCCGGCACCAAGGTCACCCTGAAGCTCGACCTCAACGGCGTCGAGGGCCGCCCCGGCGTCTACGGCACCCAGGCCAAGCAGGTCTCCTTCACCATCGGCCGCAGCCAGGTCAGCACGGTCGACGCGGAGAAGAAGACGATGACCGTGGTCCGCGACGGCAAGAAGACCAGGACCGTTCCGATCACCGCGGGCGCACCCGGCACCGAGACGTACAACGGCACCATGGTGATCAGCGAGAAGCATGTGGTGACGCGGATGAACGGCGACACCGTCGGCTTCGGCGGCGAGTACGACATCAAGGACGTCCCGCACGCCATGCGGCTGAGCAACTCCGGGACGTTCATCCACGGCAACTACTGGTCGGGCCGGCCGACGTTCGGCACCCGCAACGCCAGCCACGGCTGCGTCGGCCTCTTCGACCAGCGCGGCGGCGGCGACGGCTCCACCCCGGCGGCGTGGTTCTTCCGCAACTCCCTCATCGGCGACGTCGTCATCGTCAAGAACTCGCACGACGAAACGATCCAGCCGGACAACGGCTTCAGCGACTGGAACCTCTCCTGGGAGAAGTGGAAGGCCGGCGAGTAGGCCACGGTGACCGGCGGGCGGAGGAGCGGCGGGAAACGGCCGGAAGGCGACCGGGCCCGGACACTGTGACCGAGCGCACCGGTCCGCCCGCCGTTAACGCGTACTAACCTTCCGGCATGACTGTGAATCTTGAGGTCGCCGAGGGTGTCGGCACCATCCGCCTGGACCGCCCGCCGATGAACGCACTCGACATCGCCACCCAGGACCGGCTGCGCGAGCTGGCCGAGGAGGTCACCCGCCGCGACGAGGTGCGCGCGGTCGTCGTCTGGGGCGGCGAGAAGGTCTTCGCGGCCGGCGCGGACATCAAGGAAATGCAGGTCATGGACCACGCGGCGATGGTCGTACGGTCCAAGGCGCTGCAGGACGCGTTCACCGCCGTGGCTCGGATCCCCAAGCCGGTGGTCGCCGCGGTCACCGGCTACGCGCTCGGCGGCGGCTGCGAGTTGGCGCTCTGCGCCGACTTCCGGATCGCCGCCGACAACGCCAAGCTCGGCCAGCCGGAGATCCTGCTCGGCCTCATCCCGGGCGCCGGTGGCACCCAGCGGCTGGCGCGGCTGGTGGGCCCGTCCAAGGCCAAGGACCTGATCTTCACCGGCCGTCAGGTGAAGGCCGAGGAGGCGCTCGCCATCGGGCTGGTCGACCGGGTGGTGCCGGCCGCCGAGGTCTACGAGCAGGCGCACGCCTGGGCGGCACGGCTGGCGGCCGGGCCGGCGCTGGCGCTGCGGGCCGCGAAGGAGTCCGTCGACGCCGGGCTGGAGACCGACATCGACACCGGGCTGACGGTCGAACGGAACTGGTTCGCCGGGCTGTTCGCGACCGAGGACCGGGAGATCGGGATGCGCAGCTTCGTCGAGGAGGGGCCCGGCAAGGCCAAGTTCCTCTGAAACGTGCGGTGTTGGCGGGGCGCATGAGGTTTGGCCGGGGGTCGTTGCCCCGTGTGGGCGAATTGCGGAAAACGTAACTGCGCCTTAAAACAACCTTGTTGACGCCCCGCGTTGATCATTCGTATGCCCGGTGTTGCCGCAGGTCAGCGGCGGATTTCCGGAACCTCGGCTGCCGCTGGCATATGTTTCCGTCGGGGGCTGGAACCGTCGATTCCGGACAACGGATTCCCTCGGTTCCGCCCCCGTGACCGCCAAGTAGCAGCCATGATGGGGGGCATGGCGGGCCTCGAAGGTATGGAGCAGCCGCGGCCACGGAGCGATCCGGCCGCCGCGCGGTGGGGCATCCCGGATACGGACCGGGCCCCGGCGCCGGCTCCCGGCAATCCGGTTTCGGTATCCGTCGACCTGGTGGCCGAGCCGACCCTCGGCGAGGTCCGGTTGCCCTCCCGTCCGCAGTCCGCCGGTATCGCCCGCCGGCTGACCGCCGCCGTCCTCCTGAAGCAGTGGTCCCTGACGCCCCAGCTCGCCGAGCACGCCGTGCTGCTGGTCTCCGAACTCGTCGGCAACGCCGTACGCCACACCGGCGCCCGGACCCTGGCGCTGCGGATGCTCCGCCGCCGTGGCTGGATCCGCATCGAGGTCCGCGATCCGTCCCGGGGGCTGCCCTGTCTCATGCCCGTCCAGGACCTGGACATCAGCGGGCGCGGGCTCTTCCTCGTCGACACACTCTCCGACCGGTGGGGCGTGGACCTGCTGCCGCGCGGCAAGACCACCTGGTTCGAGATGCGCGTCGGCGACCGCTGAACGCCCCCTCCGGCCGGTGCGTCGCTCGCGCGACGGCGATCCGTAGGATGGGCCGTTCATGCGCGCGACCGGTACGGAGAGGAGGGACATGCACCAGCTGCGGCGATCGGCCGGCATGTTGCTGCTGCTCCTCCTCGCGGTGACCTTCGGGCCGCTGCTGTGCCGGACCGGCCTCACAGCGGTGGCCCCGGCCGGCCGTACGGCAGCGCCGGCGGCCGTGGCGAAGAGCGCGGCCGCGCCGGCGGCCATGGCGAGGACCGCGGGCGCGACCGACGGGCGGCCCGCCGCGGACCCGACGGCCGCCCCACCGACCGGCCCGTTGCCCGCCCCGCCGGCCGCCGGTGACCCGGCGAAACGGTGCTCGGACCGGCATGCGCCCGGCCCCGAGGAGTCCGCGCCGCTGCCCACCCCGCACCGCGGTGAGCCGCTGGCCCCCGCGCCGACCGCCGGGCCCGGGCCGCTCGCCGCCGACGCGCCCGCCCAGTTCGCGCTGGCCCGGCCGCCGACGGACCACACCCCCGCCACCGACCCCACCGCGCTCCTGCCCGTACTGCGGATATAGGCCGCCGTCCACCCCGCACCCGGCCGATTTCCCTCTCCGTACGTCAGGAGCTTCCGCATGCCCACAAACGCTTCCCGCACCCGCAAACTGGCCGCCATCGGGGCGGCCCTGGCCCTCGTCGTGGCGCTGATCGCCATCGGTGTCGCCGTCGGCAAGGCCGTCGAGGGCGACCGCGACACCGCCGGCGGCGGCGCGCCCGAGGCCGCCGCCTCCACCCGGCCCGGGGAGGACCCCGCCCAGCAGAAGATGTTCGACGACCTGGCCCGGCGGACCAGCCGGCGCACGGCCGGCGACCCGCTGGCCGTCGGCAAGAAGGACGCCCCGGTCGTCCTGGTCGAATACGCCGACTACCAGTGCTCGTTCTGCGGCCGCTTCACCCGCGAGACCCAGCCCGAGCTGATCAAGAAGTACGTCGACGCGGGCACCCTGCGCATCGAGTTCCGCAACTTCCCGGTCTTCGGCGCCGACTCCGAGCGGGCCGCCCGCGCCACCTGGGCGGCCGGCCGGCAGGGCAAGTTCTGGCAGCTGCACGACACGCTGTACGCCAAGACCCGCAAGGGCGCGGCGCTGGCCGAGGACAAGCTCGTCGAGCTGGCCGAGGACAGCGGGGTGCCGGACCTCGATCAGTTCCGTACGGATCTGAAGAGCGCGGACGCCGAGCGGGCGCTGAAGAGGGACCAGGACGAGGGCTACCGGCTCGGGGTGCAGTCCACCCCGTCCTTCCTGATCAACGGCCGGCCGATGGCCGGGGCCCAGCCCACCGAGGTCTTCACGCAGGCGATCGAGGACGCCGCGGCGCGGGCCGGCAAGGGCGGTGCGGGGGCCGGGAAGTGACCGACATCGGCTACCTCGCGGCGTTCCTCGGCGGTGTGCTGGCGCTGATCAGCCCCTGCAGCGCACTGCTGCTGCCGGCGTTCTTCGCCTACTCGCTCACCGGAACCGGCCGGCTGCTGGCCCGGACCGGTGTGTTCTACCTGGGGCTGGCCACCACGCTCGTACCGCTCGGTGCGGCGAGTACGGCGGCCAGCCGGTTGTTCAACGGCCACCGCGACCTGCTCATCACCCTCGGCGGCTGGACGGTCATCGCGATGGGGCTCGCCCAGATCCTCGGCCTGGGCTTCGCCTCGCGGCGCGCGCAGACCGCGGCGGCCCGGATCACCCCGCGGTCGGCGGTCACCACCTTCCTCCTCGGCTGCGTCTACGGCCTGGCCGGCTTCTGCGCCGGGCCGATCCTCGGCGCGGTGCTCACCGTGACGGCGGTCAGCGGCTCACCGGTGTACGGCGCCTCGATGCTGGCCGTCTACGCGCTGGGCATGGCACTGCCGCTGTTCGTGCTGGCGCTGTTCTGGGACCGCTTCCGGCTCGGGACCCGGGGCTGGCTGCGGGGCCGGGAGTTCACGCTCGGGCGGCTGCGGCTGCACACCACCTCGGTGGCGTCCGGGGTGTTCTTCCTCGGCATCGGCGTGCTCTTCCTGTGCTTCAACGGAACCAGCGGGCTGCCCGGCATCCTCGACGCCGACGCCGAATTCCACGTCGAGGAATGGGCGACCCGACTCGGCAACGGCGTACCGGACTCCGCCCTGATCGCGGCGGCAGCGCTGGTCGTCGCCGGAGTACTGGGCCGCATCGCCCTCCGGCCGGAGAAGCGGCCGGAGGAGCGGTCTGAGGAGAGGCCGGAGGAGCGTCTGGGGGAGCGGCCGGGGGAGGAGAGCGGCGAGGTCTCGCCGCCGGGCCGGTAGCCGCCCGCCCGCCGGCCGGGCGCCTTGGCCCGCCGAGGCACCGGTCGCTCGCGCGCGCCTGGGCCGCCGCGGCGGCCGCCGCTCGTGCGTCTGGCCGGCCGCGGTGGCAGCCCCTTGTACGTGTGGCCGCCACGCCGGCTGCCCCTCGTGTGTGTGGCCCGGCGCGGTGGCTGCCTCTCATGCGTCGGGGCCGCCGCCGCGTCCGGGCGTCAGGCGCTCAGGGGGCGGCGCCAGCGAGGGTGCGGCCGGGCGAACCGCCGTATGTGCGGGCTGTGCGCATCGGCCCGGCGCCGGCGGTCGTTGCAGAGCAGGCACTTGCCGTAGCCCGGCGGGAGGGGGTCCTCCGGGTCGCCGTACAGCGGGTCGACCGCGCCGTGGGGATGCAGGGCGCAGCCGGTCGGGCCGGTCTCGGCGCCCAGCGAACTGGCGGCGGTCAGCGCTTGTCGGAGGACATCGACGAGTTGGTCCGCGTCCTGCCGGTTGGGCGCGGACTGGAGGGCGGTGGTCAGGTCGGAGGCGGTGGTCAGCGCGGTCTGGAGTTCGCGCAGGTGTGCGTAACCCATGCCTTGGAGCGTAGGCGGACCCACTGACAGTTGATCTTCCGATCGCACTTCGCGGCTTCCCATGCCCGCATCCATGCCCGCCCACGCCCACGATTTAGCACCGGAAGGATGACCGTCCCCTTGCGGGCGCATGACGGGCGGGGTATGCCACATAGCGCCCGAGGAAGATCCCACCGCAGGCCCCGCAGGGAAGGCCCCGCCGGGCCGAGCCCCGCGCCTACGGTGCCACCGGCAAGGCATGCCCTACGGTGCCACCGGCAAAGCTCGCTTGTGGGCCGTGAGGCGGTAGCGGCGGGTGATGGCTTCGAAGGCGGGGGTGGGGACCGGCTTGCCTTCCAGGAAGTCGTCGATCTGGTCGTAGGTCACGCCGAGCGCGTCCTCGTCGGGCTTGCCCGGGTCGAGGGTCTCGAGGTCGGCGGTCGGCACCTTCGTGACGAGCTCCTGCGGGGCGCCCAGCGCCGCCGCCACCGCGCGCACCCGGCGCTTGGTGAGACCGGTCAGCGGCACGACGTCGGCCGCGCCGTCGCCGAACTTGGTGAAGAAGCCGGAGACCGCCTCGGCCGCGTGGTCGGTGCCCACGACCAGTCCGTCCTGGGCCCCCGCGACCGCGTACTGCGCGATCATGCGCTGCCGCGCCTTGATGTTGCCGTGCACGAAGTCCTGGTGGTGCGCATCGCGGAAGACCAGCCCGCCGTCCACCGCGGCCTGCAGCGCCGCGTCGCTCGCCGGGCGGACGTCGACGGTCAGCTCCCGGTCGGCGCGGATGAACTCCAGCGCCCGCTGGGCGTCCTTCTCGTCCGCCTGGACGCCGTAGGGCAGCCGCATCGCGTAGAAGGTCGCCTCGTACCCGTTGGCCCGGGCCCGCTCCACGGCGAGCTGGCACAGCCGCCCGGTGGTGGTCGAGTCGACACCGCCGCTGATCCCCAGGACCAGCGAACGCAGGCCCGTGGAGGTCAGCTGCTCGGCGAGGAAGGCCACCCGGCGCTCGATCTCCTGCTCGGCGTCGAAGGACGCGGGTACCTGGAGATCCCGGGCGATCTCCTGCTGCAGGGCCATGGACGCCGGGTCGGTCACGGGTGCTCCTTTTCCGCTCGCGTTCGTTCCCTTACGAGCTTGCGTGCGGATGCGTACGCGGGGCCCGTAGGGAGGGGTGTGGGACTGGTCACGCGGGGCGCGCTCCGGTCACCGTGCGGTGATTTCCCGCATACGAAACGTGGCGCGGATTGCGCTGTGTTCGTCGGCGGTCTACGCACGGTGCACGGAAGCGCGCTTTCGCGTGCCGTGGGAAACTTTATGCCGGGTGCGCCCACTTCTTGAGGGCGGTCCGGCTGGAAAAGTTCGCGACGTCCTTGTCCAGCGGGTGGTCGGTGTACTGGTGGATGCGCCATTTCGCCTTGATCCGCGGGTGCCCGGCGGAGACGTAATCGGCGATCCACAGACCGTCGGCCGCGTAGGACGTGCTGTCGTGGTGGAGCCAGAAATCGCGGTTGCAGTAGAGCATCACACGGTGTGTGGGACGGAGCTTCTTCACCTCGACCAGGAACTGGTCCTTCTGTGCATTGCTGGCGTACGTGCCCTCGCCGGTGCGCTCCCAGTCGCAGGCCAGGATGTCGCCCGGGATCGAGGCGCACTTCTCCACGAAATACCGCGCCTGGGCGGAGATGTGGCCCGGCCACAGGAAGTGGTAGAAACCCACCACACAGCCCGCCTTACGGGCCTTCGCGGCCTGGGCCTTCTGGTGCGGATTGATGTAGGAGCGGCCTTCGGTCGCCTTGACGAAAACGAAGTCCAGCCCCTCGGCGGAATATGAGGTGTTGTACGCGCTGACATCGACACCGTGCAGCATGAATGGCCTCCTGCCGATCGGACCTTACGGATTCGAAGCGCCAACTGCTCGAAACGTCAACTGCGTTGCCACGAGTGCCGTGCTGTGCCGTGCGTGTTCCGCGCCTGCCGTGCCGTCCCCGTGTCGTGTGTGTTCCGCGTCCGTGCGCGCCCCGCGTTCTCGGTCTTCCCTTTCCTGAGTCTTCCCGTTCCTGACCGGACGTACGTTCCCCACGGGCCGCAAGTTCACCGCCGGCGGGCGGAGTTGTCCCGGTGGTGGGGTGCGGGGGAGGCGACCCGTCAGCGGCGCAGTGCGCGGCGCAGTACGGCGCGGGCCCGGCTTCGGGCGCGGCCGAGGGCGCGGTGCGCCGCGCGGCGGGTCCGGGACGAGCGCAGTTCCTGGAAGAGGAGTTGGTAGCGCTCGGCGATCGGCTCGGGGTCGTAGCGGCGGGCGCTCTCCCGCGCGGCCTCGGCCATCTTCCGGCGGCGCACGGGGTCCTCGATGAGGTCGAGCAGCCCGGTGGCGAGCGCCCGGCCGTCGCCGGGCGGCACCAGCAGGCCGTCGATGCCGTCGTCGATGATCTCGGCCGGCCCCAGGGGGCAGTTGGTGCTGACGACCGGCACGCCGCAGCGCATCGCCTCGACGAGCGTCATGCCGAACGACTCGGCGTCCGAGGCGGACGCCACGATCGACGCCTTGGCGAACTCCGCCTCGATCGGCGAACGCGGCCCCGTCAGGGCGACGCGCTCCGTCAGCCCGAGCCCGTCGACCAGCCCCTGGAGCTGTGCGCGTTCGGCGCCGCCGCCGTGTATCCGCAGCCGCCAGTCGGGGTGCTTGGCGGAGACCGCGGAGAACGCTTCGATCAGCAGGTCGAAGCGCTTGCCGCGGACCAGCCGGCCGGCCGCCGCGATCACCTTCGACGTGCCGTCGGAGGGCGCGACGGGCGGCGCGGGCACGATGTTGGGCACCGCCAGGACCCGTACGCCGGGCAGCGGCATCCGGGCGCGGTAGACCGCCGCGTCCGCCTCGGTGGTGGTGACCAGGGCGTCCAAGTGCCGGTAGTGGCGGGCGAGTTCGGCACGCAGGCGCTTGCTGTGCGCGTCGTGGCGCAGGTGTTCCTGGGCGATCCGCAGGGCGTGGCGGGGGCCGAAGCGGGCCAGGTAGACGTTGATGCCGGGGCGGGTGCCGATCAGGACGTCGGCGTCGGTGGTGCGCAGGAACTCCGCCGCGCGGACGTCGACCAGCCGGCTGTACTGGTGGTGCCGCTTCTCGGCGAGCGGGAAGTCCTCGGCGGGCTCGGCGAACCGCGGGTCCGCCATGTCGTCGCTGCCGACCCGGGTGTCCACCAGGGGCACCAGCCGCACCCGGGGATCGAGGCCGAACCGCGGCACCTCACGGTGGCGCAGCATCGAGACGATCTCGACCTCGTCGACGCCCGGCCGGCCGGCGAGCGCGGCGGCCAGGTTGAAGGTGGTGCGGATGGTGCCGCCGATGGCGTACGCGTTGTGCAGCAGGAGCGTGATCTTCATCCGGAGTGGTGTCTTCCCGAGGTCTGCCCAGTCGTGGGGACCGGCGGGTCGCGCACCGCGGCCGGCCGCCGCGGCCGGCCCGTCCGGCACGGGGGCCACCGTGTCGGCAAGGGGTAAGCCGACGGCGTGGCGGGGGTGAGAGGCCGGTAAGAACCACGGGTGAGAGCCGGGTAAGAAAGCCGCCGCCGGGCCGGCCGGCCGACGCCGCCCCGCCGGGGCCTTGGCAGACTTGCCGGGTGACCCATTCCGTACTGCTGGCCGAGGACGACCGCCCCATCCGCACCGCGCTGGAGCGTGCCCTGACCCTGGAGGGCTACCGGGTCACCGCGGTCGCCGACGGAATCCAGGCGCTGGCCGCCGCGCACCGTGAGCGGCCGGACGTGATCCTGCTGGACGTGATGATGCCCGGCATCGACGGGCTGCAGGTGTGCCAGGTGCTGCGCGCCGAGCAGGACCGCACCCCGATCCTGATGCTGACCGCCCGGGTGGAGACCGCGGACCGGATCGCCGGTCTGGACGCCGGGGCGGACGACTACGTGGTCAAGCCGTTCGAGGTCGAGGAGGTCTTCGCCCGGCTGCGGGCGCTGCTGCGGCGGACCACGGCGGCCGAGCCCGGTGCGGCCGCGGGCGGCGCTCCCGGTACGGCTCCGGGGCAGGGCGGCGAGGAGGCGGGCGGCGGGTACGACGTCCGGGCGGTGGACAGCGGGGTCGTCGAGGCGGCGGACCTGCGGATCGACGGGCCCTCGCGCCGCGCCTGGCGCGGCGACCGGGAGCTGGAGCTGACCCGGACCGAGTTCGAGCTGCTGGAGCTGCTCGCCCGGAACGCCGGGATCGTCCTGGACCACTCGACGATCTACGACCGGATCTGGGGCTACGACTTCGGGCCGGGCTCCAAGAACCTCGCGGTGTACGTCGGCTATCTGCGGCGCAAGGTCGACGTCCCGGGCAGCCGCCCGCTGATCCACACGGTGCGGGGCGTCGGCTACGTCCTGCGGGAGGACTGACGTGCCCGGCCGGCTGCGGGCCTGGTTCCGGTCCCGGGCCGGCGCCTGGCGGGACCGCGGGCGGGCGGCCTGGCTGCGCACCCGCCGGCCGGCCAGTCTGCGGACCGCCTTCGCGGTGGCGTTCGCGACCGGGGCCGCGGTGGTCACCGTGCTCGTGGGGTTCCTCAGCTACGACGCGGCGGCGCGGCTGGTGCGGGTGGACGAGAAGTCGGTGTTCTCCGAGGTCGTACGGGATCTGCGCACCCAGGTGCAGGAGAAGGCGTTCGCGCCGTCCGACTACGCGGCCTCCGACCCCGACCACGACGGGCCCCGCGACGATCTGACCCGGCCGACCCGGACCGATGTGCAGATCCTGGGCGCCGGCGGCCGGATCGTGGAGCTGGGGCGCCCGGCCCTGCCGGCCGGTGCCGCCGAGCGGCGGATCGCCACCGACCCGCACGCCGGCTGGTACGCGCAGCGGGAGGCGGAGATCGGCGACGACGAGTACCACGTCGCGACCGTCGCGCTCGGCGGCGGCCGCGGGGCGGTGCAGGTCGCCCAGAAGTTCAGCGAGACCGAGGACCTGCTCTCGGCGCTGCAGCAGCGCACCGTGCTGCTGGCGGCCGTGGTCATCGCGCTGGCCGGCACGGTCGGATGGTGGCTGGCGCGCCGGATCACCGGCCGGCTGGTGCGGCTGACGTCGGTCGCGGAGAGCGTCGCCGAGCACGGGCGGCTGGACGTGCCGGTGCCGGTGGCCGGCCGGGACGAGGTGGCCCGGCTGGGGCGGGCCTTCGACGACATGCTGGGGCGGCTGGCCAGCGCCGTCCAGGACCAGCAGCGCCTCGTCCAGGACGCCGGGCACGAGCTGCGCACCCCGCTGACCTCGCTGCGGACCAACATCTCGCTGCTGAAGCGGTTCGACGACCTGCCGCCGGACGCCCGCGAGGAACTGCTCGCCGACCTGGCGGGTGAGGCCCGGGAGCTCAGCGATCTGGTCAACGAGCTGGTCGGGCTGGCGGCCGGGCAGCGCGACGACGACCCGTTGTCGGAGGTCAGCCTGGCGGAGGTGGCGGAGAAGGCGGCCGCGTCGGCCCGCCGCCGCACCGGCCGCGAGATCACCGTACGGACCCTCCGCCCGGCGGTGGCCTGGGGGCGGCCGGCCGCGCTGAACCGGGCGATCGGCAATCTGCTGGAGAACGCCGCCAAGTTCGACGCGGGCGGTACGGAGCCGATCGAGGTGCGGGTCACCGGCGCCCGGATCGAGGTCCTCGACCGGGGCCCGGGCATCGCCGAGGCCGACCTCACCCGGGTCTTCGACCGCTTCTACCGCTCGGCGGCCGCCCGCGGGCTCCCCGGCTCCGGGCTCGGCCTCGCCATCGTCCGGGAGATCGCCACCGCCCACGGAGGCCACGCCTTCGCGGCCGCCCGCCCCGGCGGCGGCGCCGTCCTGGGCTTCACGGTCGGCCGGGGGTACGCCCACTGACCGGCCCGTGGCCGCCCGGTCGGCCGCGGTCGGCCGGCCCGGTGGCTCAGCCCCGGCGGGGCTGTCCCTCAGCGGGCCTCGCCCTGCGCCACCTCCACCGATTGGTGGAGGTCCGCCGCCGCGTCCAGGGCGGCGGCCGCGGAGAAGGTGACGCAGGTGAGCAGGGCCGCGGCGATCAGCCGGCGGCCGCGGAAGCCGGTCCGTATGTGGGGCCGGCCGGTGGCCGGTTCGGGCCCGAGCAGCGCGGCGACCCGGCGCGGCACCGGGCCGGTGGTCGCGGCGAGGACCGTACGGGGGCGGTGCGGTGCCGCGGCGTGCGGGCCGGCGGCCAGGGCGGCGCGGCCGATGGCGCGGGCGGTGACCCGGCGGTCGCCGACCCGGGCGGCGGCCGCTTCGTCCGCCCAGCGCTCCAGGGCGTACGCCAGCGGCGCGCGCAGACCGCGGAGCAGCGGATGGCAGGCCTCGGCCAGCGCGGCGGTGAGCAGGAAGAGGTGGTGCCGGGCGGCGAGGTGGGCGCGCTCGTGGGCGAACAGCGCCTCGCGCTCGGCGGCGGGCAGCGCCCGCAGCATCCCGGCGGTGACCACCACCCGGCCCGGCCGCCCCGGGAGGGCGTACGCATCGGGCGTGGCGTCGGGCAGCACGCACAGGTCGCCGGAGACCGGGTGCGGTGCGGTGGCCCGGCGGGCCGCGCGCAGTTCGGTGTGGTGCCGGCGGGCGCGGTGTACGGCGGTGAGGGCGCAGGCGGTGAGCAGGAGGCCGGCGGCCCCGGCGGCGGGGAGCATGACGGCCGGATCGCCGTCGGCCAGCGGGAGGGAGAGGTGGCCGAGGGCGGCGACCGGCGGCAGTCGCAGCGCCCCGGCGGCCAGCAGCAGGCCGAGTGCGGCGGTCGTGCAGCCGGCGAGCAGGGCGGCGCAGCCGCCGATCAGCCAGGCGGCGGCGCGCGGCGGCAGCGACTCGGCCAGCCGACGGGCGGCGGGCACCGCGAGCAGCGGCATCAGCAGCGGGATCCAGACGGCGACGATCATGGAGTGGCTCCCGGGCCGGGCGGCCGGCCGGATCCCGGCGCCGCCTGCGGGCCGTCAACCGCGCTACCCAGCAGGGAGCGCAGCAACTGCTCGTCCTCGCGGGTGAGTTGGGAGACGAAACGGGCGAGCGCGGTGCCGCGGTCGTGCTGCTTGTCGAGCTCGCTGCGCATCCGCCGGGCGGTCAGCCCCGCGGAGTCCTGTATCGGGGAGTACACGAAGCCGCGGCCCGACCGGGACCGGGACACCGCGCCCTTGTCGTGCAGCCGGGTCAGGATGGTGGTGACGGTCGTACGGGCCAGCCGGCCGCCGAGGGCGCTCTGCACCTCGGCCGGACTGAGCGGCCCGTCGGCCGCCCAGAGCGCGGCGAGCACGCTCGCCTCCAGCTCGCCGGAGGGGCGCCGCTGCACGGGTGGTGTCTCCGACATGGAACGCCCTTCGCCTGCTCGTTCGTCTACAGTGCCGTAGACCGTCTACGTGACTGTAGTCGGTCGGGCCGGTCGCACGGCAGGCCCGCAACCCATTATGGGAGGGGCCACCGACATGGCCGTAGCCGCAGCGTTTACGCAGATGGCGGCCGGTGCGACGGGCCTGGGCCAGGCCGTCGACGTGCTCGACGCCGGCTCGCTGCTGGCGGCGTTCGGGACGCTCGGCGTCGCCGTCGTCCTGTTCGCCGAGACCGGATTGCTGGTCGGATTCTTCCTGCCCGGCGACTCCCTGCTCTTCACCGCCGGGCTGCTCTGCGCACCGGGCGCCGGTGGCGCCGTCCACCTGGCCCTGCCCCAGGTGCTCCTCGCCGCCGCGGCCGGCACGCTCACCGGATCCCAGACCGGCTACTGGCTCGGCCGGCGCGGCGGCCGCGCCCTGCTGGCCCGCAGCCGCGCCCGCAAACTGCACGAGGGCGCAGCCCGCGCCGAGGAGTACCTCGCCCGCTACGGGCACGCCAAGGCCATCGTCCTCGCCCGCTTCGTACCGATCGTGCGCACCGTGCTGAACCCCCTGGCCGGCGCCCTGCGCGTGCCCGCCCGCACCTTCACCCTCTGGCAGATCACCGGCGGACTGGTCTGGACGCTCGGCCTCACCCTCGCCGGATACGCCCTGGGCTCGTCCGTCCCGCACGTCGACCGCTATCTGCTGCCGCTGGTGGCCCTCGTGGTGGCGGTGTCGCTGAGCCCGCTCGCCGTGGAGGTGCTCCGCGCCCGCCGGTGCCCGGCGACGGCCGACCCGGAGGAGCAGCACCCATGAGCCCCCTCGCCCCTCGTCCGGCCCCCGCCGTCGCCCATATCCCCGCGACCCGGCCGCGACCCCTGGCGGCCGAGCGGTGACCGCGCCGGGAGGGGAAGCGGGAACGGAGCCCGGGCCGGGCCGGGAACCGGTGCCGGGCCCGGAAACGCGGCCACGACTGGGCCCCGGATCCGTCCCCCGGGCCAGCACCGGCGCGCTGCTCACCCTGGCCGCGGTCTGCGCCGTGCTCTTCGCCGCCGCCGCGGTCACCGTCTCCGTACGGCACGGCACCCCGCTCGCCCCCGAACAGGACACCGTCCACTGGGCCACCGCCCACCACGGCGAGCCGGTGCGGTCACTGGCGCGGGCCCTGACCGCCACCGGCAGCGGCCTCGTCCCGTACCTGATGGCCGTCCTCGCCGGACTGCTGGCCGGCCGCGGCGCGAGCGGCCGCCTCCGGGCCGTGACCTGCACGGTGATCGTCCTCGCCGTGGGCCAGGCGATCCGCTACGGCCTGATGGAACTCCTCGCCCGGGCCCGCCCACCGGCCGCCGACTGGGCCGGGCCCGCCACCGGATACGCCTTCCCCTCCGGCCACGCCACCACCTCCGCACTCGCGGCCGGCCTGCTCGCCTGGGGCCTCGCGCACCGCTGCGGCCCCGCCGTCGCCCGCACCTGGTGCGCGGTCCTCGCCCTCTGGGCCGCCGGGGTCGGCCTCACCCGGGTCTACCTGGGCGTGCACTGGCTCGGTGACGTCGTCGGCGGCTGGCTGCTGGCCGGCACCTGGCTCACCCTCGCCCTGCTCCTGGAACCGGCCGCCTTCCGCCACCGGACGCCTCGGGCACACCCCACGGGGGCGCCCCCCGGGGACGGGCATTCCCATGAATAGCTGACGATCCGACCAGGTCTTCCCCAAGGCGGCATGGACGCCGCCCGCGCCGAGCACCACTGTCCTGGGCACCGGGACCGCAAGGATCCCGCCGCCGCCCACGGCACGTACCACCGCACCGCACCGCCAGGGGGAGATCGCCATGAACCAGCCGTTCGACGCCCGGCTCCCACGCCCGGCAGCCGACCACGAGACCGTCGCCGGAGCCCCGCACGGCCGCTGCCCGGCCGCCGCGGTCAAGGACCCCACCCCGTGCGAGGGCCCGCACGACGCCGCCACCATCGTCGACCGCCACGGCCGCGAGGTGGCCGGCTGCGTCCACCACTGCGCCCGCCTGCTGGCCGGCCTCGAAGGCGCCCGGGTGCACCCCTTCGTCCCGGCGCGGCACGCCCTGGAGATCTACTCCCGGGCCCGCGAACTCCCGCCCTTCGCCTGGGAGATCGGCAGGTAGCCGCACCGGCACCGCCGTCCGGCGGCCCGCGCCGTCAGCACTCGATGATGTTGACCGCGAGGCCGCCGCGCGCCGTCTCCTTGTACTTGACGCTCATGTCGGCGCCGGTGTCCTTCATGGTCTTGATGACCTTGTCGAGGGAGACGTGGTGCCGGCCGTCGCCGCGCAGGGCCATGCGGGCGGCGGTGACGGCCTTGACGGCGGCCATGCCGTTGCGCTCGATGCACGGGATCTGCACCAGGCCGCCGACCGGGTCGCAGGTGAGGCCGAGGTTGTGCTCCATGCCGATCTCGGCGGCGTTCTCCACCTGCTCGGGGGAGCCGCCCAGGACCTCGGCCAGGCCGCCGGCGGCCATGGAGCAGGCCGAGCCGACCTCGCCCTGGCAGCCGACCTCGGCGCCGGAGATCGAGGCGTTCTCCTTGAAGAGCATGCCGATGGCGCCGGCGGCGAGCAGGAAGCGCACCACACCGTCCTCGTCCGCGCCGGGCACGAAGTTGATGTAGTAGTGCAGCACGGCCGGGATGATGCCGGCGGCGCCGTTGGTCGGCGCGGTCACGACCCGGCCGCCGGCGGCGTTCTCCTCGTTGACCGCCATCGCGTAGAGGGTGATCCACTCCATGGCGCGGGCGGTGGCGTCGCCCTCGGCGCGCAGCTTGCGGGCCGAGCCCGCGGCACGCCGGCGGACCTTCAGACCACCCGGCAGGATGCCCTCACGGGACATGCCGCGCGTCACGCACGCCTGCATCACCCGCCAGATGTCCAGCAGGCCCTCGCGGATCTCGTCCTCGGTGCGCCAGGCCTTTTCGTTCTCCAGCATCAGGGCGGAGATGGACAGGCCGGTCTGCTGGGACAGCCGCAGCAGCTCGTCACCGGTGCGGAAGGGGTACTTCAGGACCGTGTCGTCCGGCACGATCGGGTTCTCGCCCGCCGCCCCCTCCGCGGACAGCACGGTCTCGTCGACGACGAAGCCGCCGCCCACCGAGTAGTACGTCTTGTGGAGCAGCTCGGTGCCCTCGGCGTCGTACGCCTGGATCGTCATGCCGTTGGCGTGGTACGGCAGGGCCTTGCGGCGGTGCAGGACCAGGTCCTCGTCGAAGTCGAAGGCGATCTCGTGGGCGCCGAGCAGACTGATCCGCCCCGACTCCTTGATCGCGGTGACGCGGTCGTCCGCGGTCTCGACGTCGACGGTGCGGGGGGAGTCCCCCGCGAGACCGAGCAGGACGGCCTTGGGGGTGCCGTGGCCGTGGCCGGTGGCGCCCAGGGAACCGAAGAGTTCGGCGTGGACGCGGGCCGTCCGGGCGAGCAGACCGTCCTTCTTGAGCCGGCCGGCGAACATCCGGGCGGCGCGCATCGGGCCGACGGTGTGGGAGCTGGAGGGACCTATGCCGATGGAGAAGAGGTCGAAGACGGAGATGGCCACGGGGGCGGACTCCCTTGTCTGCTCGTGGTGGACGGTGGAGCTTTGGGGCAGGAGGTGCGTTCTGCGCCGAATGTCGAGCGTAACGCGGACCCGGCGCGGTGCCGTCGGACGAAAACCGTCGGACGGCCGTCGGCGGGCGTAACAGTGGGTGTCGGGTCGGCCACCGCGGCGGCCGGCGGGCCGGTCGTACGGGCGCGGCTTCCGGCCCGTACGGCCCGGAAGGAAGAGGCCGGGGCCGGGAGTGCGGCCAGGGCGCACCTGAGGGGGCGATATGGCGGAAAGGGGGCGGAGAAATCGGGGCATACAGGCCACGAGCCCGGGACCAACGGCCCCGGGCTCAGGGCCCGTTGAGCCCCCGCCCGCCGCTCACCGGCGGGCCGGAGGATCACCGCATGAGACGTGTCACAGCGAGGGGTACAGCGGGTACTTCTCCGCGAGCGCGGTGACCCGGGCCTTGAGGGCCTCGGCGTCGTAGTCGGGCTTGAGGGCCTCGGCGATGATGTCGGCGACCTCGCGGAAGTCGTCGGCGGTGAAGCCGCGGGTGGCCAGGGCCGGGGTGCCGATCCGCAGACCCGAGGTCACCATCGGGGGCCGGGGGTCGTTGGGGATGGCGTTGCGGTTGACGGTGATGCCGACCTCGTGGAGGCGGTCCTCGGCCTGCTGGCCGTCGAGCTGGCTGTTGCGCAGGTCGACCAGGACCAGGTGGACGTCGGTGCCGCCGGACAGGACCGACACACCGTGCTCGGTGACGTCGTCCTGGACCAGGCGCTCGGCCAGGATCTTGGCGCCTTCGAGGGTGCGCTGCTGGCGCTCCTTGAACTCGTCCGAGGCGGCGACCTTGAAGGAGACCGCCTTCGCCGCGATGACGTGCTCCAGCGGGCCGCCCTGCTGACCGGGGAAGACCGCGGAGTTGATCTTCTTGGAGATCTCCGGGGTGGCGGAGAGGATGACGCCGCCGCGGGGACCACCGAGGGTCTTGTGGGTGGTGGTGGTCACCACGTGGGCGTGCGGCACCGGCGAGGGGTGCAGCCCGGCGGCCACGAGACCGGCGAAGTGGGCCATGTCGACCATGAGGTAGGCGTCGACCTCGTCGGCGATGCGGCGGAAGGCGGCGAAGTCGAGCTGGCGGGGGTAGGCCGACCAGCCGGCGACGATCAGCTTGGGGCGGTGCTCCTTGGCCAGGCGCTCGACCTCGTCCATGTCGACCAGGTTGGTCTTCTCGTCGACGTGGTAGGGGACGACGTTGTAGAGCTTGCCACTGAAGTTGATCTTCATGCCGTGGGTCAGGTGCCCGCCGTGGGCGAGGTTGAGACCCAGGATGGTGTCGCCCGGCTTGAGGAGGGCGAACATGGCGGCGGCGTTGGCCTGGGCGCCGGAGTGGGGCTGGACGTTGGCGTACGGCGCGCCGAAGAGGGCCTTGATGCGGTCGATGGCGATCTGCTCGACGACGTCGACGTGCTCGCAGCCACCGTAGTAGCGACGGCCGGGGTAGCCCTCGGCGTACTTGTTGGTGAGGACCGAGCCCTGGGCCTCCATGACGGCGACGGGGGCGAAGTTCTCCGACGCGATCATTTCGAGGGTGGACTGCTGGCGGTGCAGCTCGGCGTCGACGGCGGCGGCGACGTCGGGGTCGAGCTCGTGCAGGGAGCTGTTCAGAAGCGACATGGGTGTTCCTACGGAGAGAGGGGGAGGGCTCAGCCGGCGGTGAAGGCGGTGTACTCGTCGGCGGACAGCAGGTCGTCCGGCTCGCCGCTGATCTTCACCTTGAACAGCCAACCGCCCTCGAACGGGGCGGAGTTCACCAGCGAGGGGTCGTTGACGACGTCTTCGTTGACCTCCACGATCTCGCCGTGCACGGGCGCGTAGAGATCACTGACCGACTTGGTCGACTCCAGCTCACCGCAGCTCTCGCCCGCCGTGACCGTGGAACCGACCTCCGGGAGCTGCACGTAGACGACGTCGCCGAGGGCGTTCGCCGCGTGCTCCGTGATGCCGACCGTCGAGACGCCTGCCTCGGCGGCCGACAGCCACTCGTGCTCCTTGCTGTAGCGCAGCTGCTGGGGGTTGCTCATGGCTCGATTCTCCTGTACGCGAGGGTGTGGTCGTGAATGGGGGCACCTCCCGGACGAAGTCTGGGGGAGGGTCTTGCACAGTGAGACGTGCGCGGGGGCGCCGCCGTCCGGTCCGCAGGGGCGGAACCGTTACTTCTGCCGCTTGTAGAAGGGCAGCGCGATGACCTCGTACGGCTCATGGCTTCCACGGATGTCCACATGGACACCCTCGGTGCCCGGTGTGGCGTAGGCCGCGTCGACGTACGCGATGGCGATCGGCTTGCCGAGCGTGGGGGAGGGGGCGCCCGAGGTGACCTCGCCGATCACCGTGCCGTCGGCGGAGACGACCGGGTAGCCCGCGCGCGGGACCCGGCGGCCCTGGGCGATCAGCCCGACCAGCTTGCGCGGCGGGGCGGCCTCGGCGCGCTCGGCGGCCCGCTCCAGCGCGGCGCGGCCGACGAAGTCGCCGTTGTTGGTCGTCTTCTCGAACTTCACGACCCGGCCCAGGCCCGCGTCGAACGGGGTGGTGGCGGTGGTGAGCTCGTGCCCGTACAGCGGCATGCCCGCCTCCAGGCGCAGGGTGTCCCGGCAGGACAGCCCGCACGGCACCAGGCCCGCGTCCTTGCCGGCCTCGGTCAGCGCCTCCCAGAGGGCGACCGCGTCGGCCGGCCGGACGAACAGCTCGAAGCCGTCCTCGCCGGTGTAGCCGGTACGGGCGATCAGCGCCTCGACGCCGGCGACCGTGCCGGGCAGACCCGCGTAGTACTTCAGCCCGTCCAGATCGGCGTCGGTCACCTTCTTGAGGATGCCGGGGGACTCCGGGCCCTGCACCGCGAGCAGCGCGTAGGCGTCCCGGTCGTCGCGGACCACCGCGTCGAAGCCGCCGCCCCGGGCGGTCAGCGCGTCCAGGACGACCTGGGCGTTGGAGGCATTGGCGACGACCATGTACTCCTGGTCCGCCAGACGGTAGACGATCAGGTCGTCGAGGATGCCGCCCTCGGCGTTGCAGATCATGGTGTACCGGGCGCGGCCGGTCTTCACCCCGCCGATGTTGCCGACCAGGGCGAAGTCGAGGAGGTCGGCGGCCTGCGGGCCGGTGACGGTGATCTCCCCCATGTGGGAGAGGTCGAAGAGGCCGGCGCGGGAGCGGACCGCGACGTGTTCGTCGCGCTCGCTGCCGTAGCGCAGCGGCATGTCCCAGCCGGCGAAGTCGGTCATGGTCGCGCCGAGTGCCCGATGCGTGGCATCGAGCGCCGTGCGGCGGGGGGCATCAGTCATGGTTCTGGGCTCCCAGGCAGGGGTGACAAGACGTTCTCCCCATCTGTCATCGGAACCTGAGAGGTTCACCGGAAGCCCGCGAACGGGCCCGGTTTGCACCTTGGGTGGAGCCGTCCCGTCCACCGGGCCGGGCTCGCTTTTCAGATCTGCCTCGCCCGCGCGGTATAGGGGCCTGAGAGATTCAAGGGAGGACTTGCTCCTTCGGCGCCCCGCCGTGGCGGCCGGGGACTCTCCCGCGCGGATTCAAGCGGCCGGTATGGAGTTGGCGGTGCACGGGTGAACCGAGATGTGCACGTGGCGCGCACATCATTGCACGGGATCGCCGAATACAGGAGGCCCGGTCGTCGCACTGCTCCCGACGTGGGCGGATCGGACAATCGCCTTGATGGTCATTACCTTTTCTTGACACTCTGCGGGTAGGGAACCGGCCTCGGGCCGGACCGTAACCCGGACGGGAAGGGTGATCACGGTGCACAGGGACGCGGCGCTCGCGGCCACTTCGGGGGCCGGACCCGAAGAGCCGGTGGCGGTCCGCGCCGCCGAGCCGGTGACGGTCCGCGCCGCCGCACCCCGGGCCCGGCGCCCGGCCCGCCCGGTCGTCCGGCCGGGGCGCGGCGCACGGGTGGTGGACCTGCGCGGCGAGCGCCGGGCCCGGGCCGCCGCCGAGCTGCGCTTCCCGCCCGGCGACCTCGTCGTGGTCTCCGGCCTGCCCGGCAGCGGCAAGAGCACCCTGATGCACCGCGTCGTACCGCCGCTGGACGGCGGCGGCGCCGAGGTGCACCGGATCGACTCCCAGGACGCCCGTGAGCGCTGGGAACGCGGCAGGCTGCGCCGGCTGCCCTACGGCCTGTACCGCCCGCTGGTCCGGGCCGCGCACTATCTCGCGCTCGGCCGGGCGCTGCGCTCCGGCCGCAGCGTGGTGGTGCACGACTGCGGGACGCTGGCGTGGGTGCGCCGCTGGATCGCCCGGGCGGCCGTCCGCGGCGGCCGCGGGCTGCATCTCGTGCTGCTCGACGTGGCGCCGGAGGTGGCCCGGGCCGGCCAGGAGGCGCGCGGCCGCGGGGTGTCCGGGTACGCCTTCGCCCGGCACCGCCGGGCGGTGTCCCGGCTGGTCGGCGGCGCGGAGGAGGCAGAGCTGCCCCGGGGGTTCGCCTCGGCCGTGCTGCTGGACCGCCGTGCGGCGAGCGCCCTGGAGACCCTCACCTTCCGCTGACCGGCGCCGCCCTTCCGCCCGCGCCGCCGCTCCGCGCGGCGTGACCCGCCCCGTAGGCGCGGCCTCCGCTTTCTCTCGTCTAGTGTCATGGGCCAGAAAGTGCGAGTGCGGTGTGGAACACGGGTGGATGCAGATGAACTTTCCGGAGCAGGGGATACCGCAGCTGGCCTGGCCGGCGAACGAGCTCGAAGAGGTGCTGGCCGCCTCGGTCGGGCATCCCGGCGCCGGCGGCCGGATCGTCGAGGTCCTGGGGCGTAGCCGGGTCTGGGTGCCGCTGCCCAACGGCGGCGGACCGGACGGCGCGGGCCTCGGCGCCGCCGGACTCGACCTGCCCACCGTCGACATCGGCGGGCTGGCCTACGTCCCGGTCTACAGCTCCGAGCAGGAGTTCCTCCGGGTCGTCGGTGCGCATATGTCCTTCACGGTCGCCCCGGCCCGGGAGTTCGCCCGCGGGCTGCCGCCGAAGGTCGGGATCGCGGTGAACCCGGACGGCACGGTCGGTGTCCCGGTGCCGCCGCCCGCGGTGGCCGAATTGTGTCGCTCGGGACGTCAGGAACCGGACACCGCCGCACTGCCGAGCGGTGCCCGGGTGCGGCTCTTCGAGCCGGACTGGCAGGACGAGCCGGTGGACTTCCTCGCCGCCGCCGGACTGGAGTTCTCCGGCGTCGGAATTGTCCTGACTGCCCGGCGTGTCCTGGCCAGCGTCGAGGGCGACACGCCCGCGCTGTTCGTCGGTGTCCAGGTCGCCACCGCCCCCGAGGCCCTGCACGACGGATCGGCCCGCGACGCGGCGCTCGGCGGCCTCGGACGGGCCCTCGGCGCGGTGCCGGTGCCCTGGCCCGTACAGCTCGTCATGCTCGACCTCGCCCAGGGTGACCCGGTCGCCGACTGGATGCTGGAGCGGGTGCGGCCCTTCTACTCCCGCGAGCACTCCTAGGGTTCGCCGTTGTCGCGGAGGCCGCGGCCTTCCGGCCCTGGACCACCGGCAAGCCCTAAGCTGGTTGGATGACGCGCGGGCGCACCCACACGTGCCCTGCCGAGAGAAGGGACGGACCACGTGAGTGCGGGTGCGCATCAGGGGCCGGCGGCGGCCGGACAGCTGGAGCAGCTGCTGCAGCAGGTCTCGCCCGGCCGTTACGACGCCTACGAGGCGCTGTTGCACGCACTCTCCGCCGGTCAGGTCTGGATGCTGCTCTGGCACGGCCGGGCCGGTTCGCCCGACGCGCAGTACGGGAACATGGAGGTCGACGGCCTGGGCTACGCCCCGTGCGTGACCTCCGCGCCCGAACTCGCCGCCTCCGGCTGGAATCGCGACCACGAGGTCGTCACCGGCCTGGAGATCGCCGCCGCGCTCTTCCCCGACCGTTGGGGCCTGTGGCTGAATCCGCACTCTCCCGGCGGCGGAGTCGGCATTCCGTGGCTGGATCTGCGCCGGATCGCCGGCGGCCTCGACCGGCTGCCCGCCGGCCCGTTGCGGATCTCCGAACCGGTCATCGACATCCCGCAGTTCTACGCCCTGTTGGCGCAGAACGCCCATCGCACGCCCGCCGTACGGTCGTTGCGCCGCGCCTGGGTGCAGCCCGCGCTCGGCGCCCCGTATCTGGCGATCGGTCTGGATCTGTACGACACCGGCCCGCAGGCGGTGGATTCCGCCCGGTTGATGATCCAGCAGTCGATCGGTGCCGTTCCAGACGGTTTGCCGGTCTCCACGGTCGCGATGAACGACGAGTACGACCCGGTCGCCATGTGGATGCGGGCCGCCGCGCGGCCGTTCTTCGACCGTGACGGCTACACCCAGCAGCCGGCCCAGCCGCCGGCGCCCTCCTACGGTTACGGCTACCCACGCCCTTACTGACTGCTTGTCTCTCCCGCCGGAGCGTGTCGCTCCGGCGGGATTCTTGTGGTGAATTCGCCCCGTATTACCCGCGGTTGAGGTGCTCTCCCGCGGCCTTTCGCTCCGCTCAGCCCGAACTTGTGTCCGTATAACGGAATGTCGTGGAGCACATCACAGTTGCGCATCCTTTCCCTGTCAGGGCTGGTGACTGATCGCGAAGGGGATGAAGACTCCGGAACCAACAAGGGCCTCGGTCCTTTGTGCGAGCGTCATTCCGGTCGGTGTCGGGTGAACCGCTTCCGTCCGCATGATGAATTTCCGCGAGAACCACCGGACTTGCTCCGCAGTGCACCAATTGACGTGAACCAGGCCGCTACCGCGGCGGGCAGGGGCCGGCCACCGTCGGCCGAGAGGGGTCAAAGGCACCGTGACCGCACCGATCGAGACCACCGGGGCGGCTGCCGAGGCGCAGCCGGAAGCGGTGCTGGAGGGCGTGGCGAGCAAGCGCATCGAAGGGCGCTCGCTCGGCCAGATCGCATGGCTGCGCTTCCGGCGGGACAAGGTCGCGGTGGCGGGTGCCATCGTTGTCATCCTGCTGATCGTCGTCGCGGCGTTCTCCCGTCCGCTGCAGGCCCTGCTGGGACTGGACCCCAACGCGCCCAACGAGTCGCTGATCGACCCCAACACCACGCTGCCCAAGGGGGACTTCGGCGGAATGAGCGGGGACCACCCGCTCGGCGTGGACCCGAAGTTCGGCCGCGACCTGCTCGCCCGGGTCCTGGAGGGCTCCTGGGTGTCGCTGATCGTGGCGTTCGGCGCCACCCTGCTGTCGGTCGCCATCGGCACCGTGCTCGGTGTGATCGCCGGCTTCTACCGCGGACGGGTGGACGCCTTCATCAGCCGCATGATGGACGTCTTCCTGGCCTTCCCGCTGCTGCTGTTCGCCATCGCGATCTCCGCCTCGCTGCAGGGCGGCGCCTTCGGCCTGGAGGGCCTGCCGCTGCACATCTCGGTGCTGATCTTCGTGATCGGCTTCTTCAACTGGCCGTACATGGGACGGATCGTGCGCGCGCAGACGCTGTCGCTGCGCGAGCGGGAATTCGTGGACGCCGCCCGGGGCATGGGCGCGCGCGGACCGTTCATCCTCTTCCGGGAGCTGCTGCCCAACCTGGTGGGACCGATCATCGTCTACTCGACGCTGCTGATCCCCTCCAACATCCTCTTCGAGGCCGCATTGAGCTTCCTGGGCGTCGGCATCCAGCCGCCCCAGGCCTCATGGGGCGGCATGCTCAACCAGGCGGTCAAGTACTACGAGGTCGACCCCCAGTACATGATCGTCCCCGGCCTCGCGATCTTCGTCACCGTGCTCGCGTTCAACCTGCTCGGTGACGGTCTGCGGGACGCGCTGGACCCGCGCAGCCGCTGACGGCACCGCGGGCGTCCGCCCCAGCCGCCACCGCGCTTTGTGTTGTGACGTTTCTCGAAGAACGAAGACCGATCGAAGACCGTACGAAGACCGAACGAAGGGGACACCGACCACCATGCGAAGGTCAGTTCCGGCCGCGACCATAGCGGCCATCACCAGTGCGGGCCTTTTGCTGGCCGGCTGCAGCGGGGGCAAAGGCTCCTCGGAGGGTTCCGGCGAGGCCAACGCGGCCACGAAGGGCGTCGTCAACGCCTCGGACGCCAAGGGTGGCACGGTCACCTACGCGATGAGCGACGCCCCCGAGTCGTTCGACCCGGGCAACACCTACTACGCCTTCATCTACAACTTCAGCCGGCTCTACGCGCGCCCGCTGACCACCTTCAAGCCGGGCCCCGGCCCCAAGGGCAACCAACTGGTCCCGGACCTCGCCGAGTCCATGGGCAAGCCCAGCGACGGCGGCAAGACCTGGACGTACAAGCTCCGCAAGGGCGTCAAGTACGAGGACGGCTCCACCGTCACCTCGCAGGACGTCAAGTACGCGGTGGAGCGCTCCAACTTCGCGCGTGACGTGCTCTCCCTCGGCCCGAACTACTTCCAGCAGTTCCTCAAGGACAACGACGGCGGCGGCTACAAGGGTCCCTACAAGGACAAGAGCAAGACCGGTCTGAAGTCCATCGAGACCCCCGACGACCAGACGGTCGTCTTCCACCTCAAGAAGCCGTTCGCCGAGTTCGACTACCTGGTCAGCGCCCCGCAGACCGCGCCGGTCCCGCAGGCCAAGGACAAGGGCGCGGACTACACCAAGGCCGTGCTGTCCACCGGCTCGTACAAGTTCCAGAGCTACCAGGAGGGCAAGCAGCTCACCCTGGTCCGCAACCCGCAGTGGTCGGCGAAGACCGACCCGCTGCGCAAGCAGCTCCCGGACAAGATCGTGCTGAACCTGAAGGTCGCCCAGTCGACGATCGACAAGGACCTCCAGTCCGGCAACACCCTGGTCGACCTGGCCGGCCGCGGCGTCGACGGCCAGACGCAGGCCCAGCTCCTGACCGATTCCAAGGAGAAGGCCAACACCGACAACGCGCCCGGCCAGCGCCTCGTCTACACGGCGATCAACACCAAGGTGAAGCCGTTCGACAACATCGAGTGCCGCAAGGCGGTCGAGTACGCGATCGACAAGAAGGCCGTGCAGACCGCGCTCGGCGGTCCGATCCGCGGTGAGATCGCCTCGACGACGCTGCCCACCGACCTCGCCGGCTACCAGAAGTACGACCTGTACCCGCAGAAGTACAACGGCGACAAGCTGGACCTGGCCGAGGCCAAGAAGCACTGGGACAAGTGCGGTGCCGGCAAGGCCACGACCACGATCCTGGCCCGCAACGACCGCCAGGACGAGGTCGACGCGGCCACCTCGGTCATCGAGTCGCTCAAGAAGATCGGCGTCACCGCCAAGATCCAGTCGTACCCGACGAGCAAGTACTTCTCGGACTACGCGGGTGTGCCGGCGTTCAACAAGAAGAACAACGTCGGCCTGATCATGATGCAGTGGGGCGCGGACTTCCCGACCGGCTACGGCTACCTGCAGCAGATCCTGAACGGCAAGGCGATCAGCAAGTCCGGCAACACCAACCTCTCCCAGCTGGACGACCCGGAGATCAACAAGCTGCTCGAGACGGCCATCGCCAACACCGACAAGGCGGCCCGCGAGAAGGCGTACGCCGAGATCGACAAGAAGACGATGGAGCAGGCGGCGCTGGTCCCGCTCACCTACTTCAAGGTCCTGATGTACCGCTCGCCCAAGGCCACCAACCTGGTGTCCACCTCGGCCTTCAGCGGTGAGTACGACTACCTCAACATCGGCGTCAAGAAGTAGCAGCCCTGGAAGGCAGGTGAAGGCATTGGTGTCCGCGGGCCGGTTCCGGCCGGCCCGCGGCGCCGGCGCCGCATCCCCGTGTTCTCGTACATCATCCGCAGGTTGATCAGCGCAGTGGTCCTGCTGCTGATCGTCAGCGCGGTCACTTTCGGCATCTTCTTCCTGTTGCCGAAACTGGCCGGGCAGAGCACCGACCAGCTTGCCCAGCAGTACATCGGAAAGGCCCCCACGGCCGCGGACATCGCCGCGGTGAAGAAGAACCTCGGCCTGGACAAGCCCGTGTACGAGCAGTACTGGGACTTCCTCAAGGGCATCGTCGTCGGCGTCGACTACAAGTTCGGCCCGGAAGCGGCCAAGTGCCATGTGCCGTGCTTCGGCTACTCGTTCAAGACCCATATCGAGGTCTGGCCGGAGATCCAGTCCCGGCTCCCGGTGACCCTCTCGCTCGCCGCCGGCGCGGCCGTGCTCTGGGTCGTCTCCGGTGTCGCCACCGGCGTGCTCTCCGCGCTGCGCCCCGGCTCGTTCTTCGACCGGGCGGCGATGGGCGTGGCGCTGGCCGGCGTCTCCCTCCCGATGTTCTTCACCGGCGCGCTCGCCCTGGCCCTGTTCACCTACCAGTGGCCGATCTTCGAGCGCAGCGACTATGTGCCGTTGCTGGACAACCCGTTCCTGTGGGCCCGCACCCTGGTGCTGCCCTGGGTCACCCTGGCCTTCCTCTACTCCGCGCTCTACGCCCGGCTCACCCGGGCCGGCATGCTGGAGACGCTGGCCGAGGACTTCATCCGCACCGCCCGCGCCAAGGGGCTGCGGGAGCGCAAGGTGGTCGTCCGGCACGGTCTGCGCGCCGCGCTCACCCCGATCATCACCGTCTTCGGCATGGACCTCGGTCTGCTGCTCGGCGGCGCGCTCATCACCGAACAGGTCTTCTCGCTCAAGGGAGTCGGCGCCTTCGCCGTCGAGGCGATCAACGCCAACGACCTGCCGAACATCCTCGGCGTCACCCTGCTCGCCGCGTTCTTCATCGTTATCTGCAACCTGGTGGTGGACGTTCTGTACGCCGCCGTCGACCCGCGGGTGAGGCTCTCGTGACCGACTCCTCCGAGGACAGGGCCGCCACCGCGGCGGCCACCGAGAAAACGGCACCGCAGACGTCCGCCTTCCTCGAAGTGCGCGACCTCAAGGTGCACTTCCCCACGGACGACGGCCTGGTGAAGTCCGTCGACGGGCTGACCTTCAGCCTGGAGAAGGGCAAGACGCTCGGCATCGTCGGCGAGTCCGGCTCCGGCAAGTCGGTGACCTCGCTCGCCGTGATGGGCCTGCACCGCGCCTCGCGCCAGCAGCGCAGCAAGGTCCGGATGTCCGGCGAGATCTGGCTGGACGGCAAGGAGCTGGTCTCCGCCGACCCGGACGAGGTGCGCCGGCTGCGCGGCCGCGAGATGGCGATGATCTTCCAGGACCCGCTGTCCGCGCTGCACCCCTTCTACTCGGTCGGCAGCCAGATCATGGAGGCCTACCGGGTCCACCACGACGTGGACAAGAAGACCGCCCGCAAGCGGGCGATCGAGATGCTCGACCGGGTCGGCATCCCGCAGCCCGACAAGCGGGTCGACGACCATCCGCACCAGTTCTCCGGCGGTATGCGCCAGCGCGCGATGATCGCGATGGCGCTGGTCAACAACCCCGAGCTGCTCATCGCGGACGAGCCGACCACCGCCCTGGACGTCACCGTCCAGGCGCAGATCCTGGACCTGATCCGCGATCTGCAGAAGGAGTTCGGCTCGGCGGTCATCATCATCACCCACGACCTGGGCGTGGTCGCCGAGCTCGCCGACGACCTGCTGGTGATGTACGGCGGCCGGTGCGTCGAGCGCGGACCGGCCGAGAAGGTCTTCTACGAGCCCCAGCACCCGTACACCTGGGGGCTGCTCGGCTCGATGCCGCGCATCGACCGGGCGCAGACCGAGCGGCTGATCCCGGTCAAGGGCTCACCGCCCAGCCTGATCAACGTTCCGTCCGGCTGTGCCTTCAACCCCCGCTGCCCGTACGCGGACATCCCCGAGGACAACCTCACCCGTACGGTCCGCCCCGAGCTGCGCGAGGCGGGCGGCGGGCACTTCTCCGCCTGCCACATGGCGCCGGAGGAGCGGAAGCGTATCTGGACCGAAGAGATTGCGCCGAAGCTGTGACCGAGACGACTGACGACGAGAACACCACGATCCCGCTCCAGAAGTCGCCGGACGCGGCACCGGGCGCGCCCGGGAACGACGCCGAGCCGCTGCTGCGGGTGCGCGGGCTGGTCCGGCACTTCCCGATCACCAAGGGGCTGCTCAAGCGGCAGGTCGGTGCGGTGCAGGCAGTCGACGGCATCGACTTCGACGTCCGGCCCGGGGAGACGCTCGGCGTGGTCGGCGAGTCCGGCTGCGGCAAGTCGACGATGGGCCGGCTGATCACCCGGCTCGACGAGCCCACCGGTGGCTCGATCGAGTTCCAGGGCACCGACATCACCCATCTGTCGACGGGCAAGCTGCGGCCGATGCGCCGCGACGTCCAGATGATCTTCCAGGACCCGTACGGTTCGCTGAACCCGCGGCACACCATCGGCGGCATCGTCTCCACCCCGTTCCGCCTCCAGGGCGTCGAGCCCGAGGGCGGGGTGAAGAAGGAGGTGCAGCGGCTGCTGGAGCTGGTGGGCCTGAGCCCGGAGCACTACAACCGCTATCCGCACGAGTTCTCCGGTGGCCAGCGGCAACGCATCGGTATCGCACGGGCGTTGGCCCTCAAGCCCAAGCTGGTGGTCGCCGACGAGCCGGTCTCCGCGCTGGACGTGTCGATCCAGGCGCAGGTCGTCAACCTCATGGATGACCTGCAGGAGGAGCTGGGCCTGACCTACGTCATCATCGCCCACGACCTCTCGGTCATCCGGCACGTCTCGGACCGGATCGCGGTGATGTACCTCGGCAAGATCGTCGAACTGGCCGACCGCACCTCGCTGTACGAGACGCCGATGCACCCGTACACCAAGGCGCTGCTGTCCGCGGTGCCGGTGCCCGACCCCAAGCGGCGCACCCAGCGGGACCGGATCCTGCTCAAGGGCGATGTGCCCTCGCCGATCAACCCGCCCTCCGGCTGCCGGTTCCGGACCCGCTGCTGGAAGGCGACCGAGGTCTGCAGCACCACCGAGCCGCCGCTGGTCGCGCTGCGGACCGGGCACCAAGTGGCCTGCCACCACCCGGAGAACGCGGAGGACGCCGCGCCCGCGGCGGCCGGGGAGCCGGCCGGTAAGGCTTCAAGTGACCAGTAATCCCTGACGAGTTGGCAAATTCACTGGTGGAACGCGGCGGGAGGGTGCAGAGTCGGCGCGGTTGTTCGATCTTCGATCGATCATGAATCCGTGTGTCCGAAGGGATGGCTCATGGCACTCTCCCGCTCCGCGCGCCGCACCTCTCGCTGGCTGGCCCTGGCCACCGCGGTGGCCTCGGCCGCCACCATCGCCGCCGCTCCCGCGGCGACCCCCGGCGCCCCCGGCGCCGGCGACCCGTACTTCCCCGAACTGGGCAACGGCGGCTTCGACGCCCTGCACTACGACCTCGGCGTCAGCTACCACCCCGACAGCGGCCGGCTCGACGGCCGCACCACGCTCACCGCCCGGGCCACCCAGAACCTCTCCGCCTTCGACCTCGACCTGCAGAAGCTGACGGTCGACTCGGTGCGGGTGAACGGCCGGCGGGCGCACTTCACGAGAACCGGCGACGAGATATCCGTCCGCCCCGACTTCCCGCTGCGCCGCGGCGGGAAGTTCACCGTCACCGTCGCCTACCACGGCGTCCCCCAGGCGCTGAGCGGGCCGATCGTCTTCGGTTCGGACTACGGCTGGATGAAGACCAAGGACGGGGTGTTCGTCGCCTGCGAGCCGAACGCCGCCTCGACGTGGTTCCCCTCCAGCGACCACCCGAGCGACAAGGCGACGTACGACATCCGCATCGACGCGCCCAAGGGCCTGACCGGGGTCTCCAACGGCCGGCTGATCGCCTCCGGGGAGGCGCACGGCCGCGCGTACGCCCACTGGCGCGAGACCCGCCCGATGGCGACGTACCTCGCCACCGCCACCATCGGGAAGTTCGACGTCCGTACCGGCACCACCCCCGGTGGCATCCCGATCTACGTGGCCACCGACCCGACCCTGCCCACCGGCCAGGTGGACGTGTACGGCATCACCGCGGAGGCCACCGACTACTGGTCGAAGGTCTTCGGGCGGTACCCGTTCGAGGAGACCGGCGCGATCGTCGACGACATGCCGCAGGCCGGGTTCTCGCTGGAGGTGCAGTCCAAGCCGGTCTACTCGGCGGTGCGCAGCGAGTCCACGATCGTCCACGAGCTGGCCCACCAGTGGTTCGGTGACTCGGTGTCGGTCCGGCAGTGGAAGGACATCTGGCTCAACGAGGGCTTCGCCAGCTACGCGCAGTGGCTGTGGAGCGAGCACCGCGGCACGGTGAGCGCCCACGACGCCTTCCGCAAGGCGTACGACGCGATCCCGGCCGACGACGCCTTCTGGAAGCAGAAGATCGCCGATCCGCAGCGCGACACGATGTTCTCCGCCGCGGTGTACCGGCGGGGCGCGATGACGCTCCAGGCGCTCCGCGAACGCATCGGTGACCAGGCGTTCTTCAAGCTGCTGCCGGCCTGGACGGCGGCCCACCGCTACGGCAACGCGCACACCGCCCAGTTCGTGGCGCTGGCCGAGAAGATCTCCGGGCAGAAGCTGGGGGACTTCTTCGACACCTGGCTCTACACGGAGAGCAAGCCGGAGCTGTCCGGGAAGTAGGGCGCCGCTGCCGGGCGGGTCAGTCGGCGTCCGGCCGGCGGCCCGGCCGGGGGCGGAGCTGCTGGGGGCGCGGCAGGTGCAGCCCCAGGTAGACCGCGCCCATGCGCAGGGCGAACACCACCCCCGCCGAGATCGCCGCGGCGGGGGTGGGCCCGGTGCCGAGGTGGTGCAGCAGGAGCAGGCAGCAGGCGCCGGCCAGGGCGGCGATGGCGTAGACGTCCTCGCGCAGCAGCAGCGGGGGGAATTCGCCGCAGAGCACATCGCGGATGACCTCGCCGGTGACGCCGGTGAGCACCGCCAGGATGATCACGGCGAGCGGGGTGGCGCCCGCCTCGATGGCGGCCCGGGCGCCGATCACGGTGACCACGGACAGCCCGATCGCGTCGACCACCAGCAGCGATTTGCGGGGCAGGGCCCAGAACCGCAGGTAGATCATGGTGCCGACGCCGACGCAGATGATCACGGTGAGCAGTACCCAGTCGTGCGTCCAGTACAGCGGCCGCCGGTCGAGGATGAGGTCGCGCAGCGTGCCGCCGGAGATGGACGCGGCGAAGGCGAGTACCAGGCCGCCGAAGGGGTCCATGTTGGCGCGGTAGGCGGCCAGTACCCCGCTCGCGGCGAAGGCCGCGACGCCGGCCAGGTAGAGGACGTGAAGCATGGCGTCATCATCGCAGGGCCGGAACGGCGCTCTCCGCTTGCGTCCGGGAAAGCTGACCCTACCGGTCGGTAATTTATCCGTGTACGGTGCCGCCATGGCTCTGGTCACCTCAGGCAACAGTGAGTTCGACCGCGACACCGCGGTCACCCGCCGTGCAACCGGCATCTATGAAGCCCAGCTCTCCGCTGGCTGGACGATCATCCAGGCGGTCAACGGCGGCTACCTCCTCGCCCTCATGGGCCGCGCCCTCGGCGACGCCCTGCCGCACCCCGACCCGCTGTCGGTCACCGCGCACTACCTCACCGCCTCCGTTCCCGGCCCGGCCGTCATCCGCACCGAAGTGGTGCGCACCGGCCGCACCATGTCCACCGCGACCGCGACCCTCGTCCAGTTCGCGGAGGACGGCAGCGAGGTCGAGCGGATGCGGGTGCTCGCCGCGTACGGCGATCTCGGCGCGCTGCCCGACGACGTCCGCACCACGGCCAAACCGCCCGCCATCCCGCCGTACGAGCACTGCCTGGGCACCGACAGCGCCCCCGGCGGGGCCCCGGCCATCCCCGGCAGCACCGCCATCGCCGAGCGGCTCGACCTCCGGCTGGACCCGGCGACCGCGGGCTGGGCGGTCGGCGCGCCGTCCGGCCGGGGCGAGATGCGCGCCTGGTTCGGGCTCGCCGACGGCCGGGACCCCGACCCGCTGTCCCTCCTGCTGGCCGTCGACGCGCTGCCGCCCACCGCGTTCGAGATGGGGCTGTCCGGCTGGGTCCCCACCGTCGAACTGACCGTCCACGTCCGGCACCGCCCGGCCCCCGGTCCGCTGCGGGTCGCCATCACCACCCGCAATCTGGCCGGCGGGTTCCTTGAGGAGGACGCGGAGGTGTGGGACGCGGAGGACCGGCTGGTGGCGCAATCACGCCAACTCGCCCGGGCCCTGGGAGTGGGCTGATCCGGCGGGTCGGCGCGGCCGTGCCCGCGAGGTGTCGTGCGGCCCCCTGTGGAACGGACTTTCCGCAGGTGGCCACCGGTGTGCGCGGGCGGAGAGTGACGCAAAAGTGCGCGCGGGGGCGGTGCGGCTCATGTCAGACTGATCGACATGGGGGACGTGCCGCTCACGATGGAAGACGGGACCGTGGTCTGGCTGCGCGCGGAGGCGCCGGCGGCCGCCGACGGCCCGCCGGGGCAGGTGCCCGCGCAACCCCCCACCGCTGACGGCGAGTTGGAGCTGCCGGACGCGTTCGGCTCCGCGCAGCCGGTCAGCGTCGACGGCCGGATGGGCCGGGCGCTGACCCGCGGCGGCGAGGTCCTGGAGGAGGCGCTGCGGCCGCTCGGCGGCGTCCTCGGCCAGATCCACCGCTCGATCTCGGCCGGCAGCCACCGCCCGGACGAGGTCACCGTCGAGTTCGGCGTGACCCTCGGCTCCGATCTGCGGCTGGGGGTGTTCACCGGCAACGGCGAGGCCAGCTTCAAGGTCTCCGCCACCTGGAACCTCGCCGGTGACCGCACCGCCCACCGCCAGGGTGACCGCCACGGCGACCGCAGCGGTCACGACGGCCCCGGCGCCCCGGACGGCCCCGGCGGCCCCGGCACCTCGGGCGGTGCGGCGCCATGATCACCGGCGCAGGTCCGGACACCCCGCTCCAGCTGTCCTTCGCCTCCGTACGGGACGGCGAACGGGCCGTCGGTGCGGGCGTCCTGGTCGCCGAGCGGCTGATCCTGACCTGCGCCCATGTCGTCAACAGCGCCCTCGGCAGGGCGCGTTTCTCCCAGGACACCCCGGGGCCCGGCGAGACCGTCACGGTCCGGCTGCCCCATGTCGCGGCCGGGGTGGACCTGACCGCCCGGATCGTCCGCGAGATGTGGACCCCGCCGCGCGCCACGGCCGCCGGAACCGGCCCGGCCGAGCCCGGCCGGGTGCCGTACCACGGCGACCTCGCGGTGCTGGAGCTCACCGACGCCCCGCCGCCGGGTGCCGAGCCCGCACCGTTCCTGCAGCACAACTACGCCGGCGAAACCATCGCGTTATGGGCCAGCGGCAATCCGCTGCCCACGGTCCGGGCCGTACCCCGGGTCTCGGCGCCGCCCTGGATCGCACTGGACGTGCTCGGCGGCACCCAGGTCACCGAGGGCTTCAGCGGCGGCCCGCTGTGGGACCGCGAACGGCAGGCCGTGGTCGGCCTGGTCGTCGCCGTCCACCGCGCCCCCGAAGGCGCCGGGGCGCAGCCCGCGACCATGTACGCCATCAGCGTGCCCGCCATCGAGGCCGAACTCCCCACCCTCCCGCCCTCCGCGGTGCCCACCGCCCGCCGCGGCGTCCAGCAACTGCTCACCGCGCTGGAACGGGTCCTGAAGGGCCGCGAGGCGGTGCCGGACTGCGAGCGGCGGCTGGCCGCCCGGCTCGGCCGGACCTCGGCGGGCCCGGCCGCCGATCTGGAGCGGCTGGTCGGCCTCGCGGTGAGCGTCCGCCGCGGCCTCCCCGAACTCCTCGACGTGGTCCGCGACCAGGAACCCCCCGCGCCGCCCGACCCGTACGACCCGCACCACCGCCCCGGCCCCTACGGCGCCCGCGAGGACTGGGAGCGGCTGCGCCGCGCGGCCCGCACGGTCCGCCCCGGCGAATACCTGACCACCCGTCAACGCCGGGACCTCGCCGGCCTGCTGGCGCACTGCACCCGCACCGACCCCCGCACCCTCCTCGCCCAGGTGCTGCCGCACGCCCCCGAACTCCCCGCCGTCACCGGCCTCGCCGACGCCGTCGACGCCCTGGAGGGCTTCGGCCCCACCACCGGCGCACCGGTGCCGCCGCTGCTCCAAGGGGTGGTGCGGATCAGTGTCGAGGAGCGGGCGGCCGGCCTGTACCCGGCCGACGACCTGGACGCCTGGGTGGAGCGGGTGGCCGCCCGGTCCGGCGTGGACGAGGCGGCGATCAGCCAGTTCCGCGCCGATGTGACGGCCGCCGCGGCCCCCGCCCAGGTGGCCGGGCCCGGACCGGCGGCCATCGTCGCCCGCGGCCCGGCCCTCGCCCCGCGCGTCCAGGTGGAGCTGCTGCCGGCCCCCACCGGCCGCCGCTTCACGTACCAGATCTGGACCTTCGCCGACGGCCGGCCGCACCGCCTCGCGCTGGTCCGGGACACCGAGGCGGGCAGCGAGCAGGTGGTCGACGACATCCGCCGGGTGCTGCGCACCGAGGTGCGGGAGGACCCGGAGACGGCGCTGGTGGAGTACTTCCTCCCGTGCGCCTGGCTGGGCCTCGACGTCGACGCCTGGGAATCACCGGACAGCGACGAGGACGGGCCGTTCGCCCCGGGCATCACCCGCCGTGTGGTGGTCCGCACCACCGAGCGCTCCCGGGAGAGCTACGCCGGCTGGAAGCAGCGCACCGCCGCCCTGCCGCACGCCAAACGGCTCGTCCTCGACCACCGGCACACCGACCGCAAGGTCGCCCGCGCCCAGCTGGAGGTCCACCGCGACGCCGGCACGGTGATCGTCTGCTGCCCGCCGCACCACCACGGCACGCTGCTGCGCCAGTGCGTCCAGGCGGGCGTGCACACCGTCCTGTGGCACCGCGCCGAACACGGCGAGCGCCTCGCCCAGGACCTGCTGGCCCTGGTGGACGGCGCGGACCACACCGAGGTCCCCGAGGTCGTCCGGCTCGAACGCGCCAAGGCGATGGCCGAGCCCGAGAGCTCCACCCACCACGGCCGCAAACTCTCCCTGCTCTACGACGCC
Organism: Streptomyces sp. NPDC059649; assembly: GCF_042734445.1. NCBI lineage: Bacteria > Bacillati > Actinomycetota > Actinomycetes > Kitasatosporales > Streptomycetaceae > Streptomyces > Streptomyces sp. NPDC059649. The sequence goes on from NZ_JBHWDV010000023.1 coordinate 60,567, forward strand.
CCGGACCACCGGCCCCCGCAACTCGCCCCCGACGCCTGGGTACTGACCCAGCCATGAGCACCCCGGAACGACAGCCACACCGGCGCCCCGTAGGGCGGGAGAGCCGGGGCGCGGACACAGCAAGGAACGAGGAGAACGCGCGGTGACCGGACAGAGCACCACAGACGGGTACGCCAACCCCGCGGACCGGCCGGAGGACTGGTGGGTCTTCCGCGGCCCCGCGGAGCTGCCCGCCCCACCGCCCTGGCGGCGCTTCCCCGCCGCCCGCGGCACCGCACCCCGCGCCCCCTACCTCCTGGAGCGCAACGAGATCTCCGTCGTCAACGCCGCCCTGCACCTGCACCGCCCGCTGCTGGTCACCGGCCGTCCCGGCGCCGGCAAGAGCTCACTGGCCCGCGCGGTCGCCGAGGAACTGGGCCTCGGCGAGGTGCTCCGCTGGTCGGTCAACAGCCGCTCCACCCTCCAGGACGCCCTCTACCGCTACGACGCGGTGGGCCGGCTGCGCGAGGCGTCGCTGCGCCGCGAGCGCGAGGCGGCCCGCGGCTCGGCGCGCCGCCCCCGGGCCCGCCGCGCCGCCGGCGCCGGCGACATCGGCCAGTACCTGCGCCTCGGCCCGCTGGGCAGCGCGCTGGCCGCCGACCGCCCCCGGGTGCTGCTCGTCGACGAGCTCGACAAGGCCGATATCGACCTGCCCAACGACCTGCTGGTGGTGCTGGAGGAGGGCGAGTTCGAGATCCCGGAGCTGGCCCGGCTGCCCGAGCACCAGCAGGAGGTGCAGGTGCGCCTGAGCGGGAGCCGGGAGCGGGTGACGGTCCGGCGCGGGGTGGTGCGCTGCGCCCACTTCCCGATCGTCATCATGACCAGCAACGGCGAACGCGACTTCCCGCCGGCCTTCATGCGCCGCTGCGTACGCCTCGACCTGCCGGAACCGACCGGCGACCGGCTGCGGAAGATCATCGAGCACAACCTGGGCGAGGAGGCCGTCGCCGCTGCCGAGGACCTCATCGAGGTCTTCCACCAGCGCGCGAAGACCCAGACCCTGGCCACCGACCAGCTGCTGGCCGCCGTCCATCTGCGGATCAGCGGCGCGGACCTCGGCAAGGAAGAGCTGCTCGCCGCCGTTCTGCACCGCCTCGACGAACCGCTGTCGCCATGATGGACCGACTGCGGCAGACGCTGGCGGCCGCCGGCTACGACCTCGCGGCCACCGAACTCCTCGACGTGCTCTGGCTGGCACGGGCGATGGAGGGGGAGGGGCGGCAGGGGGCGTCGACGGGGTCGCAGCCGGGCGGGCCGTGCGGGCCGGGGGGTCCGGAGCGGGAGGACGGGGACGGAGAGCCGGGCGGGCCCGGGGACTCCGGTGGCCCCGGTGCGTCAGGGGCCGTTGACGACGGCGCCGGCGGGGCTGCTGAGGCTGCCGGGACCGACGGGCCCACCGAGATCACTGGGCCTTCCCGTCCCGCCGATCCTGCCGACCCCGCCGGCCCCCGCGCCTCCTCCGGTCCGCCCCGTCGGGCCCTCTACGCCATGGGCAGTCAGGGCGGCGGACCGGACGGCGGGCGGGCCCGGCCCGCGCGGGTGCCCGGCGGCCGGGCACTGCCCGACGCCCGTCAACTGGGCGGTGCGCTGCGCCCGTTGCGGCGCACCCGCGAGCACCCGCACCGTACGGTCCCCGATGTCGAGGCCACCGTCCGCCTCACCGCCGAGACCGGCTTCTTCGACGTCGTCTCCCGGCCCGACCGGGAACGGCACTGGTCGGCCGAGCTGTGGGTGGACACCTCCCCGGCCATGCAGGTGTGGGGATCGCTCGCCGCCGAGCTGCGGACGCTGCTGGTCCGGAGCGCGGCATTCCGTTCCGTTCGGATGCGGGCGCTCGACCCCGGCGGCCCGGGCGGCCCGCTGCACTGCCGGCGGTCCGGCGGCGCGACGGTCACCTTCGTCCTCACCGACGGTACGGACCCGGGCTGGCGCGGACCGCAGGCCGTGCAGGCCCTGACCGTCTGCGGACAGGGCGGACCGGTGGCCGTGATCAACCCCCTCCCGCGCCGGCTGTGGCGCGGTACGGCCCTCGACGCCCGTCCCCAACTCCTCTCCAGCCCCGGCGAGTTCGACCCGCCCGGACGGCTGGTGGTGTGCGATCCGCTCAGTGGTGAGCGCGACCCGGAGGCGGCGGGACTGTTCGCGCTGCCCGTGCTGCACCCCACCGCGTCCGCGCTGGAGCAGTGGGTCGGACTGCTCACCCGCCCCGGGGTGCCGCACCTGATCGACACCGCCCTGCTGACCGGGACACCGCCGCCCGCCCCGCCGTCCCCGCCCCGGGGCAGCGCCGAGGAGTTGCTCACCCACTTCCGCGGCGCGTTCTCGCCCGAGGCCTACCGCCTCGCCGTCCGGCTCTCCGCGATCCGCCCGCTGACCACACCGCTGATGCAGCTGGTCCGGGCGGCCACGATGCGCGACGCGGGCCCCACCCATGTCGCGGAGATCCTCCTCGGCGGCCTGCTGGAGCGCACCGACCGGGCCGCGGACGCGGCCGCCGTCCGGACCCTGGACCGGGCCCTGGGTGCGCCCCCGGTGGGCCGGCCGGTGCAGCCGGTCTACGAATTCCGGTCGGGCGTACGCGAGTTGCTGTTCAGCGGGCTCGGCACCGAACAGGCCGTGGAGGTCGTCGAGGCCGTCGGCCGCGCCCTGGAGCCGTACATGGGGCGGCTGCCGGACTTCCCCGTCCTCATGGGCGACGACGAGGGCGAGCTGCGGCTGCACGCCTCGGCGCGGGCGTTCGCCGTGCTCGCGAGCCCGGTCCTGGAGCGGATGGGTGGCACGGTGCCGGGCCAGCGCACGGGCGACGGCCCGGAGCCGGACCAGCGCACCGGAGACGGCCCGGAGCCGGGCCGGAGCACCGGCGACGCCTCCGAGCCGCTGCGCGCGGTGCGGCCCGCCCCGTCGCCGGCGCAGTTGCGCTTCAGGGTGCTCGGGCCGGTGCGGGCCCGGCGCGGGGACACCTCCCTCGCGCTCGGCTCGAAGCAGCAGCGCGCCCTGCTCGCCGCGCTGCTGCTCCGCCGCGGACGCCGGGCCACCGCCTCCGAACTCGTCGCCGACCTCTGGGGAGATGATCCCCCGCCCCGCGCCCGCGCCGCGCTGCGCACGTACGCCGCGCGGCTGCGCCGGGCGCTCGGCGAGGACGGCGAGCTCCTCGTCGGCGAGCGGGGCGGCTATGCGTTGTGCGGCCCCGACGGCAGCCCGCCCGCCCTCGATCTCGACGAGGCCGAGCAGCTGATCGCCCGGGCGCGTGCCGCCCGGGACCCGGAGGAGGCCCGCCGACTGCGGGACGCCGCCCTGGAGTTGTGGGACGGTGAACCGCTCGCCGGGCTGCCCGGGCCGTACGCGGCGGCGCAGCGGGTCCGGCTCGCCCGGTGGTGGAGCGAGCTCCTCGCCGAGACGTACCCCTCGGAGGCCGCCGCGCCCGGGGCCGGGCAGCTCGCGGGGGCGCCTTCCGGGGCGTCGGGACGGTCCGCGCTCCGGGGGCTCGACGATCGGCTCACCCCGGACGCGCGCCGGGCCCTGCGGCTGCTGTCCGTACCGGAGGGCCCGGATCTGTCGGCCGGTGCCGCGGCGGCCCTGCTCGACGTGCCGGCGGAACGGAGCCGGGCGCTGCTGGAGGAGTTGCGGGCGGCCGGCGCGCTGACACAGACGGCCCCCGGCCGGTACGGACCCGCCGACGAACTGTGGCCGCTCGCCCGGGAGTTGAGGTGCGAGCTGCCCGAGGAGGAGCGTACGCAGGCGCTGTCCCGGCTGCTGTCCTGGTACGTGGCCCTGGGGCGGCGGGTGCACACCCTCCGCTACCCGGGCGAGCGGATGCCGCAGGACCTCGTCCGCGTCCCGGCGGCCGCTCTGCCGCCCCTCCAGGACGCCGCCCGGGCCCTGGCCGTGTGGACCGAGGAGACCCCGCCGGCGCTCGCGCTCGTCCGGCAGGCCGTGGCGGACGCCCCCGACCTGGTCCGGCGCGCCGCCGACCTGCTGCTGCTCGCGCAGGTGACGGCGGACTGCGGGGCGCACGCCGCCGCGTTCGAACCGGCCGCGGCCGCGGTGGCGGCCCGGGCGGCCACGGCCGGCCACGCCCGCGCCGAGGCCCGGGCCCGGGCCGCGCTCGCCGAGTGCACGGCCGCCGTCGGACGGTTCGACCGCGCCGCAGGCGAGGCCCGGGAGGCCGTCCGGCTGGCCCGGGTGGCGAACGACCCCCTCGCGCTCTTCCGCGCCCCCATGGCGGCCGGGCTGATCGCCCTCCACCAACGGCGGTACGACGACGCCGAGCGGCACCTCACCGCGGCCTGGGAGTGCTGCCGCGGCCGGGACGACCGACTGGGCGAGGCCGCCGTGCTGGGCGCGCTCGCCCGGGTCTGGGCGGCGACCGGCAGCAGCGACGCGGTGCTGTTCGCCGAGCGCGGCGTGGGCCTGCACCGCGCCTCCGGCGACGGCTCCCCGGGCCTCGCACACGCCCGGTACGCGCTGGCCGAGGCGCTGTCGGCGGCCGGCCGGCACGCCGATGCGCTGCGCGAACTCTTCCAGGCGCTGCCGCTCTTCGAGGAGGACCGTCAGCGTCTGTGGGCGGGCCGCACCCGCAGCCGGATGGCCGCGGAGATGGTCGCGCTGATCCGTCCCGGCGAGGCGGTGGCCGCCGCCCAGGACGCCGCCAAGCGGCTGCTGGTGCCGGGCGGTGAGCGCTGGCGTGCCGATGCGCTGACCGCGCTGGGCCAGGCCGAGACGGCGCTCGGCCGCAAGCAGAGCGCCCAGGGGCACTGGCGCGAAGCGCTCGCCGGCTACGAGGAGTTCGGCGCCCCGGAGGCCGCCGAGGTGCGCGCCCTGCTGCGCGAGAAGGCCTCCGTGGCGGCGCGGCCGCGGACGGGCGGGACGCTGCCCGCGGCCGTGTCGCGCACCGCGGACGCCGCGAGCACCGGCACCGCGCTGCGCGAACTGACCGCGGCCGTCCGCACCCTCCGCGACCAGCTCCGCCTCCGGGGCGCCGACGGCCAGGGGGAGCCGGGGCCCGGCGCCACGGCCGGTTCCGCCGGGGGCCGCGGCCCCGAAGAGCTCGAAGACCTGGCCGCCCTCGAGGCCGAACTCGCCGGCCATATGGCGGACTTCGAGCGGACGCGCCGGGTGCGGCGGGCCGCGCTCAGCCGGCTGCGGGCCGATCTGGAGTCGGCGACGTCCGCCGCGGCACTGGGGGAGCGGGGCACCGGCGCGGCCGGCACGGCCGGCGCGGTCCGCGCCCTCAGCCGCCGTCTGGCGCCGTGACCGGGCCGCCCGGACGCAGGAAGTCCGCCAGCGCCGCGGTGAGTTCGGCGGGCGCGTCCTCCTGGACGAGATGGCCCGCGCCCTCGATGAGGTGCAGCCGCGCGCCGGGGATCCGGGCCGCCAGCTCGTGTCCCTTCTCGGCCGGGATCCAGGTGTCCTGGGCGCCCCAGCAGATCAGCGTCGGCAGGTCGAGCTCGCCGTAACGGCCCTGGATCTCCTCGGTGAAGCGCTGGTCGTTCTGCTGGATCTGCCGGTAGAACGCCGGTTGCCCGGCGTCCGTGCACCACGGCTCCACCAGCCGGTCGAGGACGTCCGGGCGCAGGCCGGAACGGCTCGCCGAGGCGACGTAGGCCCGCACCAGCGCCCGGTGCAGCTCCGGCGGCAGCTGCCCGAAGACGTCCGGGTGCGCGCCCAGCAGCCGGTAGGTGGGGGAGCCCCAGGGCGTCAGGGCCACCGGGTCGACCAGCGCCAGCCGGGCGTACCGCGCACCGTGCAGCAGATGGGCCCGCAGCGCGACGCAGCCGCCGAAGTCATGGGCGACCACGGCCGGCCGGGACGCCTCCCGGTCCAGCTCCCAGTGCGCCAGCAGCTCGCCGAACACCCGGGCCTGCGCGGCGAGCGAGACGTCCTGGCCGTCCCGCTGCGCGGAGGCGCCGTAGCCGGGCATGTCCCAGACGAACACCCGGTGGTGCACGGCGAGTGCCCGCGCGACCCCGCGCCAGACGTACGACGAGAACGGCGTGCCGTGCAGCAGCACCACCGCGGGCGCGTCGGCCGATTCCGTACCGAGGGCGGTCCACCGCACCTCGTCGCCTGACGCCGTGCGGAACGTGCGATCCAGCAGCCACTGTGTCATGACCGTAAGGGTATTTGCTCCTTACGGCGGTGTCGAGGGAGGTGCGGGCTCGGGCGGCGGGGCGTGTGTGCCGAGCGCTTGCCACCCCGCGCCGGGCGTGCGCCCCGGGGGTGCCTCGTAGAATCGGGGCACCATGGTTTACCTCGACCACGCCGCCACCACCCCGATGCTCCCGGAGGCGGTGCAGGCGATGACCGCCCAGCTGACCGTCACGGGGAACGCGTCCTCGCTGCACGCCGACGGCCGGCGGGCCCGCCGCACCGTTGAGGAGGCGCGGGAGTCCCTCGCCGCCTCGCTCGGCGCACGTCCGAGTGAGATCGTCTTCACGGCGGGCGGCACCGAGGCCGACAACCTCGCGGTCAAGGGCCTGTACTGGGCGCGCCGGGCGGCCGACCCGGCCCGCACCCGCGTCCTCGCCAGCCCCGTGGAGCACCACGCCGTGCTCGACGCCGTGGAATGGCTCGCCGAGCAGGAAGGCGCCCGCGTCGAGTGGCTGCCGGTCGACAGTTACGGCCGGGTGCACGCCGAGGTGCTGCGCGAGGCGATCGTCCGTAACCCCGCCGATGTCGCGCTGGCCACCGTCATGTGGGCCAACAACGAGATCGGCACCATCCAGCCGGTCCGCGAACTCGCCGAGGTGGCAAGGGAGTTCGAGATTCCGCTGCACGCCGACGCGGTGCAGGCGGTGGGCCAGCTGGAGGTCGACTTCGCCGCCTCCGGGCTGGCCGCGATGACGGTCTCCGGGCACAAGATCGGCGGCCCGTACGGCATCGGCGCGCTGCTGCTGGGCCGTGAGTACGCCCCGGTGCCGGTGCTGCACGGCGGCGGCCAGGAGCGGCACGTGCGCTCCGGCACCCTCGACACCCCCGCCATCGCGGCCTTCGCCGCCGCCGGCCGGCACGCCGTGGCGCACCGCGCGGATTTCGCCCGGGACATCGGCGCGCTGCGCGACGACCTGATCAAGGCGGTGCGGGCGGCCGCCCCGGACGCCGTCCTCGGCGGCGACCCGGACCCGGCCGGCCGGCTCCCGGCCAATGCGCACTTCTCCTTCCCCGGCTGCGAGGGCGACTCCCTGCTGCTCCTCCTGGACGCCCAGGGCATCGCCTGCTCCACGGGCTCCGCCTGCACCGCCGGCGTCGCCCAGCCCAGCCACGTCCTGCTGGCCGCGGGCATGTCCCCCGAGCTCGCGCGCGGCACGCTGCGCTTCTCCCTGGGGCACACCTCCACCGCGGAGGACGTGGCGGCGCTGGCGCAGGCCATCGGCCCGGTGGTGGAGCGCGCCCGGAGCGCGGGGCTCAGCTAAGGGCGCCTCTTCTGGGCGGATCCCGGCGCGCGGCCGGCCGCCCGGACGAGGCGCAGATAGCGGTCCCAGTCCCAGTGCGGGCCGGGGTCGGTGTGGTCCGTCCCCGGCACCTCCACATGGCCCACGATGTGCTCCCGGTCGGCCGGGAAGCCGTAGCGGTGGCAGATCCGGGCGGTCAGCCGGGCCGATGACTCGTACATGGCGTCGGTGAAGGACTCCGGGCGGTCGACGAAGCCCTCGTGCTCGATGCCGATGCTCCGCTCGTTGTAGCCGCGGTTCCCGGCGTGGAACGCCACGTCCAGCTCCCGCACCGTCTGCGCGATGTGCCCGTCCTTCCGCACCACGTAGTGCGCCGCCGCCTCGCGGTCGGCGTTGCGGAACACCCGTAGCGCGGTGGCGTAGCTGCCCTGGACGACGTGGATGACCACCCGGTCGATGGCGTAGTCGGCGGGCCGGTCCGCCCGGCGGTAGTTCGCCCCGGAGGCCGCCACCCACTGGGCGCCCGGGTGGTCGACCTCGCCGGCCCGGCGCGGCAGGTCGTTGCCGGGCAGCTGCCACCACCAGTGCCGCAGCTCGTCCCATCCGGTCGCCACCACGGCCCCGGCGGCCACCGCGCCGCCGCCCGCCAGCCACAGCGCCCGCCGCCGGGTGACCCCCGCCGTGCCGCCCCGTCGCCCGCCCCGCGGGTCCGCCTGCCGCTCACCCTGCTGTTCCGCGGCCTCGTCCGGCTGACCCGCAGCCTCGTCCCGCTGTTCCGCGGCCGGCTCCCCGACCCTGCTCTTCCCCATGCGCTCCTTAACGCTTTCCGTACTGTCAGCGGTTCCGTCTACCCTGGACTGGCTATGACTGATGACGCCCCCCGCCGCCTCCGCGTACTCGCCGCCATGTCCGGCGGTGTCGACTCCGCCGTCGCCGCCGCCCGAGCCGCCGAGGCCGGCCACGACGTGACCGGCGTGCATCTCGCGCTCTCCGAGAACCCCAAGTCCTTCCGCACCGGCGCCCGCGGGTGCTGCACGATCGAGGACTCGCACGACGCCCGCCGCGCCGCCGACGTCATCGGCATCCCCTTCTACGTCTGGGACCTCGCCGAGCGCTTCCGCGAGGACGTCGTCGAGGACTTCATCGCGGAGTACGAGGCCGGGCGCACCCCGAACCCCTGCCTGCGCTGCAACGAGAAGATCAAGTTCGCCGCGCTGCTGGACAAGGCGCTGGCCCTCGGCTTCGACGCGGTGTGCACCGGCCACTACGCCACGGTCGTGGTGCGGCCGGACGGCAGCCGCGAGCTGCACCGCGCCTCCGACATGGCCAAGGACCAGTCCTACGTCCTCGGCGTCCTCGACGACCGCCAGCTGGCGCACGCGATGTTCCCGCTCGGCGACACCAGCACGACCAAGGCGGAGATCCGCGAGGAGGCCGCCCGGCGCGGCCTGTTCGTCGCCAAGAAGCCGGACAGCCACGACATCTGCTTCATCGCCGACGGCGACACCCAGGGCTTCCTCGCCAAGCGGCTCGGCACGGCCCCCGGCGACATCGTCGACGAGACCGGCAACCGCCTCGGCAGCCACGAAGGCGCGTACGGCTTCACGATCGGCCAGCGCAAGGGCCTGCGGATCGGCCACCCGGCCCCGGACGGCAAGCCGCGCTACGTCCTCGACATCTCCCCGGTCGACAACACCGTCACGGTCGGCCCGGCCGCATCCCTCGACGTCACCGGCCTCACCGCGATCCGCCCCCGCTGGTGCGGCCGCCCGCCGACGGCCGGCCCCGCCACGTACACCGCCCAGCTGCGCGCGCACGGCGGCGAGACCGAGGTCACCGCGGAGCTGGTCGACGACACCGAGCTCCGGGTGACCTTCACGGAACCGGTCCGCGGCGTCGCCCCCGGCCAGGCCATCGTCCTCTACGACGGCACCCGCGTCGTCGGCTCGGCCACGATCGCCACGACGGAGCGGCGGGTGGCGGCGGGGGCGTAGGCCGGGGCCTGCCGGCGGGGGCGTAGGCCAGGGCCCGCCCGTTACCGTCTTGGTCCTGCCAGGGCGTACAGCACGGTGCCGGTCGCCCACAGGGTCCACGCGGTCCCGGTGGACGCCGCCGTGCCGGGCGGAAAGGTCATCCAGCCGACCACCTGTCCCGCGGTGCCGCTCAGCGGCGGGGCGAAGAGGGTGACCGCGAACCAGCCGGTCGGCAGGGTCCAGGCGAACTGTGCCCCGAACAGCGCCGCCCCGAGCGCGGCCGCGCCGACCAGGCCCGCGCTGTTCCGGACGACGACCTCGGTGGGGGCGAGCCGCACTCCCGCCGCCTGGACCGTCAGCAGCGCCGCACCGGCGAACGCGCCGGCCAGCAGTACGTGCGCCGCCCGGCGGGCCGCCCACCGGATCGCGGCCGTCCGCTCCAGCGCGACGTCCCACCCACCGAGCCCGATGGAAACGGCCGCCACGTTCGCGGTGAGGACCAGGACCGCCATCCCCAGATCCCCCGGTCCCGGGCCGTGGAGGGCCCACACCGCCAGCGCGACGAGCGCGACCGCAGCGGCCGAGGCGGGCACCTGTCGGGAACGGGCGTACAGGGTCAGCCATCTCATCGCGACGCCTTCCCCGCCAGCACCGCAAGCTGGTCCGCCGAGCAGGAGTAGCTCCCGGCGCGCACCTTGGCGATCTGCGAGCGCTGCTCGGCCGGTGACAGCGCCGTCAGCCTCCGCCAAGCGGCGTCGGCGTTCGCCCAGACCTCGCGCGCGTACCCGTCGCTGCCCCTCTCCTCCAGCGGTTGGAGCCGGCCGTCATGGAGGGCCCAGCTCACCGCGACGCTCTGGACGGCGACGCCGTCCTGTCCTCCGCCCTCCTGGTCGTTGTACGCGTAGCAGCTCGGTGCCAGACCCTGGGCGATCAGCGCGCGGGTCAGCTTCTCACCTGTCGCATCGGCGAGCAGCCGATCGCTGAAGTCGACCGGCACCACGTCGCGGGAGAGTTCGCGGGTGTCGCCGAGCGCGCGCAGCCTGGTGTACTCCCGCACCGAGTTCGGCGCCTTGTCGCCCAGGACCTCGTGCAGCACCCGCAGCGCCTCCTTGCCGCGCGGCGCGAGCTCGGGCAGGCGTGAGCGGTTCGCCTGCGTCACGCACACCGGTCCGTCGCAGACCAGGGCAGCGGCGGCCCGGTCGACGACATAGGTGTCGCGCGCGGCGGCCGGCAGGACCGGCAGGGCCAGGGCCGCACCGGCCAGGACGGGGAGCACCGCGAGGAGTCGGGCCCGGCGGGTCACGGCCGACAGCAGCGCGAAGCCGGTGGCGAGCAGGCCGAGCAGCCAGAGCGTCTGGCCGAGGTGCACGGAGCCGGACAGGGTCAGCAGCATCTCCCGCGGTTCCACGGTCGCCGGGGACAGCTGGGCGAGCCGGTTCGGCGCCATGCCCGACGGCACCGCCCCGTCACTGTTCTGCCGTAGCAGAAGGCCCGTCAGCATGAGGAAGGACACGACCAGGGCCGGCGGCGTGAGCACGGAGGGCAGGGCCCGCGCGACGCCCATGCCGAACACGGCCCCCGCGACGAGGGCCAGCGCCGCCACGAGCGAGATCGGCAGCCAACCGAGCGGCGTGTAGGTGGTGGGGCCGAGGGCCACCTGGACTCCGCCCACGACGACCAGGAGGCCGAAGCCCGACACCAGCGTGAGCGCCGTCGCACCGGCCGGCAGCGCGGCGCGGCGCCAGGCCGGCAGCGGCGTGGTCGTCAGCAGTTCGGCCATCCGCGAGCGGGAGTCGCGCAGCCCGTACACCGCTCCCATGCCCACCACGAGCGGCCACCAGAAGGCCAGCAAGGACCGGGTCCACAGGGCCATGGAGGTCCACTGGGCCGTCCACCCCGCGGTGCCCCGCCACCAGAACCCGTCGATCAGACAGAAGATCGCCAGGCTGCCTCCCAGGACGACGACGGCGGGCCACGGGGCGATGGAGCGCTTCAGCTCGATGCGCAGGACACGTCCGTTCACCAGCTGCCTCCCCGCTGCCCGGAGTGGTGGAGCAGCGCCGAGTAGCCGCGCTCCAGCGGGCTGTCGCCCGGGTACTCGATGCCGCCCGCCGCGGCCAGGTCGTCCGGCGTGCCCTGGATGACGAGGCGGCCGTCGGCGAAGAGCACCACGTCGGAGCAGGCGGCCGCGACGTCCTCGACCAGGTGGGTGGAGACGACCACACAGGTGTCGCGGCCCAGTTCCTGGAGCAGCTCGCGGAAGCGCAGTCGCTGCGCCGGGTCCAGGCCGGCCGTCGGCTCGTCCAGCAGCAGCACCGCGGGGTCGTTGACGATGGCCTGGGCGATGCCGGCCCGCCGCACCATGCCGCCGGACAGGGTCTTCATCCGATGGTCGGCGCGGTCCGCCAGGCCCACCCGTTCCACGGCCCGCTGGACGGCCGCGGGGACGTCCGCCTTCGGAACCTCTTTCAACCAGGCCATGTACTCGACGAATTCACGCACGGTGAAGCGCTTGTAGTAGCCGAAATCCTGCGGCAGATAGCCGATCCGGCGACGCAGGGCCCGGTAGTCGCCCATCCCGCCCACGGAGGTGCCGAGCAGCTCCAGTTCACCCTCGGTGGGGCGCAGTACGGTGGCCAGCGTCCGGATCAGGGTGGTCTTTCCCGCTCCGTTCGGCCCCAGGAGGCCGTGGGTGCCGATGCCCAGGGAAAGGTCGAGCCCGTCGACGGCCATCTTCTTCCGTCCGACGCGTACTCTCAGGCCGCTGGCCCGGATCTCCCAGGCGTAGGTCTTCGGCGCGGTGTCGGCCGCGCTCGTGGTGGGCGTCATGCGGTGGTCCCTTTCGAGGGTCGACGATGGATTCACAGCGTTGAGTACGCGTTTCTACGGGCGATCACGGCGCCGGTTCCGAGCGCCAGGAGCAGCCCCCACACGGGCAGTTGGTCCGGCTGCAGGACGAGTTGCAGGGCATGCGGGACGCGGCCGGTGGCCGACGCGGGTACCACGACGACGAGGCCCCACGCGACCAGTAGCCCGGTGGCGGCGCGGGTCACGCCGACCACGCTGCCCAGCGCCAGGGCCGTGGAGGTGAAGGCCAGGGACGGCAGCAACCACTGCGCGGCCGTCATGGTTCCGGTCAGCCATCCCCCCACCAGGAGCGCGGGCAGGACCACCACGAGGACCGCCGTGGTGCGCCTGAGGAGCAGGGGCAGGCCGGCCCGGGCGGCCGAGGCCGTCAGCTCGTGCGCCGGGTCCAGACCGCGCGACCACGATGCGGCGACACCGCACAGCGGCAGCACGGGTGCGACCAGCAACAGGGGAGAGGTGTCGCCGAAGAACGTCGGCGACGCGACCGCGTTCAGCAGCAGCGCCATCAGGGTGACGACGACGATCACGGCCAACCACGGGGCCATGGCCGGCGTCAGCCAGGCCGAGACCCACCTCGAAAGGTGTCGCCGCGAGGGCGCCCTGACGGCCGTGTCCAACCGCGGTTCCAGACCGGCCCGTACGGTGTCGAGGAGCGCGGCGATGTCGGGCGCCTCGGTGGCCACGGAGGCCGCCAGGTGGCTCCGGCACGGCGCGCACGACTCCAGATGGGCCTCCAGCGCCCATGCCGTGTCCGCGGCCATCGTCGCGTCACCACGTGCGTAGTCGTCGATCAACTGCCTCGACGCGTGTTCCCCGCTCATGTCAACGCCTTCCGCATCGCGATCCGGGCCCGGCGGGCGCGGGTCTTGACCGTGCCTTCGGGCAGTCTGAACAGGACGGCGGTCTCCCGGATGGTGAGCCCGTCGAGCACCGTGGCCTGAAGTACCTCGCGGAGTTCCGGCGCCAGTCGCCGCAGGGCGTCACCGACGTCGCCGCCGACGGTCCCGGCGAGCGCCTCTTCCTCCGCCGCGGGCACCACCGCCCGCTCGGCGGCGGCGACCGGCGGTTGGGCGTGGTGGGCACGGCGCCGGAACGCGTCGACGAGGCGGCGCGCCGCGATCGTCCACAGCCACCCCACGGCCGTCCCGCCGACCGCGCTCCCGGCGAACGCGCCGGCCGCGCGCCACACCGCCAGATAGGTCTCCTGCATGACCTCGGCGACGATCTGCTCGTCCGCGCAGCGACGGCGCAACCGCACCGCCAGCCAAGGCGACGTGCGCCGGTACAACTCGTCGAACGCCCCGCGGTCACCCCTGGCCACCAGCCGAACGAGGCGTTCCTCATCCAGCTCGTCCAGTGCTCTCCTGCGTGATCTCACACCAGCCAGACGCCCGGTGCGGCGCACAGGTTCTGCGTTTGCTGTGAGCTGGGTCACGGTGCCGCGTGCGGCCGGAGGTCTGAGCGGCCTATGCGGGCTGCTCCCAAGACACGGCCTTGGCCGCTGACGTTCAGGCGGCTCGGCGCCCCTCGGCCGGGATACGGCAGTCGCGGCAGCGGCCCGGGCCGTCGGCGCGGAAGGCGCGGTCGCAGCCGTCGCAGTTCTGGAGGGGGATGACCGGTGAGCGTGATCGGTCGGGCTGTGGGGATGGGCCCGTACGGACCGGTGGGCGCAGGGCGGCGAGCCGGTGGGCGAGGAGGCGGGCCGGGCGGCGGTTGATCCGGGCCGGGAGGCCGTCGGTCAGGGCGGCGGTGATCTCCTGTGGGGCCGCCCCGCGGTCAAGCCACTCCGTGACGCCCGGGGCGAGCGTCATGATCTCCCGCTCGGAGAGGAGGAGGCGGCGGTCGCGGTGGGGGAGGCGGGTGAGGAGGGCGACGGCCTCTGGGGCCTGTTCCGGAGCCGGGGCCGGTACGGGCTCCGGCTCGGCGGTGGGCTCGGGGGCGGGTGCTGCGGCGGGTGCTGCGGCGGGTTCCGGTTCCGTGCCCGGCAGGTCGTAGGCGAAGGTCCGCGTGATGATCCGGCCGCGCGGCCCGCGCTCGATACGGCGCTCCAGCCAGCCCTCGTCCTCCAGCTCGCGTAACGCCTCGGCGATGGCTTTCTTGCCCTCGGCGAAGTGCGCACAGAGGGCGGCGATGGTGATGGGCGCGCCATCGGGGAGGGACAGGATGTACGCGGCGACGCCGACCGTGACCGCGCTACCGGCGCGCTGCGCAAGGCGGTTGGCGAGGACGGTGAAGTGGGAGGTCTGGCGCGTGCGGATGTGGATGACACCACTGGAAGGGGATGAGGGCGCGGGCGAGGGCGCGTTAGACTGCGCTGAAGTCATCGGGAAGGGCTCTTCTTCCTTGTGATCAGGCCCTCGGGTTGGGATTGCCGTCCCGCCGAGGGCCGTTCTGTGTGCAGTTGTCGTGGTCGTGCGGCGAGCGTAACCGCATTCCGGACGCCTTCGCGCCCAAGTCACCCAATGGGGTGAGGAGTTGGGCGACGAGGGCGGCGGTAGGTGGGTGGGTTCTCTCCCCGGGTTCTTTGGTAGTCGGCCGGGTCACCGGCGGTCGGTGGGGCGGAACCTGGTGCCGCCCCACCGGTGTCCGCTCAGACGGCTTCCGGTGCGACCTGCGCGTACGCGAGGAAGGACGTCCAGGAGGCGGGGCTCACGGCTATGGACGGGCGTGAGGTGTCCTTGGAGTCGCGGATGTGGATGGTGTGGGGGCAGGCGGCGACCTCGACGCAGGCTTCGCCGTCGCTACCGCTGTGACCCGGCTCGCCGAGGCGCTGGGCGATGCGCTGCGTGTCGCCCGTAACTGACGGCGGGGCTCTTCGGGTGCGGCGCCGGGCTCATCGTGCAGGGGAGGAGACGTCCGGGTCCAGGGTCCGCAGGAACGGCAGTAGTTCGGCGGCGAAGGCGTCCGGCCGTTCCATGGCCGGGAAGTGCCCGGCGTTCTCGATCGTCGTGCTGCGGCCGTTGACCACGGTGCGGACGAGGCGTTCGGCCATGCCGAGGTGATCGTTGGAGTCCAGGGCGCCGTTGACGGCCAGCACGGGCACGGTGATCGCGGCCGCCCGCGCCCAGGTGTCGGACACCGGCACCAGCCAGTTCTTCTCATCGGCGGTGTGCTTGCCGATGGTGCGCCGGGCCATCTCCCGCAGCCGGGCGACGACCTCCGGGCGGACGTCGTCGAGCGTGCGGTGCGGGCCGGCCGCGAAGCGCAGGAAGGCGTCGATCCAGCCCTCGATGTCACCGGCGGCCAGCGCCGCGGCCTCCGCGGCCCGTACCTCCGCCACCCAGGGGTCGCGCCATTCCGGCTCGCTGGTGCCGGCGCCGCTGACCACGAGGGCGCGTACCAGGTCCGGGTGCTCAAGTGCGGTGTCCACGGCGGTACTCGCGCCCATCGAGACGCCGATGAGTACGGCCGGGCCGACGTCGAGGTGGCGCAGCAGTGCGGCCAGGTCGTCGGTGTGCCGGAACGGCCGGTCCGCGTTGGAGGAGTCGCCGTGTCCCCGGGCGTCGGGGGCGATGACCCGGTGGTGCGCGGCGAGCGCCGCCACCTGGTCGTCCCACATGCGGTGATCGAAGAAGCCGGCGTGCAGCAGGACCAGCGGCTGGCCGCGGCCGGTGTCCCGGTAGGCGAGGTGGCCGTCCTCGAACGGGAAGGAGTGCATCTCTCGGCGGTCTGTCATGACAACCAAGGTGTCATGTGCCTTGGGTTCATGGCAACCAAGGTGTCATTCTGGTGCGGTGACCGACACCGATCAGCCCCGTAAGTCCCGTAAGCCCCGTACGTCCCGTGAGCCGCTGGAGCCTGACGATCTGGCCCGCCGGCTCACCGAAGTGTTCGCGCTGGTGGGCCCGTTGTACCGGCGGGTGCAGCGCAAGGTGGAGTTGAACGCGCCGATCGAGGGGCTCTCCGTCGGCGTGCGGGCGGTCCTGGACCTGCTGCGGGAGCACGGCCCGATGACCGTCCCGCAGATGGGCCGGGCACAGGCGCTCAGCCGGCAGTTCGTGCAGCGCATGGTCAACGACGCCGCGGCCGGGGAACTGGTCGAGATCATCCCGAACCCCGCGCACCAGCGGTCGTCGCTGGTCCGGCTGACCGAGGCCGGCCGGGCGGCCATCACCGCGGTGACGGCCCGGGAGCACGCGCTGCTGCGCCAGGTCGGCGGCGATCTGACCGATGCCGAGGTGTCGGCGTGCCTGCGGGTCCTTCGGCGCATGCTGGACCTCTTCGACGACGTGGAGGTCACCTGAGGCCGGGCCGGCGGGGAGGGGCCTTCCCCCACCGGCAGGTGGGCCTTCCCCCACTGACAAATGTCACGGTGAAGGCAGGACAGACGGGGCTGTTGGCCGGGTGGGGCCGTGCGGGAAGCTGAGGGCGTTGCGGGGGACGGTGGCGCGGAGGGCGGCACCGGGGGACGCCGTCAGCTGGTCACAGTCTCAACTTGGGGGAGTACGCCGTGAGTCGGAAGCAGTCCGTCAGCGAGGGCAAGGCGGGGGAGCCGGGGGAGCCGGGCGGGAACGGTGAGCCGGGCGCGCCGGACAACACCGGGAAGGCCGTGCTGCGGAGCTTCGTTCCGCTGATCGTGGACGCGGGGATTCCGATCGCCTCGTACTACGTCCTCAAGGACGGCTTCGGGTTCAGCACGGTGGCGGCGCTGGGCTGGAGCAGTGTGGTGCCGGCGCTGCGGACCGTGTGGGAGCTGGTCGCCAGCCGCCGGGTCAACGGTCTGGCACTGCTGATCCTGGTGGTGAACGTGGTCGGACTGGCGATGACCGCGGTGGCCGGTGACGCGCGGCTGATGATGGCCAAGGACAGCGCGGTGAGCAGCACCATCGGCATCGTGATCCTGCTGTCCGTGCGCACGGAGCGGCCGCTGATGACGGCGGGCCTCAAGCCCTGGGTGACGAAGGGCAGTGCGGCCGGGGACGCCGCCTGGGACCGGCTGCTGGCGGAGTCCGCGGTGTTCCGGCGGGCCGAGCGGCGGTTCTCGGTGATCTGGGGGACCGCGCTGCTGACCGAGTGCGTGCTCAAGGTGGTCGGCGCGTACACCCTGCCGGTGGACACGATGGTCTGGCTGGGGACGGTGATGACGGTCGTGGCCATCCTGGCGGCGATGTTCCTCGCCGGCGGCAGCTGCGCCGACCCGATGGAGAAGATGGTCGCGGCGGAGGCCGGGCGCGCGGCGGAGCCGGAGCCGGCGGGACCGGCCGCGGGTGCCGCCGAGGCGGAGCCGGTGGGAGCCGGAAGCTGACGCTCCGGGCGTCGTGGGGCAAGGGTGGTGTTACCGCCGTGCTGATGCCGATGACGCCGGAGCGGTACGCGTCAGTCGACGGCCTTGGAGAAGTACACCGAAGGCGTGCGGTGCGGAACCATCCTTGAACCGCCCGCCACGGCACGGTACTTGTCGCGGTCCTACGATGTGGGCAGGCGTCAGCGCTGTCACGCGACGCCTCCGCCGACCTGATCCGCGAGCTGATGGAGGCAACGTGACCGTGCCCAGGCGCCGACGATGGGCCAAGTCCAGCTACCGCACCTCGGACGGCGGCAACTGTCTGGAGTGGTCGCCGGCTCACGCCCGTGCCCACGGTGAGGTGCCGGTCCGGGACAGCAAGGCACCGGACGGGCCGTCGCTCCCGTTCGGCCCGGCCGCCGGGGCGGCGTTCGTCTTCGGGGTGCGGGACGGGGAGTTGGGGCAGCGCGGATGACCACCATCGCGGTGACCGGGCATCTGGGCCTCGGCGCGGCCACCGTGCCACTGGTGCGGGAGGCCGTGCGGGGGCTGTTGCGGGAGCACGCCGGCGGTGACCTCGTCGGGGTCTCCTGCCTCGCTCGGGGGGCCGACACGTTGTTCGCCGAGGAGGTCGTGGCGGCCGGAGGGCGGCTGGTGGTCGTCGTGCCGTCCCGGGACTACCGGGAGACGCAGGTGACGGCCGACCACGCGTCCGCGTTCGATCGGCTGCTGGCGGCGGCCGAGGTGGTGACCATGCCGTACGACGTGGCCAACTGGCAGGCGTACGAGGCGGCCAACGGGGAGTTGTTGAAGCGGGCCGAGCGGCTGGTGGCGGTGTGGGACGGTACGCCGCCCAGCGGCAAGGGCGGCGGCACGGCGGACGCCGTCGCGCAGGCGCGGGCGCTCGGGATGCCCGTCGAGGTCGTCTGGCCGGATGGGGCCGAGCGCGTGTAGTGGCCACGGCCCGCCTCCCGGCGGCCGCCCAGCCCGCCCCGCAGCAGGCACGCCACGAAGCCGCGCCGTCGGACCCTGAGGTGACGGAGCAGGCCCCGCGGACGGCCGTTCGCGGGGCCTGCGTGGTGAGAGGGGAGGGCGTTACGCGGTGCCCGCCTCCACCAGTTCGTTCGAAGTGGAGAGATTCGGGGGCGTCCGGCGTGACCGGGACCGGTCATCACGCTCGGGGCTTCCACCACCACCTGGCGATCACCTGACCCGTCCGCCGAGGTCGCCGGGGTGGCGGTGGCCACCGTCGGCCGCTCCCCGGGGGTGGCCGCGGGACCGGTCCGGGAGGCGCGCGCGGTGTGGCGTGCGTGACACCCGGGCCGGTACGGGCGGAGAGCGCCCCGGGACGTCCTGCGTGCCGAGTAAGGTCGGCCAGCACGGGGCGTCAGAGGTGGGGCCTTCGCGGCCACGAACGGAACGGAAGTCCATATGTCGACTGTTCAGTCTGGGGTCAGGTCCGGCGCGCAGCAGGCCGGGCCGGCATCCCTGTACGCCGAGCTGGTCCGGCGGAACCCGGGGGAGCCCGAGTTCCACCAGGCGGCGCTGGAGGTCCTGGAGACGCTGGAGCCCGTACTGGCCGCCCGGCCGGAGTTCGCCGAGGCAAAGGTCCTGGAGCGGATCTGTGAGCCCGAGCGGCAGATCATGTTCCGCGTGCCCTGGCAGGACGACGCGGGCACGGTCCACGTGAACCGCGGCTTCCGGGTGGAGTTCAACAGCGCGCTCGGCCCGTACAAGGGCGGGCTGCGCTTCCACGCGTCGGTGAACCTCGGGATCGTGAAGTTCCTCGGCTTCGAGCAGATCTTCAAGAACGCCCTGACCGGCCTGAACATCGGCGGCGGCAAGGGCGGCAGCGACTTCGACCCGCACGGGAGGTCGGACGCCGAGGTGATGCGGTTCTGCCAGTCGTTCATGACCGAACTGCACCGCCACCTCGGCGAGCACACCGACGTCCCCGCCGGTGACATCGGCGTCGGCGGCCGGGAGATCGGCTACCTCTTCGGCCAGTACCGGCGGATCACCAACCGCTGGGAAGCCGGGGTGCTCACCGGCAAGGGCCTGTCCTGGGGCGGTTCCAAGGCCCGTACGGAGGCCACCGGTTACGGCAATGTGCTGTTCACCCAGGAGATGCTCAAGGTGCGCGGGGAGGAGCTGGACGGCCAGCAGGTCGTCGTCTCCGGTTCCGGCAATGTCGCCCTTTACACCATCGAGAAGGCGCAAGCGCTCGGCGCCAACGTGATGACCGCCTCGGACTCCGGCGGCTACGTCGTCGACGAGAAGGGCATCGACCTGGCGCTGCTGCGGCAGATCAAGGAGGTCGAGCGCGGCCGGATCAGCACGTACGCCGAGCGGCGCGGGGTGTCGGCCCGGTACGTGCCCGGTGGCCGGGTGTGGGACGTCCCCTGTGACGTCGCGCTGCCCTCGGCGACCCAGAACGAGCTGGACGCGGACGCCGCCCGGATCCTGGTCCGCAACGGCGTCAAGGCGGTCTCCGAGGGCGCCAACATGCCCACCACACCGGACGCGGTGGCGCTCTTCAAGGAGGCCGGGGTGGCCTTCGGCCCCGGCAAGGCCGCCAACGCGGGCGGCGTGGCGACCAGCGCCCTGGAGATGCGGCAGAACTCCGCACGGGACACCTGGTCCTTCGAGCGGACCGAGGGCGAGCTGGCGGCGATCATGCGCGGTATCCACCGCACCTGCCACGAGACCGCCGAACGCTTCGGCCGGCCCGGCGACTACGTCGCGGGCGCCAACATCGCGGGCTTCGAGCGGGTCGCGGACGCCATGCTCGACCAGGGCCTGATCTGACCGCGGGCGGCGGGGCGTGCTGGTACGGCCGCTGCCCCGCCGCTCCCCGGCTCGTAAGGTGGCCGGCATGAACATCTGCGTCTTCTGCTCCGCTGCCGACCTCGACGACCGCTATGTCACCCCGGCCCGCCAGTTCGCCGAGCTGATCGGCAAGGGCGGGCACGCACTGGTCTGGGGCGGTTCGGACACCGGGCTGATGAAGGTCATGGCCGACGGGGTGCAGGAGGCCGGCGGGAAGCTGATCGGGATCTCGGTGGAATTCCTGTCGCACAAGGCGCGGCCGGCCGCCGATGAGATGGTCGTCACCAAGGACCTCGCCGAGCGCAAGGCGGAGATGCTGGCGCGGGCCGACGCCATCGTCATCATGGTCGGCGGTACGGGCACCCTCGACGAGGCCACCGAGATCCTGGAGCTGCGCAAGCACGGGATGCACAGCAAGCCCGTCGTGCTGCTGAACACCGCCGGTTTCTACGACGGGTTGCACGAGCAGTTCCGGCGCATGGAGGACGAGGGCTTCCTGCCGCTTCCCCTCACCGACCTGGTGTTCTTCGCGGCGGACGGGGTCGGCGCGCTGGCCTACCTGGAGGAGAAGGCGGGCTGTACCAGCTGAGCCGCCGCTCCGCCGTCCCGTAGGACGGCTCGTTAGGATCGGGCCCATGGGTACGCACTTGATCACGGGCGCAGGGTCGGGCATCGGAGCGGCGGTCGCACGGCGGCTGGCGGAGCGCGACGAGGAGCTGTGGCTGCTGGCGCGCAACGCGGTCCGCGCGAAGGAGCTGGCCGCGCGGTTCCCCACCGCCCATGTGATCGTGGGCGACCTGGCCAACCCGGAGAAACTGTCCTGGGCGCTCGGCCAGCAGTCGCTGCCGGACCGGATCGACTCCCTCCAGCACATCGCGGGCGTCATCGAACTGGGCGCGGTCGGCGATCTGCCGGCCAAGGCGTGGCAGCGCCAGCTCGCCGCCAACCTGGTGGCGCCGGCCGAGCTGACCCGGCTGCTGCTGCCGCTGGTGCGGCTCGCCAAGGGCCACGTGGTCTTCGTCAACTCCGGCGCCGGACTGAACGCGCACGCCAACTGGAGCGCGTACGCGGCGAGCAAGCACGGCCTGAAGGCGCTGGCCGACTCCCTGCGGGCGGAGGAGCACGGCAACGGTGTCCGGGTGACCTCGGTCTACCCGGGACGTACGGCCACGCCGATGCAGGAGAGCACCCACCAGCAGGAGGGCAAGGCGTACGACCCGTCCCGCTGGATCGACCCGGAGTCGGTGGCCAGCACGATCCTCGCCGCCATCGACCTGCCGCGGGACGCGGAGATCAACGACGTCACGGTGCGCCCGGGCCGCTGAGGCCCGCCGTTTCACAGGCGGCCGGACCGCCCGCAGGACCGCCGCGGCGACGTACGCTGCAAGAGTGACCACTGAAGCGAAGTCGACCGCGGCGGCGGGGTGCGGGTTCCGGGAGATCCGGGGCCTGGTGACCGAACTGAGCCGCCGGCTGGACGCCCATCAGCGCAGCCGGGTCGCCGAGCTGGACCTGACGCCGACGCAGGCCAAGGCGCTGGAGGAGCTCGGCGAGCCGAAGACCGCGCGGGAGCTGGCCGGGGTGCTGTGCTGTGAACCGCCCAACGTCACCTATGTCATCTCCAAACTGGAGAAACAGGGCATGGTGCAGCGGCAGCCGCATCCGCTGGACGGACGGGCCAAGCAGCTCGTACTGACCGAGGCGGGGCGGGAGTTGCGACTCGATCTGCTGCGCCGGATGGGGACCGCGTCGCCGCTGGATCACCTCACCCACGACGAGCGGGCCGCCCTGCGCGACGACCTGCTGAAGGCCCTGGGGCGCGGCGAGGCCTGACCGGCCGCGGCGGCCCGGCCCGCCATTTGCCTCTGTTGCCGACGCGTTCGGCGGTATCCCGGCCCTCCGGCGTGGGCGGGGCGGCGCGGTCGGGTACCCGTCCTCCCGGCATCGTCGTCAGCAGGAGGCACCATGGGCTTCAACCCCCTCACAGGGGCGGACACCTCGGACGCGCCGGCCGGCGCCTACGCGGCCGGCGAAGAGGTCCCCCTGGCCGGCTACGCCGTACTGGCGGGCCTCTACGCGGCCGGCGTCGGCGCGTTCGCCCTGGGTGTCCGGGCCTCCGGGCGCTCACTGCCCGCGCGGGTGCCGCCGGGGGATCTGCTGCTGTTCGGTGCGGCGACGTACAAGGTGTCGCGGCTGCTCGCCAAGGACCGGATCACCAGCTTCGTCCGGGCCCCCTTCACCCGCCGCAAGGAGAGCAACAGCGCCGGCGAGGTCACCGACGTGCCGCGCGGGCACGGGCTGCGCCGGGCCACCGGTGAGCTGGTGGCCTGCCCCTTCTGTCTGGGCACCTGGGTCGGCACCGCGCTGGTCTGCGGTTATGTCCTCGCCCCCGCGGCCACCCGGCTGGTCGCCGGGGGGCTGGGTGCCGTCACGCTCTCCGACTGGCTGCAGTACGCGTGGAGCTTCACCCAGGAGCAGGTGGAGGGCTGAGGGTGAATCCCCTTGGTATGCCCTGGGTAAAGTTATAGCTGTAAGTATTGCGCCGAGTGATGGTTACAGCTTTAGCTGTATTGCATGATCACCGACAAGGCGACGCCGCGCGGCTCGACGCGCGGGACGGCAGAGGCGCCGGCCGTACCAGCAGCACCGGAGTCACCGGAGGCACCGGCTGTACCGGCCGCACCGGCGGCCCGTGGCGGGCTCCAACTCCTCGTCCTGGCACTCGGGTTCGTGATGGCCAGCCTGGACACCGGCATCATGAACGTCGCGGCGCACGACCTCCGGGCCCGCCTCGGCCTCAGCATGGCCGGCCTGACCTGGGTCGTCGACGGCTATGTCCTCGCCTTCGCCGCACTGCTGCTGCTCGCCGGCTCACTGGCCAAGCGGTACGGCGCCCGCCGGATCTACCTCATCGGGCTCGCCGCGTTCACCGCCGCCTCCCTGCTCGGCGCCGCGGCGCCGGACGGCACCGTCCTGGTGGCGGCCCGCTTCGCCCAGGGCGTCGGCGCCGCGCTGTTCATGCCCAGCTCGCTGTCGCTGCTGATGAACGCCTTTCCCGAACCGGCCCGCCGGGCCCGCATCCTCGGCGTCTGGTCGGCGATCGTCTCCACCTCCGTGGGGCTCGCCCCGACCATCGGCGGCCTCATGGTCGGCACCCTGGGCTGGCGCTCCATCTTCCTGGTCAACCTCCCCATCGGCGCCGCCGGACTGCTGCTCACCCGCCGGGTGATCGCGGCGGTCCCGCCCCGCGGTTCGGCGCTCGGCGGCACCGGCCACCTCCTCGGACTGCTGGCCCTCGGATCGCTCAGCTACGCCCTCATCGAAGGCCCGGAGAAGGGCTGGTCCGCGCCGCTCGTGTTGGGCGCCCTCGCGGTCACTGTGGTTGCAGTGGCCGGGTTCGTCGTCCGGGAACGCACCGCCCGTACGCCGATCCTGCCGGTCGCGCTCTTCTCGGACAGCCGGTTCTCCGCCGCCAACGTGGTCGGCTTCCTCTTCAACTTCGCCTTCTACGGCGCCCTGTTCGTCCTCGGACTGTTCCTCCAGACCGCCCGCGGCGCGAGCGCGGTGACCGCCGGGCTCCAGATGCTCCCGGCCGTGCTGATCCTGCCGTTCGGCAACATGCTCTACGCCCGGATCGGACACCGCCTCGGCAACCGGACCGCGCTCACCGCCTCCCTGGCCCTCTCCGCCGCCGGATATGTCGTGCTCTTCCTGATCGTCCGGCCCGGACTGCCGTACTGGATCCTCGCGGTGGTGCTCGCCGCCACCAACATCGGCAGCGGGGTCAGCTCCCCGGCCCTGACCGGTGTCCTGATGGAGGCCGCCGGCCGCGAGCACGCCGACATCGGCAGCGCCACCCTCAACGCCAACCGCCAGATCGGCTCGCTGGTCGGCATCGCCGGGATGGGCGCGGTGCTCACCGCGGCCGGCGGCGGCCACCCGGGCGCGCAGGCCGCCTTCGCCCTGACGGCGGGGGCGCTGGCGGTGGCCGCGGTGACCGGCTGGCTGGGCGTGCGCGGCCGGGGCTGACGGGGCGCGCGCCCCCCCCGGGGGGTGGGAGGGCCCGGGGTACGCACCCGGGGCCCGCCGCCGCATACCCTTCCGGGGTGAGCGAGAACAGCACATACGAGTGGGCAGCGGGCGCGGCGACCGGCATCGGGTCGATGCCCGGCGGGGACGCACGGGAGGCGGCCAAGACCGTCACCGGGTCGCTGGAGACCTTCCCGTATCTGCCGGAGCTGCCGGCGCGGGGCCCCGGCGCCGACATGATCGGACGCACCCTGGGGATGCTCGTCGAGGTCTACGGCCATGTGGAGCCCAGCGGCTGGCGGATCAGCGACCGGCCCGGCCGGGACACCCGGCGGGCACACTCCTGGCTGGGCGAGGACCTCGACGCCCTGGAGGAGTTCACCCAGGGCTACGAGGGCCCGCTGAAGGTCTCCGCGGTCGGGCCCTGGACGCTCGCCACCGCCCTGGAACTCCGCAACGGCGAGGCGGCCCTCGGCGATCCCGGCGCCTGCCGGGACCTCGCGGCGTCGCTGGCGGAGGGGCTGCGCGGCCATCTCGCCGACGTCCGGCGCCGGATCCCGGGCGCCAAGGTCGTCCTCCAGCTCGACGAGCCGTCGCTGACCGCGGTGCTCCAGGGGCGGGTCAGGACGGCGAGCGGGTACCGGACGCACCGGGCCGTGGACCGGGCCGTGGTCGAGGGGGCGCTGCGCGATCTGGTGGCGGTGGCGCAGGGCGGACCGGTGGTCGTCCACTCGTGCGCGCCCGAGGTGCCGTTCGGACTGCTGCGGCGGGCCGGCGTCACGGGCATCTCGTTCGATTTCGCGCTGCTCACCGAGCGTGAGGAGGAGGCGCTCGGGGAAGCCGTCGAGGGCGGTACCGCGCTGTTCGCGGGCGTGGTGCCGGGCGTGGACGGCCGATTGTCAGACCCTGCCGGTAGCGTCATGGGTGTCAGGACGCTCTGGCGCAGGCTGGGGCTGGCACCGGGGACTCTCAGCGAGTCCGTGGTGGTCACCCCGTCGTGCGGGCTGGCGGGCGCTTCGCCCGGATATGCCCGTTCGGTGCTCGCCCATTGCGTCCGGGCGGCGAGGTCACTCGCAGACAACCCTGAGTGACCGCATTCGAGGACCACGGGAGGACAAGACGGTGGCTGGCGAACAGCACGCAGCGCAATCCAAGGTGCCCGCAGCGGCGCGGGAGAAGCACGCGCAGCTCGCTGAGCAGATCGAGGAGCACCGCTTCCGCTATTACGTGAAGGACGCTCCGGTCGTCAGCGACGCCGAGTTCGACCGGCTGCTGCGCTCCCTGGAGGCCCTGGAGAACGAGCACCCCGAGCTGCGCACCCCGGATTCCCCGACCCAGAAGGTCGCCGGCGCGTACGCGACCGAATTCACCGAGGTCGCGCACCGCGAGCGGATGCTCTCGCTGGACAACGCCTTCGACCAGGAGGAGTTGGCGGCCTGGGCGGAGCGGCTCGCCGGCGAGCTGGGCGGCGACCCGAAGAGCGCTGGCTACCACTTCCTGTGCGAGCTCAAGGTCGACGGTCTCGCCGTCAACCTCACCTACGAGCACGGCCGGCTGACCCGCGCCGCCACCCGCGGCGACGGCCGCACCGGTGAGGACATCACCCCCAATATCCGGACGATCGCCGATATCCCCAACCGCCTGAAGGGTGACCGGATTCCGGCCCTGGTCGAGGTGCGCGGCGAGGTCTACTTCCCCATGGAGAAGTTCCTCCAGCTCAACGAGCGCCTGGTGGCCGACGGCAAACCACCGTTCGCCAACCCCCGTAACGCCGCGGCCGGTTCGCTGCGCCAGAAGGACCCCAAGATCACCGCCAGCCGCCCGCTGCACATGGTCGTCCACGGCCTCGGCGCGCGCGACGGCCTGGAGATCGACCGGCTCTCGGAGGCGTACGACCTGCTCAAGGAGTGGGGCCTGCCGACGGCCACGCACAACCGGGTCGTCGACTCCCTGGAAGCAGTGCGGGAGTTCATCGCCCACTACGGCGACGCCGAAACCCGCCGCACGGCCGTGGAGCACGAGATCGACGGCGTGGTCGTCAAGCTCGACGAGATCCGGCTCCAGGGGCGGCTGGGCTCGACCTCGCGCGCCCCGCGCTGGGCGATCGCCTGGAAGTACCCCCCGGAGGAGGTCAACACCAAGCTGGTGGACATCCG
This sequence comes from Streptomyces sp. NPDC059649, assembly GCF_042734445.1. Lineage (NCBI taxonomy): Bacteria > Bacillati > Actinomycetota > Actinomycetes > Kitasatosporales > Streptomycetaceae > Streptomyces > Streptomyces sp. NPDC059649. The sequence continues at coordinate 87,076 of NZ_JBHWDV010000023.1, forward strand.
GGTCGGCGTCGGCCGCACCGGCCGGGTCACGCCGTACGCCGTGGTCGAGCCGGTCACCGTCGCCGGGTCCGAGGTGGAGTTCGCGACCCTGCACAACCAGGACGTGGTCAAGGCCAAGGGCGTGCTGATCGGGGACACCGTCGTGATCCGCAAAGCCGGTGACGTCATCCCCGAGATCCTGGGCCCGGTGGTCGATCTGCGGGACGGCAGCGAGCGGGAGTTCGTGATGCCGGCCGAGTGCCCCGAGTGCGGCACGGCCCTGCAGCCCGCCAAGGAAGGCGACATCGACCTGCGGTGCCCCAACAACCGCTCCTGCCCCGCGCAGATCCGTGAGCGGCTGTTCTATCTCGCCGGCCGCAAATGCCTGGACATCGAGAATTTCGGATATGTCGCCGCCACGGCCCTCAGTCAGCCGCTGGAGCCCGCCGAGCCGCCGCTGAAGGACGAGGGCGATCTGTTCGGCCTCTCCATCGAGCAATTGCTGCCCATCAAGTCGTACGTCCTCGACCCCGATTCCGGGTTGCCCAAGCGCGACCCGAAGACCGGCGAGGAGAAGGTCGTCACGTTCTTCGCCAACCAGAAGGGCGAGCCGAAGAAGAACGCCCTCGCGATGCTGGAGAACATCCAGGCCGCCAAGGAGCGCCCGCTGGCCCGCATCCTGACGGGTCTGTCGATCCGGCACGTGGGCCCGGTGGCGGCCGAGGCGCTGGCTCGGGAGTTCCGCTCGATCGACCGCATCCGGGACGCGGAGGAGGCCGAGCTGGCCGCCGTGGACGGCGTCGGCCCCACCATCGCCGCGTCGTTGAAGCAGTGGTTCGCCGAGGACTGGCACCGCGAGATCATCGAGAAGTGGCGGGCCGCCGGCGTCCGAATGGAGGAGGAGCAAACGGGTGACGAGGGCCCACGCCCCCTCGAAGGCGTCACCGTCGTCGTAACGGGCACACTTCACTCACACACAAGAGATGGCGCGAAAGAGGCCCTCCAGAACCTCGGAGCGAAGGTGACCGGTTCCGTTTCGAAGAAGACCGGTTTCGTAGTGGTGGGCGACAACCCCGGTTCGAAGTACGACAAGGCGATGCAGTTGAAGGTCCCCGTCCTGGACGATGACGGCTTCGCGGTGCTGCTGGAACAGGGTCCTGAGGCGGCACGAGCGGTAGCTGTCACTCCGCCTGAGGAGGAGTGAGGTGTCACCCCATCGGCGCATACCAGATTGATCCAGGATGCCGGGTCGCATTCGGGCAACCGTCGGCGATCGCTGCCCGCGGCGGCCTTCCGCGGCCTACTGTTGAGGAGTGCGCCTGCCGTGGCGCGGGCACAGCCGGCTGTGAGAGGGATCGGAATGAAACCGACCGACAGCGCCGCTCCGGCGTCGCGGCTCCGGCAGCTCGTCGTGCCCGCGTTGCCCGCGGCCATCGTCACCGTGGCGAGCCTCGCGCTCGCCACGGGCGTGTTCCGGACTCTGGGCGTAGGTGACGCGCTCTTTCCCGGAGGCGCGGTGGGATGGTCGCTGGCGATCCTCACCGGCGTCATCGTCGGCCATCTGGTCGCTCTCGGCCGCGACCGCTGGTGGGGCGGCACGGGCTCCGGCGCGGCGCTCGCCCTCGCCGTCCTGCTGCTGTACGGCTGGGTCCCGGCCACGCTCGTCAGCCTCTCCGTCGTCGTGCTGGTCGGCGCCGCCCGCCGACACCGCTGGCGACAGGCCGTGGTGCACGGCGCCGTCGACGTCCTCGGCATCGGCGCCGCGGCGCTCGGCCTGGCCGCGTTCGGCGTGGTCTCCACCGTCCGCCAGCCGTGGACCCCGCTCGCCTGGAACCTCTCCGTCCTCCCCGAAGTCGTCGTCACCGCGGGCGGCTATCTCTTCGTCAGCCGCGGCCTGCTGTGGCTCAGCCTCACCCCGCGCAGCGGCCAGCTCCCCGCCATCCCGCGCACCGCGGTCGTCCGCCAGGCCCTGGTCGGCATCGCCCTGCTCGGCATCGCCCCGCTGATCGCCGTCTGCGCGGTCAACGCCCCGCTGCTGCTGCCGCTGTTCGCGGTCCCGCTGATCGCGCTCGACTCCACCCTCTGGATAGCCCGGGCCCGCGCCGAGGAGCAGCTGCGCGACCCGCTCACCGGCCTGCCCAACCGCCAGTGGCTGCTGGAGCGCACCTGGACCGCGCTGGACGAGGCCGAGCGGATCGGCGTCCGCTCGGCCCTGGTCCTCATCGACCTGGACCGCTTCCGCTCCGTCAACGACACCCTCGGCCACCTCGCCGGCGACCGCCTGCTGCTGCAGATCGCCGACCGGCTGCGGCACGCCCTCCCGCGCGGCGCCGAGGCGGCCCGGCTCGGCGGCGACGAGTTCGCCGTCCTGCTGCCCACCACCGACTCCCTCACCAGCTCCCAGCGGGTGGCCCGCAACCTCGTCGCCGCCCTCAGTTCCCCGCTGGACCTCGACGGACTGACCCTCGTGCTCGAAGCCAGCGCGGGGGTCGCCGTCTTCCCCGACCACGCCCTGGACGCCGAAGGGCTGCTGCGCCGCGCCGATGTGGCGATGTACCAGGCCAAACGGGACCGCAGCGGCGTCGAGCTCTACGAGGCCAAGCGCGACGGCAACACCCCTGACCGGCTCGGCCTGCTGGGCGATCTGCGGCGCGCCCTGGACGCCGGTGACGTCGAGTTGCACTACCAGCCCAAGGTGGGATTCGACGGACATGTCGCCGGACTGGAGGCGCTGGTCCGCTGGGTGCACCCGGACCGCGGCCGGGTACCCCCCGACGAGTTCATCGCGATCGCCGAGTCCTCCGGGCTGATGCCCCGGCTCACCGAGTACGTCCTCGAGACCGCGCTCGCCCAGGTGGCGCGGTGGCGCGCGATGGGCCTGGAGGTCCCGGTCGCGGTCAACGTCTCCCCGCGCGATGTGCACTCCCCGGGCTTCGCCGGCGCCGTCGCGGCCCGGCTCGCCCGACATCGCGTCCCACCGGGCGCCCTCCAACTGGAGATAACCGAGCACGTCCTGCTGGAGGACCCGCAGCGGGCCGCCGACACGCTCGCCGGGCTCACCGCCCACGGCGTGAAGATGTCGCTGGACGACTTCGGCACCGGCTACTCCTCCCTCGTCCACCTCCGCCGCCTCCCGGTCAGCGAGCTGAAGATCGACCGCTCCTTCGTGGCGCGACTGGCCGTCGACACGGAGGACGCCGAGATCGTCCGCTGCACCCTCGACCTGGCCCATTCGCTCGGCCTCCTGGTCGTCGCCGAGGGCGTGGAGGACGACGAGACCTGGGAACGGCTGCGCGACCTCGGCTGCGACGCCGTCCAGGGCTGGCTGGTGGCGGCCGCGATGCCGCCCGACGAGACCACGGCCTGGCTGAGGGCCCGCGGTGAGCACGGTTGGCACCGCGAATCGGAGACGGCCGCCCTGGCGGCGGAGAAGGCCGCCGAGCGCCCTTCGGGACAGGTCTTGAACTGACCCGGCCACCGGCCGTCCCGTGTCCCCGCTCCGAACCCAGCGAAGCCGAAGCCGAAGCCGACGCCGACAGCGAACCCGAGACCGACAGCGAACCCGGAAACGACAGCGCACCCGAAGACGACAGCGCGCCCGAACCGGACAGCGAAACGGCCCGCGAAGCCGACAGCGAAACCGACAGCGAAGCCGAAGCCGACGGCCCACCGGAAGCCGACAGCGAAGCCGAAGCCCCCACTGCCCCCGTAGCCACCACCGACCCGGAAGGCGACCGCCAAGCCGAAGCCGCCACCGGACCCGAAGCCGCCACCGCCCCCGAGGACCGCGGCGAAGCTGCCGGCAACGGCAACGGCAACACCAACGGCAACACCAACGGCGACCCCAACAGCAACGGCAACGGCGACACCAATAGCACCAGCACCAGCAACGGCAACAGCACCAGCAACGGCACCAGCAACGCCGACCGTCCCGGCGGGCCCGATCAGGCCCCCGAGCCCCGCTGACCGGGGCGCGCCCGCCCGCATGGGTCGCGCCCCGGCGAAACGGTTTCGCGGCCGCTGACCCGTACGCCATAGGATTGGGCCGGAAAAGTTCACCGGAGTGCTCGCCGAGATCACTCCACCTGGACACTCCACCCGGAACACTCCGCCAAGAACACCAGAGGATCTCTGCATGCCTGGCATCACGCGCGAGGAGGTCGCCCACCTCGCCCGGCTGGCACGTCTGGAGCTGAAGGACGAAGAGCTCGACCACTTCGCCACCCAGCTCGACGACATCATCGGCGCGGTCGCCCGCGTCTCCGAGGTCGCCGACCAAGACGTACCGCCGACCTCCCACCCGCTGCCCCTGACCAACGTCATGCGGTCGGACGAGGTCCGTCCGTCGCTGACCCCCGAGCAGGCGCTCTCCGGCGCCCCGGCCCAGGAGCAGCAGCGTTTCAAGGTGCCGCAGATCCTGGGGGAGGAGTGACCGACATGGCCGACCTGATCAAGCTCACCGCCGCCGAGATCGCGGCGAAGATCGCCTCCGGCGAGCTCACCGCCGTCGAGGTGACCGAGGCCCACCTCGCCCGCATCGAGGCCGTCGACGAGAAGGTGCACGCCTTCCTCCACATCGACCGCGAGGGCGCGCTCGCGCAGGCCCGCGCCGTCGACGAGAAGCGGGCCCGCGGCGAGAAGCTCGGCCCGCTGGCCGGCGTCCCGCTCGCGCTCAAGGACATCTTCACCACCGAGGGCATCCCGACCACCGTCGGTTCCAAGATCCTCGAAGGCTGGATCCCGCCGTACGACGCCACGGTCACCAAGAAGCTCAAGGCCGCCGACGTCGTCATCCTCGGCAAGACCAACATGGACGAGTTCGCCATGGGGTCCTCCACCGAGAACAGCGCCTACGGCCCGACCGGCAACCCCTGGGACCTGACCAAGATCCCCGGCGGCTCCGGCGGCGGCTCCTCCGCCGCCCTCGCCTCCTTCGAGGCCCCGCTCGCCATCGGCACGGACACCGGCGGCTCCATCCGCCAGCCCGCCGCCGTCACCGGCACGGTCGGCGTCAAGCCCACCTACGGCGGCGTCTCCCGCTACGGCATGGTCGCCTTCTCGTCCTCCCTCGACCAGGGCGGCCCCTGCGCCCGTACGGTCCTGGATGCCGCGCTGCTCCACGAGGTGATCGCCGGGCACGACCCGATGGACTCCACCTCCATCGACGCCCCCGTCCCGCCGGTCGTCGAGGCGGCCCGCAACGGCAGCGTCGAGGGCATGCGGGTCGGCGTCGTCAAGCAGTTCCGCGGCGACGGCTACCAGGCCGGCGTGCTGCAGCGCTTCGACGAGTCGGTCGAGCTGCTCAAGGAGCTGGGCGCCGAGATCGTCGAGCTGGACTGCCCGTCCTTCGACCTCGCGCTCGCGGCGTACTACCTGATCGCGCCGTCCGAATGCTCCTCCAACCTGGCCCGCTTCGACGCCATGCGCTACGGCCTGCGGGTCGGCGACGACGGCACGAAGTCCGCCGAGGACGTCACCGCCCTGACCCGTGCGGCCGGCTTCGGCGCCGAGGTCAAGCGCCGGATCATGCTCGGCACCTACGCGCTGAGCTCCGGCTACTACGACGCGTACTACGGCTCCGCCCAGAAGGTGCGGACGCTGATCACCCGCGACTTCGAGAAGGCCTTCGAGCAGGTCGACGTGATCGTCTCGCCGACGACACCGACCACCGCCTTCCCGATCGGCGAGCGTGCCGACGACCCGATGGCGATGTACCTCGCCGACGTGTGCACGCTCCCCGTCAACCTGGCAGGCAACGCAGCCATGTCGCTGCCCTGTGGTCTGGCACCCGAGGACGGGCTGCCGGTGGGCCTGCAGATCGTCGCCCCCGCCATGAAGGACGACCGGCTCTACAAGGTCGGTGCCGCGGTCGAGGCCGCGTTCACCGCCAAGTGGGGTCACCCGCTGCTTGAGGAGGCACCGTCACTGTGAGTGGAAAGCTTGCCAAGGCCAAGGGCTTCAAGAAGTCCAAGCCCGGTACGTACCTGTCCATCGGCACCACGCTGTTCGGCGCGGTGAGCGTCGTCAAGCAGGCGAAGAAGGCGCGGGTGGAGCAGGACACGCTCCAGCTGGTCGACGCCGTCGTCTCCGCCGCCGCCATCGTCACCGGCGTCGCCCTGCTCATCCGCGAACTGCGCCGTCTGGGCGACGACGACGTCCTCGCGGACTGACCGGCGCCGGACCCTGAGAGGTTAGTTTCACCGTGACTGTCACCGACCTGGTGTCGTACGAGGACGCGCTGGCCGCCTACGACCCCGTCATGGGGCTCGAGGTCCACGTCGAACTCGGCACCAAGACCAAGATGTTCTGCGGGTGTTCCACCACCCTCGGCGCCGACGCCAACGCGCAGACCTGCCCCACCTGCCTCGGCCTGCCCGGCTCGCTCCCGGTCGTCAACGCGACCGGCGTGGAGTCCGCCATCAAGATCGGCCTGGCGCTCAACTGCACGATCGCCGACTGGTGCCGCTTCGCCCGGAAGAACTACTTCTATCCGGACATGCCGAAGAACTTCCAGACCTCCCAGTACGACGAGCCGATCGCCTTCGACGGCTACCTCGACGTACAGCTGGAGGACGGCGAGGTCTTCCGGGTGCACATCGAGCGCGCCCACATGGAGGAGGACACCGGCAAGTCGACGCACGTCGGCGGCGCCACCGGCCGCATCCACGGCGCCCGGCACTCCCTCCTGGACTACAACCGTGCCGGCATCCCGCTCATCGAGATCGTCACCAAGCCCATCGAGGGCGCGGGCGAGCGGGCCCCCGAGGTCGCCAAGGCGTACGTCGCCGAGCTGCGCGAGCTCATCAAGGCGCTCGGCGTCTCCGAGGCCCGCATGGAGATGGGCCAGATGCGCTGCGACGTGAACCTCTCGCTGCGCCCCAACGGCACCGAGAAGTTCGGCACCCGCTCGGAGACCAAGAACGTCAACTCGCTCCGCTCCGTCGAGCGCGCCTGCCGCTTCGAGATCCAGCGCCATGCGGCGGTGCTCTCCTCCGGCGGCAAGATCGTCCAGGAGACCCGCCACTTCCACGAGGAGGACGGCTCCACGACGCCCGGCCGGGTCAAGGAGGAGGCGGAGGACTACCGCTACTTCCCCGAGCCGGACCTGGTCCCGGTGGCCCCCTCCCGTGAGTGGGTCGAGGAACTGCGCGCGACCCTGCCCGAGCTGCCGCGCGTGCGCCGCAACCGTCTCCGCGAGCAGTGGGGCATCAGCGAGCACGACATGCAGTCGATCCTCAACGCCGGTGCGGTCGACCTGATCGTCGCCACCGTCGAGGCCGGTGCGGACGCCGCCGCGGCCCGTAAGTGGTGGATGGGCGAACTGGCCCGCCGCGCCAACGAGGACGGCATCGAGCTGGCCGCCCTGCCGATCACCCCCGAGCAGGTCGCCCGGATCGCCGAGCTGGTCGCCAAGGGAGACCTGAACGACAAGCTGGCCCGCCAGGTCATCGAGGGCGTCCTCGCGGGCGAGGGCACCGCGGACGAGGTCGTCGAGAAGCGCGGCCTGAAGGTCGTCTCCGACGAGGGCGCCCTGGGCACCGCCGTCGACGAGGCGATCGCCGCCAACGCCGCCATCGCCGACAAGATCCGCGGCGGCAAGGTCGCCGCGGCCGGCGCCCTGGTCGGCGCGGTCATGAAGGCCACCCGCGGCCAGGCCGACGCGGCGCGGGTGCGGGAACTGATCCTGGAGAAGCTGGGCGTCGAGGGCTGACCCAGGTCTGACACCCCGGCTCTCCCGGTTCGCGTGCGAAGCGGCCGTCCTTCTACGGAAGGGCGGCCGTTTCGCGTACGTTCCACCAGGGGCTGCGGGCACGGAACACGGAACACGGAACACGGAATGTCGGGCCCGGGCCGGACGCTGTACCCGGGGGACGGATCTTCATCCCTCAGCCACGAGGAGGAACGGTGCAGGACAACGCCTCAACGGTGCCGGAGAAGGCTCTGTCGGCGCAGGAGAACGCTCTCGCTTCGCGGATCGGCCGGATCGGGGTCTGGCACGGCGGTCTCGGCCGGGAACCGGCGGCCACCGCACGCCAGGCAGCCGCCGAGATCGAGCGACTCGGTTACGGCGCCCTGTGGTTCGGCGAAGGCCCCGCCACCAAGGAGGCATTCAGTCACGCTGCGCTGCTGCTCGCCGCCACCGACCGCCTCACCGTCGCCACCGGCATCGCCAACATCTGGGGCCGCGACGCCGCCGCCGCGAACGGCGCCGCACACACCCTCGCCGAGGCCTACGACGGCCGCTTCGTCCTCGGCCTGGGCGCCAGCCACGCCCCCATCGTCAACCTCCGCGGGCACACCTACGCCAAGCCGCTGGCCGCGATGCGGGCGTACCTCGACGCGATGGACCGCGCCCCGTACGAGGGCCCGGTCACCGATCCCGCACCGCCCCGGGTGCTCGCCGCCCTCGGCCCGAAGATGCTCGAACTGGCCCGGGACCGCGCGGCCGGCGCCCACCCGTACTTCGTCCCCACCGAGCACACCGCCCCGGCCCGCGAGATCCTCGGCAACGGCCCGCTGCTCGCCCCCGAACAGGCCGTCCTGCTGGAGACCGACCCTTCCAAGGCCCGCGCCCTGGCCCGCGAGCACCACACCCGCTTCTACCTCGAACTCCCCAACTACGTAGGCAACTTGCGCCGCTTCGGCTTCGACGACGACGACTTCACGGGCGGCGGCAGCGACCGCCTGGTCGACGCGATCGTCGCCTGGGGTGACGTGGACGCCGTCCGGCGCCGGGTGCGGGACCACCTCGCCGCGGGCGCCGACCACGTCGCCATCCAGCCCCTGGCCCCCCACCGCGGCCTGGGCCTGGACCAACTCCGCGAACTGGCACCGGCGTTGCTGGCGGACTGATCCGGGCCGTGACACGTGACGTCACGGGCGCGCGACGTCTGCGGAGGTGTGACGTCACCCGACGGGTGAGGTCACGCCGAGGGTGCGGGCCGGCCCGGCCGGCGGCCCATGAGGTGCAGCAATCGCTCCTGCCGCGAGGCCCCCTGGGGCAGTACGCCGTCCGGGGCCGCGAAGAACCGGTGGGTGGTGTCGGCGGCAAGGGGTGACTCGGCCAACCCCGCGTAGATCAGGTCGAGTCGGTCGAGGATCCACGCCACCAGGGCCTCGTCGAGGGTCTCGTCGTCACCGATGGCCCGGGCGAGGTCCCAGGTGTGTACGGCGCTGTCCGTGAGCCGCACGGCCAGCGCCTGCCGCCCGGTCACCTGCCCCAGCGGGTAATCAAGCAGCCGCTCCATCGCCCCGGGCCGCCCGAAGGCCGCGGCACACTCCTCGACGGACCGGGCGTACGCGGCCAGTGGGTCATCGCCCAGCGCGTCCACGTCCCGCATGCGCAGAAACTCCGCACTGCTGCCGCCGTCCAGCAACCGCATGTAGTTGAGGTTGCCCCGGACCATGTGGTTGGTCAGCGCCCGTACGTCCCATTCCGCGCACGGCGTCGGCCAGGCCCACTGCCCGTCCCGCACCGCCCGCAGCCTCCGCTCGAAGCCTGCACCGGCCAGCACGAACCGCTCGATCAGCCCGTCAATGGAATCGGTCATGCGCCCAGCCTGCCCGCGCCGTCGGCCGGAGGCTGGCGGATAACGGACGTCGAGCTCAGCCCACCACGTCGGCGACGAAGGCAGCCCAGGCGCCGGCGCTCAGGCTGAGCGTCGGACCACCGGGATTCTTGGAGTCCCGGACGTGGATGGCGGCGTGCGGGCAGGCAGCGACCTCGATGCAGTCCCCGCCTGCACTGGCGCTGTAGCTGGACTTGCGCCAGTCGTAGGCGACCTCGACGCAGTCCCCGCCTTCATCGCTGCTGTAGCTCGACTTGAACCAGGTGAGGCCGTCGGCGCCGATGGGGGCTGCTGTGCTGGTCATGACCCTCCTAGCAGATCGTCCAGCAGACCCTTGGTCTCCCTCGGGTTGAGGGCCTGCGAGCGCAGCATCCCATACTTCTGTTGATACACACTGACCTCGTCCGGATCGTCAACCAGGAAGCTGATCCGCTGGGCTTCGATGTAGGTCAGGTACTCGTGCTCCGGTGTTTCCAGCACAATCAACGGGCCAGCGAGGGAGGCGTGTTCGGCCTGGCTGGTGGGCATGATTTGGAGCCCCAGGGATGGCAGGTCGGCACACTGTCGTAGATGCTCGATCTGCCCGTGCATGACTTCGGGTCCGCCGATGGGACGGTGAAGGATCGCCTCATCCAGGATGAAGTTCGCCATGAGCGGCGGATTCCGGTCCCACACCTTCTGCCGGTCGATCCGGGCGGTGACCCAGTCGTCGGCCAACTCGTCGTGAATGGGCGGGTAGAGGCACGAAAACAGCGCGCGGGCGTAAGGCCGGGTCTGGAGAAGCCCAGGTACCACCGAATTCTGGTACGAGAGCAGCGTCAGCGCCTCCTCCTCGTGTTCCACGAGGCTCTGCACGAACGCCGGCAGCTTCTCCCGCTCCGGCACCTTGGACACCGCGACCGCCAACGCGCCCTTCGTATCCAGCAGTTCGTCGAGCGTCTCCGCCAGGTCGATCTTCAGGGCTCTCCGCCCCTGCTCGATCGAGCCGATCGTGTCCTCGTGCAGCCCCACCGCCTCGGCCAGGGCCGGTTGCGTCAACCGGGCGGCCTTCCGGAAGTGACTCAACTGCGCTCCGATCACATGCCAGGACGTGATCCTCTTCGGTTTGTTCGCCGGGTGCATGCGGCTTGCCTTCCCCCCGTCGTGACTGGCTGATGCGGCGGGAAGCCGTACATCGAATCTGTACGACTTCACGCTGTGGTCCAGCGTAATCACATCCTGTGACAGTGGGGCCATGCAGAAGGAGATCCACGCACTTGCACCCCGTACCGCCTTCTATCGGCGGGAGCGCCGTTCCGTGGCCCTGGCCAGGGAATTCACCCGTACCGCGCTCGCCGACTGGGACCTGAAGCAACGGGCGGACGACATCGTGCTCTGCGTGAGCGAACTGGCCACCAACGCCCTCCTGCACGGCGTCCCGCCGGGGCGCGGTTACCGGCTGTGGCTGTCGTGGGAGGCCGCGGACGGGCCGCTGCGCATCGAGGTGCACGACAGCGGGGGCGGGGAGCCGCGCGGACCGGCGGCCGCCGTCGGCGGCGAGGCCGAGGCCGGTCGGGGGCTGCTGCTGGTGGCCGCGCTCGCCGACGCGTGGGGCATCGGCGAGCGCGTACCGGGGAAGGTCGTGTGGTGCGAGTTCCGTAGTGGCGGTGAGGACGGCAGTGCGGGCTACGGGAGGCCGTGAACGTGCGGCCCGACCGCGTTCGACCAGGCATTACCGCTTGCCGCGTCCCAGTTCGTGGACCAGGTCATGGCGCCTCGTACGCCCGGATACGTCCGGGACGGCTTGAACGAGCCGCAGCTCGTCCCCTTGGTGAGGCAGTCCAGGGCGGCGTTCACGACGCTGGGGGACACGTACCCGCTGCCCGCGCCCCGCGACGAGGCGGGCAGGCCCAGGCCCACCTGGGACGGGTCGAGGCCGCCTTCGAGCTGGATGCAGGCCAGCGCGGTGAGGAAGTCCACGCTGCCCTGGGAGTAGACCTTGCCGTCACAGCCGAGCATCGAACCGCTGTTGTAGTACTGCATGTTGACGACGGTGAGGATGTCCTTCACGTTCAGTGCCGTCTGGAAGTAGCCGCCGGACGTCGACTGCATGTCGATCGTCTGCGGCGCCATGGTGAGCACGAGTTTCCCGCCCGCCTTCTGGGAGAGCGAACGCAGCGCCTGGCTCATATAGGTGGGGTTGAGGCCGTTCTCCAGGTCGATGTCGACACCGTTGAACCCGTACTGCTGCATCAGCGCGTACACGCTGTTGGCGAAGTTGGCGGCCGAGGCGGAGTCGTTGACGGAGACCGTGCCCTTCTCGCCACCGACGGAGATGATCACCGACTTGCCGGCCGCCTGCTTGGCCTTGATGTCGGCCTTGAACTGGTCGACGGTGTAGCCGCCGAGGCCCGCCGAGTCGAGGTTGAAGGTGACCGCGCCGGGCGTGGTCGTCGCATCGGCGAAGGCCACCGCGATGATGTCGTACTGGTTCGGCACATCGCTGATCTTCTGGACCGTCGCGCCGTTGTTGAAGTTCTGCCAGTAACCGGTGACCGCGTGCCGGGGGACGGAGGGGTCGGTGCCGCCGCCTGAGGGGGAGGTCGTGGCGGAGACCTCGGCCGAACGTGCCGACTCCCCGGCCGCATTGGTGGCGGTGACCTGGAACCGGTAGGTGGTGGAGGGAGAGAGTCCGGTCACCGTCGCCGACGTCCCGCTCACCGTCCGGTCCTTGGCGCCGTCCCGGTAGACGGTGTAGCCGGTGGCCCCGGAGACCGGGTTCCACGACAGGGCGACCGATGACGACGTCACAGAACCGGCGGACAGACCACCGGGCGCCGCCGGAACCTGCGGCCCGGGATCGGTACCGCCCCCGCCGTCCGGTCCCAGCACGCTGAAGTCATCGGCGAAGTAGGCGGGTTGGGCGTACCAGCCGTGGGTGTAGACGGTGACGGAGGTGGTGCTGGGCCCCGTGGTGAAGCTGGTCGCGAGCTGCTGCCACCCGGTGGCCGACGGCGTCCAGGTGGAGACATCTGTGGTGCCGGTGCCCGACGCGCCCAGGTAGACGTACGAGCCCTGGACGTACGCACTGAGCCGGTACGTCGCGTTGGGCTTGACGGCCACGGTCTGGGAGCACATGGCGTTGTCCGACGCGGTGGGGGTCGCCTTGAGCGCCGCGCTGCCACCGTGCACGGGTGAGCTGACCGAGGCCCCGCTGCCCGCCGCACAGGTCCAGCTGCTCAATCCCGACTCATAGCCGGCGTTTTTGACGACGTTGACGTCTGTGGCGGCCGCGGCGGACGCCGCGGCCGGGGTGGCCGCGGTCATGCCGGCAGCCATGCTGGCCACGCCGGCGAGAAGCGCCACCGCGGCCGTGAACAGGCGTCTGTGGCGCGAGGGTCTGATGCGGGTGCGTGCTGCGGTGCGAGGCATACGTGTCTCCTGTGCCGAAGGGGGAAACCCGAGGACTGCACGAGACGGTGGCCACCGCTGATGAGGGCCGTTCCCGACCCTGCGCACAGAATGGTTCAGACCAATGCCCCGGTCAAGGGGTGCGACGCGGGCGGACGGGCCTGCGCGGTGCTGCTGTGGTCGGCGCGGAGGGGAGGGGAATCGAGTGCGGGGTCGCTGCCAGTAATGCGGGTCGAATTGCCTCCCCGCCCAAACGGCAAGGTAATTGAAGCCGAAAAGAACCGCGCTTCGGTTCCCTCGCCCCGGCGTTTCCGTCGCCCTCCCGCCCGTGTCCAACGCTCCGTTGTCAGTGCCGTATGCGAAAGTATGTATGGCAGTTGAGCAGGGAATCGGGGGAGGGCTCGGTCCGTTATGTCGTTGATCGATGAGGTGGCGGCGATTCATGCCGGCCAACCAGATCCAGCCGCGCTCGTAGGAGAATTCCGGCGCACGCATGTCTTGATTCCGACGGTCAACGACACACTTCTCTCGACCGAGTTGGACGGCATCCGCTGGCTGTACGCGTTCACCGACGAGGAGGCGCTGGCCCGCTTCGCACTGGGGCGTGGCACGGAGCCCGGCACGGAGTGGCAGTACGTGACCGTGTCCGGCGCCCGCGTCCTTGACGTGCTGATTCCCGCCATCGAGGGCCCTACGGGAGTGGCGCTGAACTCGGGCAGCGAACAGGGCGCGCTCTTCCCGCCGGTGGCCGGAATCGTGCCCGACCAGGTGGCCATCGACGTCACCGCCGCATCGGATGGCAACGCATCTGGCGGCATATCTGACGGTATATCGGACGTTTCGCGCGAGGGGGAGCGTAAATGGGCCTGATGAGCGGAGACGGCTACCAGCTGGAGCCCGAGGCATTCGAGCAGCTCACCAAGGGCATCAGGGCCGCAACGTCCGAACTGAAAGAACTCGGCTTCGATGTGGAGGCCCAACTGGGCCGCGGTTTCGACCGTTTGTCCCTGGACACCATGGAATGCGGCGACGACGGCCTGGCCGCCGTCCTCGACTCCTTCTGCGACCGCTGGGGCTGGGGCGTCCGCACCCTGATGCAGGACGCCAACGAATTCTCCAAGAAGCTGGGTATCACGGCGGGCCTTTACTACGAGCAGGAGCAGTACTTCTCGGACGTCATGAAGCAGACCGTGAACGCGGCGATGGGCGACCCGAACCTGACCGCGGAGAAGTTGCACAAGCGGTCCTGGGACAAGGTCATCGGCGACAACCCGTTCTCCCAGGTGGCGAACGCCGACTTCGACCCCCACTCCGAGGCGTCGCGGAAGTCGCGCGGGGAGATGCTGCAGGCGGGTGACCAGTTGCTCCAGGACGTCCAGTCGGTCCCGGACCGCATCAAGAACGGCGGGGAGGACGTCGAGATCAAGACGGACTTCTACGAGTCGGGGAAGCCACAGGGCCAGCAGGGCCAGCAGGGACACGGGGGTAACGGCAAGTGAGCATCTTCGGTGATGCCATCGACGCGGTCGGCGAGGGCGCCAGCAAGGTCACGGGGGCCATCGAGCGCGGCGCGGGCGAGCTGGTCGAAGAGGGTTCCGAGCTGACCGGTGACGCGCTGGAGACCGTCGGCCTGGACGATGCGGCGCACGCCGTCCGTAGTGGCGGCGCGAAACTGGCCGGAGCTCTGGGCGCCCACGTCGACGAACGCCAGCTCGGCGAGACCGACGACCCCAAAGAACTCATCCACGGCGACCCGGGCAAGATCGCCGAAACCGCCTCCCACCTCAAGGACTTCTCCGCCGCCTTCGACCGGGTGGCGAACGGCATGCGCAAGCTGGGCTCGGGCCAGCACTGGAGCGGCAAGGCCGCCGACGCCTTCCGCGAGGCGTTCGACATGCACCCCAAGCAATGGATGCACGCCGCCGACGCCTGCGGCGACGCCTCCAAGGCACTGGCGTCGTACATGGAAACGGTGATCTGGGCGCAGGGCAAGGCCGCCGACGCGATCGAGAAGTACCACAACGCCCAGGAAGCCACCCGCCGTTCCTTCGAGGCGTACAAGGCCCGCGTCGAGAAGTACAACGCCCAGGCAGACGCCTACAACGCCGCCGTCGACCAGGGCCAGGACCCGGGTCCCATGCCGCAGGAACCGACCGTCGAGTCCGACCCGGGCGCCGAAGGCCGCGAGGCTGCCGAGGACATGCTCAAAAGCGCCCGCAGCCAGCGCAACGAAGCAGCCGAGCGCGCCCGCAACGCCATCAAGGCCGCCTTGGCGCATGCGCCCGAGAAGCCGGCGCTGACCCAACTCGCGGGCGCGGCGCTCAAGGACGGCAGCCAGGCGTTCGTCCTGGAGCACCTGCACATGGCCGGCGGCGCTCTGAAGGCCGGCGCCGACACCCTCAAGCTCGGCCGCAAGATCAACCCGCTGGACCCGTACAACGTCACGCACCCGTTCCAGTTCATGGACAACACCGCGATGACCCTCATGGGCCTGGCCCAGGCACCTCTTCACCCGGTGGAGACGGCCAAGGGGATGCTGGGCTCGGGCTGGGGCAGCGATCCGGGCGACGCTTGGGGTTCCATGTGGGTGAACATCCTGGGAGGGAAGGGCGGGGGCGGCCTGGCCAAGGGAGCGGTCCGGGCCGGCGCCAAGGACATCGCCGAGAGCTGGGCGCGGCACGCCGCCCGTAACGGCGGCAAGATCACCGTCCGCGACCGGGCCCGGATCGCTGCCTGCAAGATCTTCGGCAGCGACCCCATCGACATGGCCACCGGCCGCATGCACCTGCCGCAGACGGACATCACCCTCCCCGGCAGCCTCCCCCTGTCCTTCTCGCGCACCTTCGAGTCGTCCTACCGCACCGGTCGCTGGTTCGGCCCGACCTGGATGTCCACCGTCGACCAGCGCCTGGAGATCGACTCCGAGGGCGTCATCCTCATCGGCGAAGAGGGCAACTTCCTCCTCTACCCCCACCCGGCCGTCGGCGTCCCCACCCGCCCCGTCGAAGGCGACGGCGCCCCCCTGGAACTCACCCCCGACGGCGACTACTTGCTGGTCGATCCGGTCACGGGCCTACGCCGCTACTTCACCACCTACACCGACAACCTCGCCGTCCTCGACGAGATCTCCGACCGCCACGGCAACCACCACACCTTCGACTACACCGAAGACGGCACCCCGCTCGCCATCACCCACAGCGCCGGCTACCGCCTCCTCCTCACCACCGAGGAGGGCCGGATCACCGCCCTCCACCTGGCCGGCGCCGCCCCCGACGGCAGCGACCAACTCCTCGTCACCTACGGCTACGACGAGCACGGCAACCTCACCACCGTCACCAACTCCTCCGGCCTGCCCCTGCGCTTCACTTACGACGACGCCGGCCGCATCACCTCCTGGACCGACACCAACAACAGCAGCTACCACTACGTCTACGACGACCAGGACCGCTGCATCACCCAGGGCGGCATCGAAGGCCACCTCCGCGGCGACTTCACCTGGGGCGACCCCGACCCGGAAACCGGCCTGCGCACCAACTACCACCGCAACTCCCTCGGCCAGGTCACCACTTACCAGGTCAACGACCACCACCACATCGTCGCCACCACCGACCCCACAGGCGCCACCACCCGCACGGTGCGCGATACAGGGCACCGCATCCTCTCCACCACCGACCCGCTCGGCCGCACCACCACCATCGACTACGACGACGCCGGCCGCCCGACAACCGTCACCCTCCCCGACGGCTCCACGTCCACCACCACCTACGACACCGACGGCAACCCGGTCACGGTCACCGGCCCCGACGGCACCACCTGGACCCACACCTACGACGCCACCGGCAACCGCACCTCCTCGACGGACCCCACCGGCGCCACCACCACCTACACCCACGACGCCC
This sequence comes from Streptomyces sp. NPDC059649, assembly GCF_042734445.1. Classification (NCBI taxonomy): domain Bacteria; kingdom Bacillati; phylum Actinomycetota; class Actinomycetes; order Kitasatosporales; family Streptomycetaceae; genus Streptomyces; species Streptomyces sp. NPDC059649. The sequence continues at coordinate 103,913 of NZ_JBHWDV010000023.1, forward strand.
GCGGCAACCTCGCCTCCGTCACCGACGCCCTCGGCAACACCACCCACCTCTACTGCAACGCAGCCGGCCTCCCGCTCTCCGTCACCGACCCCCTCGGCGCGGTGACCCACTACCGCCGCGACGCCTTCGGCCGCACCACCTCCATCACCAACCCCCTGGGCGAGACCACCCACATGGTCTGGACGGTGGAAGGAAAACTCGCGGCCCGAATAGACCCCACCGGCGCCACCGAGGAATGGACCTACGACGGCGAAGGCAACCGCACCTCCCACACCGACGCCATCGGCCAAACGACCCACTTCGAATACGGCCACTTCGACCTCCTCACGGCCCGCACCGACCCCGACGGCGTCCGCTACGAGTTCGCGCACGACACCGAACTCCGCCTCACCCAGGTCACCAACCCCCAGGCCCTGACCTGGAACTACACCTACGACGCGGCAGGACGTCTGACGTCAGAGTCGGACTTCGACGACCGGGTGCTCACCTACACCCACGACCCCGCCGGCCAGCTCACCACCCGCACCAACACCCTCGGCGAGGTCACCACCTACACCCGAGACACCCGGGGCCGCATCACGCACAAGGACGCCGCAGGCCTAGTCACCACCTACACCCACGACGCCTCCGGCAACCTCCACCAGGCCACCAACCCCGACGCGACGGTCACCTACACCCGGGACATCCTCGGCCGCATCACCGCCGAAACGGTCAACGGCCGCACCATGACGTTCACCTACGACGCCCTGGGCCGCCGCACCAGCCGCACCACTCCCACCGGCCACACCACCACGTACAGCTACGACGCCGCCGGCAACCGCACCGCCATGGACATCGCCGGCCACGTCCTCACCTTCGACCACGACGCCGCCGGCCAAGAACTCACCCGCACCATCGGCGACCACCTCACCCTCTCCCACACCTGGGACCCCACCGGCCGCGTCATGGAACAAACCCTTTACGGCGCCGGGGCTCGCATGCTCCAGCGCCGGACTTATTCGTATCGTCCTGATGGCCACCTGGTCGGCATTGGGGATCAGCTAAACGGCCCGCGCACCTTCGGTCTTGATGCGGCCGGCCGCGTCATCACGGTTTCCGCCCACGGTTGGACGGAAAGCTACGCCTACGATCAGGCAGGCAACCAAACGGAGGCGCAGTGGCCTGACGCCCACCCGGGTCAGGAGTCCCGCGGCTCCCGCACCTACTCCGGTACGCGAATAACCGGCGGCGGCAATGTCCACTATGAATACGATGCCCTAGGCCGCATTGCGCTTCGACGAAAGGCCCGGTTGTCCCGCGATCCGGCTAGCTGGCGTTACACCTGGGATACCGATGGCCGCCTTGCCTATGTCGTTACTCCGGATGGGAAGTCATGGCATTATCTCTATGACTATCTAGGCCGCCGTATTGCCAAGCAGTGCCTCGCCGGTGATGGAACGATCCTCGAATGGTTTGAGTTCGTTTGGGACGGAGCCACGCTGGTTGAACAAACGGCAGCCGCCTTTGACTCGCCCGCCCCGATTACCCTCAGCTGGGACCACGACGGCCTACGTCCCATTACTCAGACCGAGCGTAAGTCGCTGGCGAACGCTTCTCAGCGAGAGATCGATCGGCGATTCTTCGCGATAGTTACCGATCTCATCGGAACGCCTACTGAGCTCGTGGACGAAGCGGGAGGCATCGCTTGGCGCACTCGCAGCACCATCTGGGGAACTACCACTTGGGCCCGTAGCAGCACTGCCTACACACCGCTCCGCTTCCCAGGCCAATATTTCGACCCGGAAACCGGACTCCATTACAACTTCCATCGTTACTATGATCCGGAATTTGCCCGATACACCACCCCCGACCCCCTGGGTATCGCGCCTTCCCTCAATCCTGTTGCCTACGTTCGTAACCCCCACACACGGGCCGACCCACTAGGTCTCTCGGCGTGCGATCCCACTAGGCTGTATAGAGCGCCACATCGCGGAAACCGAAGCTTGGAAAGTCATGGCCTTGACCCGGGTCTGCACCCGGACACTCCTGAAGGTGGTGCTGGGACTGCATATTTGGGCGACAGCGAAGGTGTAGCTCAGAGGTACGCTGATCAGGGTATTTACGAAGATGGCTATCATGAGTTTGTGATGAAGCCGGGATTCGATGCGGCGTTTCCGGAAAGCATATACAAACGTACTCATGATAACAGGCCGGGAGAGTGGCAGTGGTTGATTCCGAGAGGGGAGATTCCCCGCTTCAATTCCTATATTGAAGAGGTCAACTGGATTAATTACTATCAAGGCTACGCGTGGCGAGAATAATATAGGGAAGGCTGGGCTGTATGCGAGAGTTTGAGGACTCCCGAGGTTCGCTGCTGAATCCATTTCATGTGGGGCAAGTGTGCAAGGGAACCGTGCGTGCGGTAACGGATTTTGGTGCCTTTGTGGATCTGGATGGCGTCACAGGGGTCGTTACCGCGCCTAACCTCTCTTGGGTGTCAGTCGATCATCCGTCGCAAGTAGTGCGTGTGGGGCAAGAGATCGTTGTTGTCGTATTGAGCATCGACACTGAGCGTGAGCAGGTGTCAGTTTCAATAAAGGACTTGCAGCAGGATCCGCTGCTTGAATTCGCGCGACTGCAGTTCGGGTCGACAGTATCCGGAACGGTGATCAAGGTTGCCCCCATTGGTATCTTCGTCAAGCTGGGCGAAATCGTGGGGCTACTGCCTTGTTCGGAAATGCGAGGGCCAGGTGCCGTGGAGATCGGTGACTCGCTGAGCGTTAAGGTCTCTGGTATTAATATTCCAATGCGTCAGGTAGCCTTGACGCACGGTTTCGATATTACGAAAGGTGATAATTAGCAAATTCCCCATAAAGGGGATTTTCATCAGCGATTGCGCAGTGGCTGTTCCTTATGGGGTCTATGCTCGGTCAGGGGTGGAGCTCTTATAATTAGAAGAGGGGGTAGTGAGGCGTCCTTTCGTCAGTGCCGCCTAAGGCCGGTGGGATGTTATCCGCGGTCCCGGAGTCTCCGAGGTGATCGGGGTCTCGGAGCAGCGCTCTCTCCCAAATTTTGTGGGGAATCCCACAAAAGCCCTCAAACGATCTTTTCTGGGTGTCACTCTGCTCTGATGGGTCTCGCTGGCGTGCCAAACAGGCGCGTGGGGGGCCTACGTCCCCGTTCATAGCGCTCGGCACCGCCCGTACCCGGGAGTTTTCGACGCACAACCCGGGAAGCGATCGACTTCGTGACCGCTCTGGCTCGGTGGTGTCTCAGGCGCCGCATCGTGGTGATCGTTCTTTGGCTTGCCGTGTTCGTGGGCGTGGGGGTGGCCGCGGGGGTGAGCGGGTCCGCGTACTCCACTGATTACGAGGTGCCGGGGACCGAGTCCGGGCGGGCGACTGCGCTGATGGAGAAGGCGTTCCCGGGGGAGACCGGGGACCGCGACACCATCGTGTGGCACACCGATCACGGCAGCGTGCGGGCCGGCGCGGTGGAGAAGACCATGCGGCAAACCCTGGAGAGGGTCGACGGGCTGCCCGGGGTTGCCGAGGTGCGCAGTCCGTATGGGAAGCACGACCGGGGAGCGCAACCCCAGGGGGCGCGGCAGATCAGTCAGGACGGGCGGACCGCTTATGCCTCGCTCCTGTTCGAGCACCCCGCCGATGAGCTGGATGCCGGGCAGGTCCGGAAGGTCGTTGAGGTCGCGCGGTCCGCTGGTGTGCACGGGCTGCAGGTTGAGTTGGGTGGGGCCGGGATCGCGGTGACCGAGGCGCCGCGGGCGCAGTTGCCGGAGCTCATAGGAATGGGCGCGGCGGCCGTCGTGCTGTTCCTCGCGTTCGGGTCGCTGGCGGCGACCTTCCTGCCGATCGTCACCGCGGTGGCCGCGGTCGGTACCGCCTCGGCCGGGATCGCACTGCTCAGCCATGCCATGACCGTCGCCGACTTCGCGCCGATGCTCGGGAGCCTGATCGGGCTCGGGGTGGGGATCGACTACGCGTTGTTCATCGTGACCAGGCATCGGAAGGGGCTGAGGGCGGGGCTCAGCGTCGAAGAGGCCGCCGAGCGGGCGGTGGCCGTGTCCGGGCGGGCGGTCGTGTTCGCCGGGGCGACCGTGTGTATTGCGTTGCTCGGCATGTTCACCCTGCGCCTCAGCTTCCTCAACGGGGTGGCGCTGGCCGCTTCGCTCACCGTCGTGCTGACCGTCGCTGCCTCGGTGACGTTGTTGCCGGCACTGCTCGGGCTGATCGGGATGCGGGCGCTGGGCCGAAGGGAGCGGCGGCGGCTCGCCGAGGACGGGCCACGGCCCCAACCGTCCGCCGGGGTCGCCGCGCGCTGGTCCGGTTTCGTCGAGCGGCATCCGAAACTGCTGGGCACCGTCGCGGCCGCCGTCATGCTCACCCTCGCGCTGCCGACCCTCGGACTCCATCTCGGCACCTCCGACCAGGGCAACAATCCGGCCACCTCGACGACCCGTAAGGCGTACGACCTGATGGCGCGGGGCGGCCCTGGAGATGGGTCCGGAGGAGGCTTCGGGGCGGGCGCCAACGGGCCGTTGACGCTGGTCGGCACGCTGGACGGCGCCAAGGACCGGATCGCGTTCGACAAGCTGCCGCGGCAGCTGCGCGGCACCCCCGGCGTGGCGCAGGTCAGCGTGCCGGAACTCGACGGGAGCCGTAGCACCGGGGTGATCACCGTCGTCCCGGACAGTTCACCGCAGTCCCGGCAGACCTCCGACCTGGTCGCCAGGCTGCGCTCCGACGTCCTGCCGGCGGCCGAGCGGGGCAGCACGATGCGGGTGGCGGTCGGCGGGGTCACCGCGAGTTACGACGACTTCGCGTCCGTGATCGTCGGCAAGTTGCCGCTGTTCATCGGCGTCGTGATCGCGCTCGGGTCGGTCCTGTTGCTGCTCGCCTTCCGGTCGCTGGCGGTACCGCTCAAGGCGGCACTGATGAACGTCGCGGCCGTCGCCGCCTCGTTCGGGGTCGTGGTCGCGGTCTTCCAGTGGGGGTGGGGGAGCGAGCAGCTGGGACTGGGCAGCGCCGGGCCGATCGAGCCGTTCCTGCCGGTGATCATGGTGTCGGTGCTCTTCGGGCTGTCCATGGACTACCAGGTGTTCCTGGTGTCGCGGATGTACGAGGAATGGCAGCTGACCAGGGACAACCGCCGGTCGGTGCGGGTCGGCCTGGCCGAGACCAGCCGGGTGATCAACTCGGCGGCGGTCATCATGATCGCGGTGTTCGCGGCCTTCGTGCTGAGCGGTGACCGGACGATCGCCATGTTCGGGATCGGGCTGGCGTCCGCGGTCGCCCTGGACGCGTTCGTACTGCGGACGCTGCTGGTCCCGGCGCTGATGCACATGCTGGGCGGCGCCAACTGGTGGCTGCCGTCCTGGCTGGCGCGGTGGCTGCCCCGGATCAGCATCGAACCGCCCGTGGAGGAGGGGCGGATCGAGGGGCAGGCGGGCGGTATGCCCGAGCTGTCCGACATGCCGGGCCCGTCCGGGCCCCGGGACGGCGACCGGCCGCTGGTGGGGACATAGGGGAGGCCCTCGGTCTGCTCGTCCGCCGCCGTTCTCATCTCGCTCTCAGACACGGCACCTACGGTCGCGCCCATGGGTACGACCAGGACGACCGACGCGACCGAGATGACCGACACGACTGCCACCACCGCCACCACCGAGAAGCGAACCGACGACGAGACCGTGCCGGCGCAGGCCGTCGCGGCGGAGGAAGAGACCGATGCCGCGGCGGGCCCGGAGGCCGCAGGGCAGGCCGATGCCGGTGACGTAGAGACGCCGGAAGAAGACGGGGACGCCGCCGCCCGCTCCACCACCGGCGTAGCCGCCGGAGCCGGGGCGGTCGTCGCCGCCGGACTGGGGCTCGCCTCCGTCACCGGCACCTGGCTCGGCACGCTGATGGCCGAGCGGCAGACGCTGATGGGGCAGATCAACCTCCAGGCCGGTAAGGCCACCGACCAGATCTCCGCCATGTACGGAACGCCCTGGCACACGACCGCCCTCGTCAATGGCGTCTTCGCGGTGCTGGCGGCGCTGGTCGCCGCCGTGGTGCTGACCCGGCCGCGCGCCGCTACCTGGGTGCGGGCGGTCGCCTGGGGCGGACTGGCCCTCGGTGCGCTCGGCCTGCTGATCTCCGCGGGCATGTACCTCGACCTGTTCGCGAGCATGCCCACCCTTCCCAAGGGCGCCCGGCCCGGCGCCTGAGGCCCGGCCGGCTGTCCGGCGCCGCTAAGGCCCCTGTGCCTTAGGCACCCGCCCCGGTGCCTAAGGCACAGGGGCCTTACCGCTGTCCGGCGTAGGGACGGGCGGTGCCCTGAGCACCGCCCGTACGACGTTTCCCGGGCGCCGCCCGTATTTCCTAAGCACCCCCGCGCCCGAAGATCGGGCACTCTCCCGATGTGGCGGGGCCCCCTTGGAGACGAGGCTTGAGCACGTCAACGAGCCCGCACCACCAGGGTTCAACCGGCCCACGCCACAAGGGAGAACGAGATGCACCGCTTTGAACTGGAGCTCCGGGTCCGGCAGGACGAGCTGCACCGCGAGGCCGCCCGGCAGCGTCTGGCGCGCGAGGCGATCGAGGGGCGCCGGGCCGCGCGTGCGGCCGCCGCCCGCTCCGCCGGCGACGAACCCGAAGGGCGGGTGAGTAGCAGCCGGAGCCGGGCCCGGCGGTGGCGGGTACGCCGTGCGACCGCCTGAGCCGGCCGGACGGGGCGGGTACGCCGTGCCACTGCTGGAGCCGGCCGGCACCCGGCTGCCCTCCGCCCCGCCCGCCGTCCGGCTGCCCTCCGCCCCGCCCGCCGTCCAGCACCTGATCGCACCCCCTGCCGCGATGTCAGCCCCCTGTGCGATGCTCAAGCGCGTGGAGACCAGGTCCGTCAGTCCCGTGTTCGTCGGTCGAGCCGCGGAGCTCGCCGCGCTCGATGACGCGCTCGCCCGCGTCGCGGCGTCCGGCGAGCCGCAGGCGCTGCTGATCGGGGGCGAGGCCGGGGTCGGAAAGACCCGGCTCATCGAGGAGTTCGGTGAGGCCGCGCGGGCGCGGGGTGCGCTGGTCGCGCTCGGCGGCTGTATCGAGATCGGCTCGGAGGGCCTGCCCTTCGCGCCGTTCTCGGCGATTCTGCGCACCCTCAACTGGCACCTGGGTGAGGAGCTCGCCGCGGCGGTCGCCGGGCAGGAGGGCGAACTCTCCCGCATCCTGCCCGAGTTGGGCGAGGCGCCCGGTGAGGCGCACGGCGAGGAGATCGGCCGGGCGCGGCTCTTCGAGCTGACCGCCCGTCTCCTGGAGCGCCTCGGCGCGGAGCGCACGCTCGTCATCGTCATCGAGGACCTCCACTGGGCCGACCGCTCCACCCGTGAACTCCTCGCCTACCTCCTGCGGGCGCTGCACGACGCCGGCGTCCTGTTGGTGGCGACGTACCGCTCCGACGACATCCACCGCCGCCACCCGCTGCGCCCGTTCCTCGCCGAGATCGACCGGATGCGTACGGTCCGGCGGGTCGAGCTGGACCGCTTCAACCGCGAGGAGGTCCGCTCCCAGCTCGCCGGCATCAACGGCAGCGCACCGGAGGAGGACACCCTCGACCGGGTCTTCCGGCGCTCCGAGGGGAACGCGTTCTTCGTCGAGGAGCTCGCCCGCAGCCTCGCCGACGGCTGTCTGCACGGCCTCAGCGACCCGCTGCGCGATCTGCTGCTGGTACGCGTCGAGGCGCTGCCCGAGGACGCCCAGCGGGTGGTCCGTACGGCCGCCGAGGGTGGTTCCACGGTCGAACACGAACTCCTCTCCGCCGTCTGCCAGATGTCCGAGGACGACCTCATCGAGGCGCTGCGGGCCGCCGTCGGCAGCAACACCCTCGTCCCCACCGACGACGGCACGGGCTACCGCTTCCGGCACGCCCTGGTCCGCGAGGCCGTCGTCGACGACCTGCTGCCCGGCGAGCGCACCCGCCTCAACCGCCGCTACGCCCAGGCCCTGGAGGCCAACCCCTCCCTGGTGCGCGCCGACGCCTGCGCGACCCGGCTGGCCAGCTACTGGTACAAGGCCCATGACGCCGCCAAGGCGCTGCCCGCCGTCCTCGCCGCCTCCGTGCAGGCCCGTCGCCGCCATGCCTACGCCGAGCAACTGCGGCTGCTGGACCGGGCCCTGGAGCTGTGGGACGACGCCCCGGTCGAGGTCCGCCAGCGGGTGCGCCCGGTCGACTACGCCGAGGCGTACCCGGCCTGCGGCTGCGACGACGACTCGCTGCGCTTCCTGGACCTGCTCGCCGAGATCGCGGTGGCCGCCCGGCTGACCGGCGACGGCGAACGCGCCTTCCAGATCACCAAACGCGCCCTGCGCTCCCTCCGCGACGAGAACGACCCCCTGCGCACGGCCTGGTTCCTGGTGCAGCGTTCCCGGCTCTGCCAGGGCACCGGCCGCGGCAACGGCTGGGAGGACCTCGGCAGGGCCCAGGAGCTGATGCGCGGCCTGCCGCCGTCGTCCGTGCACGCCGAGGTGACGGCCGCCGTGGCCAGCTGGGCGGTGCTGCACGAACCGGGCCCGGGCACCTTCGCCACCGCCGAACGCGCCGTGGAACTCGCCAAGTTGGTCGGTGACGAGGAGGCCGAGCTGAATTCCCGGCTGACCCTGGCCGGGCTGCGGACCGACTCCGGTGAGGTCGACGAGGGCCTCGCCGACCTCCGGGCCGCCCTCGACCGCGCCGTCCAGCGCGGCTACTTCACCGCCATCGGCCGCGGCCACGTCAACCTCCCGTCCTTCCTGGAAGGCGTCGGCCGCTCCCGGGAGGCCGTCGAGGTCACCGAGCAGGGCATCGAACTCACCACCCGCTACGGCCTCAAGGACAAGACCTGCTGGGTGATGGCCAACCGCGCCGAATCGCTCCAGTCGCTGGGCCGCTGGGAAGAGGCGCTGCAGGCCGCGGCCGACTCCCACCGGCTCGCCCAGAACGCCCGCTCGATCGCCCTGGCCGCCAACCGCCGCACGGACCTCGCCCTGGCCATGGGCGACTTCGCGGCCGCCGAGCGCGAACTGTCCGTCGCCCGCGAGCACTACGGCACCCACGACCCCCAGCCGCAGCACGCCATCCCGCTCGCGCAGCACGCCCTGCGGATCGCCGCCCACCAGGGCCGCATCCTGGACGCCCGGGCCGTCCTCGGGGAAACCCTGGACGCCGGACTGCCGCCCGGTGTCCAGCGCTACGCCTGGCCCCTGCTGTGGTGGGCCACCGCCGCCGAGTCGGACGCCCGCGGACTGCCGGCCGCCGGCCCCGGCCGGGCCGCCGTCCTCGCCCGCATCCGCGACGCCGCCAAGAAGCTCGCCCGGGCCTGCCCGATATGGGAGGCGTACGCCGTCGCCGTCGAGGCCGAGCTGCGCCGCGCCGAGGGCCGGGAGACCCCCGACCACTGGGCGGCGGTGGTCGCCGCCTTCGAGCCGCTGGAGCGTCCGTACGAGCTCGCCCGGGCCTGCTACCGCTGGGCGGAGTCACTGCTGCACGGCACCGAGCGGGCCACCGCCGGGCTGGAGGGCCGCACCCCGCGCGAGGCCGCCGTGCTGCTGCTCGGCCAGGCGCACACCGCCGCCACGGCCATGGGCGCCCGCCCGCTCGCCGAGGAACTCGCCCTGCTCGCCCAGCGCGCCCGCATCCCGCTGCCCGGGCTGATACCGGCCGCGGCGGACGAAGCGCCCGCCGGCGCCGGGAGCGGGGCACCCGCCGACCCCGCGCCCGCCGAATCCCTCGGCCTGACCCCGCGCGAGCGCGACGTCCTGCGCCTGGTCGCCGACGGCCGCAGCAACCGCCAGATAGCCGACGCGCTGTTCATCTCGCCCAAGACGGCCAGCGTCCACGTCTCCAACATCCTGGCCAAGTTGGGCGTCTCCGGGCGCGGCGAGGCCGGCGCGGTGGCCCACCGCCTCCGGCTCTTCGGCGAACCGGCGGCGCGCTAAGGGCTGTCCGGGGCGGCGTCGTCCCCGGCCTCCTGCCGCGGCGCCCGGACGACCACCGTCCCCGAGGAGAGGTCTATCGGCCCCTCCCAGGGGCGATCGCCGTCGCCCACGTCGTCCAGCACGAGCGACATCCGCTGCCGCTCCTCGTCGGTGTGCTTACGGCCCGGCGCGAACAGCTCTTCCACGATGTTGAACACGGTGCCCTGCCCCCTCGTCGGCGTGACGCGCACCCGTCCCCTGCCACCCGAGTCTAGGCAGGGCGCACGAAAAGGGGACCAGAAGGATCAGCTCACCTTGAGGCGGAGAATCCGGTCATCTCCCTTACGGGGCCTGCCGCGGCCATCGGTGTTGCTGGTGACCAGCCACAACGTGCCGTCACCGGCCGTCACGACCGTCCGCAGCCGCCCGTAGGTGTCCTTGAGGAATGCCTGCGGGGCGGCCGCCGGCTTCGTCCCGTTCAGCGGGATGCGCCACAGCCGCTCCCCGCGCAGCGACGCCATCCAGATCGACCCCTCGGCGTACGCGATGCCGCTGGGCGAGGCGTCCGCGGTCTTCCACACCTCGACCGGATCGACGTAATCCGGGCCGCCCTCGCCGGACTTCGCCTTGCCCTCGATCTCCGGCCAGCCGTAGTTCTTCCCCGGCTCGATGAGATTGAGCTCGTCCCAGGCGTGCTGCCCGAACTCCGAGGCCCACAGCCGGTGGTCGGGGTCCCAGGCCAGCCCCTGCACATTGCGGTGGCCGTAGTCGTACACCACCGAATCGGCCGAGGGGTTGCCGTGCGCCGGTTCGCCGTCCGGCGTCATCCGCAGGATCTTGCCGCCCAGCGAGCTCTTGTCCTGCGCCAGCCCGGTGTCACCGGTCTCGCCGGTGCCGGCGTAGAGCATCTTGTCCGGGCCGAACGCGATCCGCCCGCCGTTGTGGATCTCGCCCTTGGGGATGCCCCGGAGGATCGTGTCGGGCGCGCCCAGCTGGTCGCCCGGCGGGCGCTTGTCGTCGTAGATCATGCGGGCGATGCGGTTGTCGGACGCGGTGGTGAAGTACGCGTACACCTGGCGGTCGGTGCCGAAGTCCGAGGAGACCGCGAGGCCGAGCAGCCCGCCCTCGCCGCCCGGGGCCACGCCCGGCACCGAGCCCAGCTCGGTGGTCTTCCCGCTGTCCGCCGAGACCCGGACGATCTTGCCGGTGTCCCGCGAGCCGACGAGCAGGTCCCCGCCCGGCAGCACCGCCACGCCCCAGGGCGACGTGAGCCCGGTGGTCAGCGTCTTCGTCACCTTCACCGAGCCCTTGGCGGGCGGCGCGGCGGGGGACGGGGTGGCGCCCGGCGAGGTGGCACCGGCCGAGGCACCGGGACTCTTCGCCCTGGCGGAGGCACCCCCGCCGGGGGGCTGTGCGCCACCGTTCGAACAGCCCGCTGCCAGGAGCAGCGAAGCGGCGGCCAACACGGCGGTCTGGGAACGGCGTTGCACGGCAGGGGTCCTCTCGTCGTCCGGGCGAGCACAAGAACACCACATCGGGCCGCCGGACGCGCGACCTGGCGCGGATGCCGGTGACCGGGCCGGCCGGCGCTACCAGGACTGCCGGGCCGGCGGCAGTGCGGCGATCTCCGCGAGGTCCTCGTGGCTGAGCACCAGATCGGCCGCCTTGGCGTTCTGCGCGGCCCAGCGCTCCTTCTTCGTACCGGGCACCGGGACGACATGCCGCCCCTGGGCCAGCACCCACGCCAGCGCCACCTGTCCCGGCGTCGCGCCGTACCGGGCGCCGACCCGCCGCAGCCCGGCCACCAGCGGCTGGTTCGCGGCCATCATCTCCGCCGTGAAGCGCGGATGACGGGCCCGCAGGTCCTCCCGCTCGAAACCCTGCCCCGGGGTGAGCGTGCCGGTCAGAAAGCCGTTGCCCAGCGGCATCGCCGCCAGGAAGCCCACCCCGCGCGACTCGCACCACGGCAGCAGCGCCTCCAGCGCCTGCCGCGACCACACCGACAGCTCCGCCTGCACACTGCTGACCGGGAACACCTGCTGGATGCGCTCCAGTTGGGCCAGCGTGCCGTCATGCGTACGGGACCGCGGCCGGGCGCCGGGCGGCCGGCGCTCCGCACGGACCGCGCGGGGCTGCCGCACCGCCCGGGCACCCACCGCGCACAGCCCCAGCGACCGCACCTTCCCGGCCGCCACCAGTTCCGCCATCGCCCCCCAGGTCTCCTCGACGGGCACCTCGGGGTCGGCCCGGTGCAGCTGGTAGAGGTCGATCCGGTCCGTCTGCAGCCGGCGCAGCGAGGCGTCGCAGGCGCGTTTGACGTAACCGGGCCGCCCGTTGGCGACGATGTGCTGCTCACCCACCAAGAGCCCGACCTTGGTCGAGACGAACGCGTCCTGGCGGCGCTCCTTCAAAGCCCGGCCCACCAACAGCTCGTTGGTGAACGGTCCGTACATGTCGGCGGTGTCCAGCAGACTGCAGCCACGGTCCAGCGCGGTGTGCACGGCCCGCAGGGACCCCTCCCCGTTGCGCTGCGACTCGGTGTACCCCCAGCTCATCGGCATACAGCCGAGACCCACGGCGCCCACTTCCAGAGCCGCCGCACCGATTGTCCTGCGCTCCACCTGGTTGTGCCTCCGTCCCCTCGCCCCCGATCAAGGGCACGGACCAAACTAACGTCTGAGCAGAACATCCCTTCGCATAGCCTCGGGCCATGGCAACCGCAGACCAGCGCACCGAACCGAACGACGTCTGGCTCCCGATCCCGCCCGACGAGATCGAGGGCCTGCCCGGCGGCCTCCACTACGTCCACTGGGACGCCGGCCCCGAGTACCCGGCCGATCCGGCCCGATGCGTCTTCTACGCCGTCCCCTACATGAAGGGCGCGGAGGTCAGCCTGCGGCCGCTGGCCCGCATGAGCCGGGTGCGGGTGGTGCAGACCCTCACCGCCGGTATCGAGCACATGCTGCCCGGGCTGCCGCAGATGCCGGCCGGCGCCCAACTGTGCAACGCCCGCGGACTGCACGACGCCAGCACCGCCGAACTCGCGCTCACCCTGATACTGGCGGCGCTGCGCGATATCCCCGGCTTCGTACGGGCCCAGGACGCGGGGGAGTGGCGGCCGGCTTTCCGGCCGGCCCTCGCCGACAAGTCGGTCCTCATTGTGGGCTATGGTTCGATCGGCAGTGCCATCGAGGACCGGCTCATCCCTTTTGAGTGTGCGCGGGTGGTGCGCGTCGCACGCACCGCGCGTGACACAGTGCGCGGCCCCGTGCATCCACTCTCCGACCTGTCCGCCCTCCTGCCCGCCGCGGACATCGTCGTCCTCGCCACTCCGCTCACCGACCAGACCCGTGGCCTGGTCGGACGCGATTTCCTGGCGCGGATGAAGGACGGCGCACTCCTCGTGAACATCGCGCGCGGGGCCGTCGTCGACACCGAGGCGCTGCTCGCCGAGCTCGAATCCGGGCGTCTGCGGGCGGCGCTCGACGTCACCGAGCCCGAACCGCTGCCCGCGGGGCATCCGCTGTGGGACGCTCCGGGCGTGCTCATCACTCCACACGTCGGTGGCCCCAGCTCTGCCTTCCTGCCTCGTGCGAAGCGGCTGCTGCGGGACCAGTTGACGCTTTTCGCCGCCGGCGAACCCCTGCGGAACGTCGTCGCGACCGCCGGCTGACCGGGGGCGCGGATCGCGCTACGGGGCCGTATGAATGCGGTGTGTATTCACCACCCCGTGCTCCGTTACGCTCCGTAGAGACACTATGTCCCTGAGTGACGGAACTGGTGTATCGTCCGAGCGGGGACGGCGCCGGGACAGCCGCGGCGCGATGCGAGATCCGGAACGCGAGGGGGGCGACGGGCGATGTACGACCGATGGACGATCCGCGAAATGCGGGATCCACGAGCGCCCGCGGAGAAGCGGCAGGGCCACCGGGCGCCCCGCGCGAGGCGCCGTCCGATGCGGAACCACGGGAGAGTGCGGTGAGCGCCCCCGGGGCGATGCTCTCCAGGCCACCGACGCCGGCCGGCAGTCCGCCGAGCCCGGTGCCGCAGGTCGTTCTGGCCGTGGTCTGCGGCGGCTACGCCCTCGGTGCCGCCTTCGGCTGGGGCTCCAATGAAGTCGCCCTGTTCATGGGCGACTTCGGGCTCAGCTTCGCGGCCCTGGTGGCGGCCGTCTCCTGCGGTCTGTACGCCCGCCGGCACCGCAGCCGGTTCCGGCCGGCCTGGATGCTGTTCGCCGCCTCCTCGGGGATGGCCGGCATCGGCAACGGCGTATGGGGCTGGTACGAGGTCGTCCTGGGCACGACCGTGCCCAGCCCCTCACCGGCCGACTTCTGCTTCCTGCTGTTCGCGCCGCCGGCCATCGTCGGCCTGCTGGTGCTCGCCAAGCGCCCGGTGAGCCGGGCCGGCTGGGTCTGCCTGGGCCTGGACTCCTGGCTGATCGCCGGCTCGCTGCTCACCCTCTCCTGGAGCCTCGCGCTCGCGCACACCGCCCACTTCCAGGGCCGCAGCGTGGCGCAGAGCGCCCTCTCGCTGGCCTATCCGCTGCTGGACATCGTGCTCGTCAGCATGGTCCTGGTCCTGCACTTCCGGCGCTCCTCGGTACACCGCTCGGCCGTCAACACCGCCATCGCCGCGCTGGCACTGACGGTGCTGTGCGACGCCCTGTTCAGCTCCCCGCTGCTGCGCGAGCACTACCGCTCCGGGCAGATCCTGGACGCCGGATGGTTCGCCGGCTCGATGCTGCTCGCGTACGCGCCCTGGGTGGCCCGCCGCGCCGAGGAGGAGGAGCCGGACGAGGCGGCCGAGCCCGCCGCCGTCCGCGTCCCGCACGCCAGCCGTCCGCTCGCCGGCTCGCTCGCCGCGCTCACTCCGTATCTGGCCGCCGCGGTCTGCACCCTGGGCATCCTCACCAACGTTCTCGACGGGCGGCGGATCGACCGCGTGGTCCTCTTCACCGGCTGCACGGTCGTGCTCGCCCTGGTCGTCCGCCAGGGGATCATGCTGCTCGACAACATCACCCTGACCCATGAACTCGCCCAGAAGGAGAACCACTTCCGCTCCCTGGTGCAGGGCTCCAGCGACGTCATCATGATCGCCGCACCGTCCGGCGTGCTGCGCTACGTCAGCCCGGCCGCCGCCGGCGTCTACGGTCGCGACGCGGAGGAACTGATCGGCTCCGAGCTCGCGACCCTGATCCACCCCGAGGACCTCGGCCGGGTGGTGCACGAGGTCCGCCGGTTCCTCGCCGCCGATCCGCAGGAGGAACCGACCACCCGCATCGAATGCCGCTTCCGGGCCGGCGCCCAGCGCTCCGGCGGCGACGGCTGGCTGAACGTCGAATCCACGGTCAACCGCCACCACGGCGGCCTGATCTTCAACTCCCGCGACGTCACCGAACGCGTCCGGCTCCAGGCCCAGCTCCAGCACAACGCCTCGCACGACGCGCTCACCGACCTGCCCAACCGCGCGCTGTTCACCGAACGCGTCACCCAGGCCGTCACCGGCCGGCGGGCCAGCGACCACGACACCGCCGTGCTCTACATCGACCTCGACGGCTTCAAGCAGGTCAACGACACCATCGGCCACCAGGCCGGCGACGAACTGCTGATCCAGGCCGCCCGCCGGCTCGCCGACTCGGTCCGCTCCGGCGACATAGCGGCCCGGCTCGGCGGCGACGAGTTCGCCGCGCTGATCACCGGTGACGGCACCCGCGACCGCGCGGCCCGCGAGTTCCGCATCCACGAGATCGCCGACCGGCTGCGCATCAAACTCTCCGAGCCGTACCGCATCGACGGCCGGGACGTCCGCGTGGCGGCCAGCATCGGCGTCGCCTTCGCCGAACCCGGCGTCACCCCCGCCGGCCTGCTCCGCAACGCCGACCTCGCGATGTACCGCGCCAAGCAGGCCGGCAAGGGCCGGGTCGAGCTCTACGCCCCCCAGATGCAGGACGAGGTCGCCCACCGCGCCGAACTCGCCTCCAAGCTCCGCACGGCCCTCCACGAGGGCGAGTTCGCGCTGCTGCACCAGCCCGTCGTCGACCTGGCCACCGGCCGGGTCACCGCGCTCGCCGCGCACGCCCGCTGGCGCTCCGCCGAGGGCATCCTGTTCACCCCCGCCGAATTCCTCCGGGTCGGGGACCGCGGCCGGTACACCGACGGCGGCGACCGCGCCGCGGAGCTCGACCGCTGGCAGCTGGAGGAGGCCGTCCGGCAGGCCGCCGCGCGCCACCGCGCCGGCCACCAGATCCCGGTCGCGGTCCGGCTCTCCGCCCGCCGGCTGCTGGACCGCGCACTGTCCCCCAAGGGCGTCGAAGCGCTCCTCACCCGGCACGGCCTGCCCGCCCGGGAGCTCGTGCTGGAACTGTCCGAAAGCGACGCCCGGGTCCCGCTGGACGACCTGGAGCGCCGGCTGGTCGCACTGCGCCGGCTCGGCGTACGGATCGCCCTGGACGGCTTCGGCAGCGGGTACGCCGCGATCATCGCGCTGCGCCGGCTGCCCATCGACGTCCTGCGGCTGGACCGCGGCCTGGTCGACGGCGTGGTCGAGTCCTCCCGGCTGCACAAGATCACCGCCGGCCTGCTGCGGATCGCCGGCGACCTGGGCATGCAGACCGTCGCGGACGGCGTCGACCTGCCCGAACAGGTCCTCGCACTGCGCTCCATGGGCTGCACGCACGGCATGGGCCTGGCCTTCTCCGGCCCGCTCGACGAACACCGGCTGCGCCGGGCGCTGACCCGTACCGGCTACCCCGTTCCGGACCTCACCGGACAGGGCCGGGCGGTGGTGCTCAGCGGCAGTGGACTGCCCGCCCTGCGTGGGGGACTGGCCGGTCCCGAAGCCATGGTGCATCCCCCATTGCGCTCAAATAGTGAGACCTCCGTCCCACCCACTTGACACTCGGTGCGCGAGAGGGGGAGGGTCAGTGCCATGCGCACCCGAATTCTCGTACTTGGACAGCGCGTCGGCTGAAGCTGGGGCCTTTACGCCACCCAGCAGACCGCACCGACGCGCTCCCCTCGCTTGCCACCCGGCACGAGGGGTTTTTTGTTGCACAGCAACCTCACAAATCCCGTCAAAACCCTCAGCTTCGAGAAGAGACGCAGATGACCGAGCAGGCCTCCGGGGCCCACCATCCGCAGCCGCGGGCCCGTAACACCGGCGGACCGCAGCAGTCCACCCCCGTCGAGCACGTCACGGGTGCGCAGTCCCTCATCCGTGCGCTGGAGGAGGTCGGGGCCGACACCGTGTTCGGCATTCCCGGCGGTGCGATCCTGCCGGCCTACGACCCGATGATGGACTCCTCGAAGGTCCGGCACATCCTGGTCCGCCACGAGCAGGGCGCCGGACACGCCGCGACGGGATACGCGCAGGCCACCGGCAAGGTCGGGGTCTGCATGGCCACCTCGGGCCCGGGTGCCACCAACCTCGTCACCCCGATCGCGGACGCCCACATGGACTCCGTCCCGCTGGTCGCGATCACCGGTCAGGTGGCGTCGAAGGCGATCGGCACGGACGCCTTCCAGGAGGCGGACATCTGCGGCATCACGATGCCGATCACCAAGCACAACTTCCTGGTCACCGACCCGGCCGAGATCCCCAAGACGATCGCCGAGGCGTTCCACATCGCCTCCACCGGCCGTCCCGGCCCGGTCCTGGTCGACATCGCCAAGGACGCCCTGCAGGCGCAGACCACGTTCAGCTGGCCGCCGCACACCGACCTGCCCGGCTACCGCCCGGTGACCAAGCCGCACGCCAAGCAGATCCGCGAGGCCGCCCGGCTGGTCACCGAGGCCAAGCGCCCGGTCCTCTACGTCGGCGGCGGCGTCCTCAAGGCCGGTGCCACCGCCGAGCTCAAGGTGCTCGCCGAGCTGACCGGCGCCCCGGTCACCACCACCCTGATGGCGCTGGGCGCCTTCCCCGACAGCCACCCGCAGCACGTCGGCATGCCCGGCATGCACGGCTCGGTCACCGCGGTCACCGCGCTGCAGAAGGCCGACCTGCTGATCACCCTCGGCGCCCGCTTCGACGACCGGGTCACCGGCAAGCTGGACTCCTTCGCGCCGTACGCCAAGGTCGTGCACGCCGACATCGACCCGGCGGAGATCGGCAAGAACCGCGCCGCCGACGTGCCGATCGTCGGTGACGCCCGCGAGGTCATCGCCGACCTGATCGTGGCCGTCCAGGCCGAGCACGACGCCGGCCACAAGGGCGACTACAGCGCCTGGTGGAAGGACCTCAACCGCTGGCGGGAGACCTACCCGCTGGGCTACGACCTGCCGGAGGACGGCAGCCTCTCCCCCCAGCAGGTCATCGAGCGGATCGGCAAGCTCGCCCCCGCCGACACCATCTACGCCGCCGGCGTCGGCCAGCACCAGATGTGGGCCGCCCACTTCATCGACTACGAGCAGCCCGCGACCTGGCTCAACTCCGGCGGCGCCGGGACCATGGGCTACGCCGTGCCCGCCGCGATGGGCGCCAAGGCCGGCCAGCCGGACCGCACGGTCTGGGCGATCGACGGTGACGGCTGCTTCCAGATGACCAACCAGGAACTGGTCACCTGCGCGCTGAACAACATCCCGATCAAGGTCGCGATCATCAACAACGGCGCGCTGGGCATGGTCCGCCAGTGGCAGACCCTCTTCTACAACCAGCGCTACTCCAACACCGTGCTGCACAGCGGCCCCGAGGCGGCCGGCGCCGCCCCGGCCGGCGGCCCGGCCGCGGGGCCCTCGCGCGGCACCCGCATCCCGGACTTCGTCAAGCTCTCCGAGGCCATGGGCTGCGTCGCGCTGCGCTGCGAGGACCCGGCCGACCTCGACAAGGTCATCGAAGAGGCCAATGCCATCAACGACCGCCCGGTCGTGATCGACTTCATCGTCCACGAGGACGCCCAGGTGTGGCCGATGGTCGCCGCCGGCACCTCCAACGACGAGGTCATGGCCGCCCGGGGCGTGCGTCCCGACTTCGGCGACAACGAAGACGACTGAGACGACGAAGAGCGAAAGAGAGAAGACCATGTCCAAGCACACGCTCTCCGTCCTGGTGGAGAACACCCCCGGCATCCTCGCCCGGATCGCCGCGCTGTTCTCCCGCCGCGGCTTCAACATCGACTCGCTCGCCGTCGGGGTCACCGAGCACCCCGACATCTCCCGCATCACCATCGTGGTCAGCGTCGAGTCGCTGCCGCTGGAGCAGGTCACCAAGCAGCTCAACAAGCTCGTCAACGTCCTGAAGATCGTCGAGCTGGAGCCCGGCTCCGCGATCCAGCGCGAACTGGTCCTGGTGAAGGTCCGCGCGGACAACGAGACCCGCTCGCAGATCGTCGAGATCGTCCAGCTCTTCCGCGCCAAGACCGTGGACGTCTCGCCCGAGGCGGTCACCATCGAGGCCACCGGATCCAGTGAAAAACTGGAGGCGATGCTGAAGATGCTGGAGCCGTTCGGCATCAAGGAACTGGTGCAGTCCGGCACGATCGCCATAGGCCGTGGCGCCCGTTCCATCACGGACCGCTCGCTGCGCGCGCTGGACCGTACGGCCTGACGTCCCGCCACCGGCCGGACCGCGGACGACCGCCCGCGACGACCGGACCGTATGGCGAGACCCCCCGCCCTTCCCGACCCCGCCCGACGTACTGTGTGGGCACCCGCTAGATCCAAGGAGAAACCCGAAGTGGCCGAGCTGTTCTACGACGACGACGCCGACCTGTCCATCATCCAGAACCGCAAGGTCGCGGTGATCGGCTACGGAAGCCAGGGCCACGCCCACGCGCTGTCCCTGCGCGACTCGGGCGTCGACGTGCGCGTCGGTCTGCACGAGGGCTCCAAGTCCAAGGCCAAGGCCGAGGAGCAGGGCCTGCGCGTGGTCACCCCGGCCGAGGCCGCCGCCGAGGCCGACGTCATCATGATCCTCATCCCGGACCCGATCCAGGCCAAGGTCTACGAGGAGTCCATCAAGGACAACCTGAAGGACGGCGACGCGCTGTTCTTCGCCCACGGCTTCAACATCCGGTTCGGCTTCATCAAGGTCCCGGCCGGCGTGGACGTCGCCCTGGTCGCCCCCAAGGGCCCGGGCCACCTCGTGCGCCGCCAGTACGAGGAGGGCCGCGGCGTCCCGGCGATCGCCGCCGTCGAGCAGGACGCCTCCGGCAACGCCTTCGCGCTGGCGCTCTCGTACGCCAAGGCCATCGGCGGCACCCGCGCCGGCGTCATCAAGACCACCTTCACCGAGGAGACCGAGACCGACCTGTTCGGTGAGCAGGCGGTGCTCTGCGGTGGCGCCTCGGCGCTGGTCAAGGCCGGCTTCGAGACCCTGGTCGAGGCGGGCTACCAGCCCGAGATCGCGTACTTCGAGTGCCTGCACGAGCTGAAGCTCATCGTGGACCTCATGTACGAGGGCGGCCTGGAGAAGATGCGCTGGTCGGTCTCCGAGACCGCCGAGTGGGGCGACTACGTCACCGGCCCGCGGGTCATCACCGACGCCACCAAGGCCGAGATGAAGAAGGTCCTCACCGAGATCCAGGACGGCACCTTCGCCAACAACTGGATGGCGGAGTACAACGCCGGTCTGCCGAAGTACAACGAGTACAAGAAGGCCGACGAGGACCACCTGCTGGAGACCACCGGCAAGAAGCTGCGGAAGCTGATGAGCTGGGTCGACGACCAGGCGTGAGCCCGGTGGACAGGGGGTCGCGAAAACTCGCGGCCCCCTCGTCCGTATGACCGCCGCGCACCGCCGCGGCGCCTTGTCCACCGCGTAGAACCACGCACGGGTGATCCTTCCGCAACGGCACAGGACGCGCCCCCCACCGCCACTACACTGCCCATCACAAGCGCGTTCAGGCTCACAATGTCGTGCGTCTTCCACGCGGCTTTCCCCCTTCACCGCCTTCGGCCGTCGGGACGGCCGTCCGCGAAGGACTAGTGAGGACTGAAGACCACGTGAGCTCGAAACCTGTCGTACTGATCGCCGAGGAACTGTCGCCCGCCACCGTCGACGCCCTCGGCCCGGACTTCGAGATCCGGCACTGCAACGGCGCGGACCGCGCCGAGCTGCTCCCCGCCATCGTCGACGTCGACGCCATCCTGGTGCGCAGCGCCACGAAGGTCGACGCCGACGCGATCGCCGCCGCCAAGAAGCTGAAGGTCGTCGCCCGCGCCGGCGTGGGCCTGGACAACGTCGACGTCTCCGCCGCCACCAAGGCCGGCGTGATGGTCGTCAACGCCCCCACCTCCAACATCGTCACCGCCGCCGAGCTGGCCTGCGGTCTGCTGGTCGCCACCGCGCGGAACATCCCGCAGGCCAACACCGCGCTGAAGAACGGCGAGTGGAAGCGCAGCAAGTACACCGGCGTCGAGCTCAGCGAGAAGACCCTCGGCGTGGTCGGCCTCGGCCGGATCGGCGTCCTGGTCGCCCAGCGGATGTCCGCGTTCGGCATGAAGGTCGTCGCCTACGACCCGTACGTCCAGCCGGCCCGCGCCGCGCAGATGGGCGTCAAGCTGCTGACCCTGGACGAGCTGCTGGAGGTCGCCGACTTCATCACCGTCCACCTCCCCAAGACGCCGGAGACCATCGGTCTGATCGGCGACGAGGCGCTGCACAAGGTCAAGCCGTCGGTCCGGATCGTCAACGCCGCGCGTGGCGGGATCGTCGACGAGGCGGCGCTGGCCAGCGCGCTGAAGGAGGGCCGGGTGGCCGGCGCCGGCCTGGACGTCTACGCCGTCGAGCCCTGCACCGACTCCCCGCTGTTCGAGTTCGACCAGGTCGTGTGCACCCCGCACCTGGGCGCCTCGACGGGTGAGGCGCAGGAGAAGGCCGGTATCGCGGTCGCCAAGTCGGTGCGGCTGGCGCTGGCCGGCGAGCTGGTGCCGGACGCGGTCAACGTCCAGGGCGGCGTGATCGCCGAGGACGTCAAGCCCGGACTGCCGCTGGCCGAGCGACTCGGCCGGATCTTCACCGCGCTGGCCGGCGAGGTCGCGATGCGGCTCGACGTCGAGGTCTACGGCGAGATCACCCAGCACGACGTCAAGGTGCTCGAACTCTCCGCGCTCAAGGGCGTGTTCGAGGACGTGGTGGACGAGACGGTGTCCTACGTCAACGCCCCGCTGTTCGCGCAGGAGCGCGGCGTCGAGGTGCGGCTGACGACCAGCAGCGAGTCGCCCGAGCACCGGAACGTGGTCACCGTGCGCGGCACGCTCGCCGGCGGCGAAGAGGTGTCGATCTCCGGCACGCTCGCCGGCCACAAGAACGTCCAGAAGATCGTGGCGGTCGGGGAGCACTCGATCGACCTCACGCTCGCCGACCACATGGCGTTCATGCGCTACACCGACCGCCCCGGCGTCGTCGGCACGGTCGGCCGGATCCTGGGCGAGGCGGGCATCAACATCGGCGGCATGCAGGTCTCGCGGGCCGATGTCGGCGGTGAGGCGCTGGTCGTGCTGACCGTCGACGACACCATTCCGGCGAACGTGCTCAGCGAGATCTCCGAGGAGATCGGCGCGACGTCCGTACGCGCGGTGAACCTCGGTCACTGACCGGACGTTTCCGCAGGCCAACGGGCCCGGCTCCCGCCTCGGCGGGGACCGGGCCCGTCCGCGTGCCGGCATCGTACGGACGCCCCGCGGATACCGCGCGGGCGGATGGACCGCTCCGGACGAGGGGCCGGACCGGTCCCGCATTCACCCGAATGGCGTAGTGAGGGTGAGGCCGGGGGAGCCCCGGCAGGGCTCTGGGGGCCGCCCGACCCGGCACCCCCCGGGCCCTCCCGAGTCGCAAGCCGGAAGCGGGCGTCGCGCAATGGGAACTGCGCGTGCCCCCCGCCGGCGCGTGTGGAAGGAGCACATCCATGAACGCACCTCTGGGAGACACTCCGCGGACGCTGACCGGCCTCCATGTGGTCGATGCGGACGGCGCGAGGATGGGCACGGTGCAGCAGGTCTACCGCGACGACGCCACCAACGAGCCCGAGTGGATCACCGTGCGCACCGGGCTGTTCGGACTGAAGGAGACCTTCATCCCGCTCGCCGGGGCCCGCCGGACCGGCGACGAACTGCACGTCCCGCACACCAAGGCGACCATCAAGAAGGCCCCGCGGATCGACGCCGAGGGCCACCTCGACCCGTCCGAGGAGACCGAGCTCTACCGCCACTACGGGCTGATCCGCCCCCTCGGCACGGACGCGGCGATGCCCACCGGGTCGCGTCCCGGCACGGCGGCCGGCACCCCGCCGCGTACGCCGGACGAGCCCGCGCCCCCTACCCGCGCGGGCGGCGAGCGCAACAAGCTGTTCGACCGGCCGATGGCCGGAACCGGAGCGGGCGAACGCGGCCGCGAGGGCCCGGCGGACGCCGATACCCGGCGCCACACCGAGCAGACGCCCGAGGCCCCGCTCCCGGAGGAGCGGCGGCGGAGGGGCCCCGAGGAGCCGGGGCCGGAACGGGGCCGGTGACCACCTCGCCACCGCACATACAACTGTCTGGGACATGCGTCTAGGACGCTCGTCTGGAACGGCCGTATGCCGGCGATTAGGCTGCAGTCATGGGACACCGTGAAGATCTTCTGGAAGGCGCCAAGCGCTGCCTGCTGGAGAAGGGGTACGCGCGCACCACCGCCCGCGACATCGTGGCCGCCTCCGGCGCCAACCTCGCCTCCATCGGCTACCACTACGGCTCCAAGGACGCCCTGATGCGGCAGGCGGTGATCGCCTCCAGCGAGGAGTGGGGCGCGGGCATGGCCGAGGCGCCGGCCGCCGCGGAGGGCACGCGGGCCTCCGCCGATCCGCTGGAGCGGTTCGCCGAGAGCTGGGACCGGGTGCTCCAACGCATCGCCGAGGAACCGGAGTTCATCGCCGCCCAGGTCGAGGTGCTGGGGCTGCTGCCGCGCGACGAGGGCCTGCGGGAGGCGATCGGGGCCGTACTGCCGGAGGGCGGCGAGGGGCTCGTCGCACTCTTCGAGGGCGTCCCCGACACGGAGGTCGACGCGGAGGCGGCCCGCATCGTCGGCCCCTTCTACCAGGCCCTGCTCACCGGCCTGATGGTGCAGTCCCTGATCACCCCGGACACGCTTCCTACGGGCCACGACCTGGCGGAGGCGCTACGACGCGTGTCGGCGGGCGCGGTGCTTTGACGCTTTGCGGTGCCTCCGCACGTACCTGTCTGCGGCGCCGCGGGTCCGCTGCGCTTTGCGGCGCCGCGTACGTACCTGTCTGTCCCGCCGCGGGTGTTGTTCGCCGTTGCGCCTGCGGCGGGCTGGGTTGTTGTGGGTGCGGTGACGGGCCTCCGGGGCCTTGTTCGTGGACTGCTTCGCTTTACGTCCACGAAC
>NZ_JBHWDV010000024.1:0-27213 GCF_042734445.1 Streptomyces sp. NPDC059649
CGCCCGGTTACATTTCGAACCCGGAAGCTAAGCCTTTCAGCGCCGATGGTACTGCAGGGGGGACCCTGTGGGAGAGTAGGACGCCGCCGAACAATCATTGTGGGAAAGCCCCGCACCGTATGGTGCGGGGCTTTTCTGCGTTCTGGGTTCGGAAATCGCCCGGGGCCGGGAACGGCCCCGGGTCTGCGTTTAGAGTCTGGCCATGCGCCATGACCTGGTCATCTTCGACAACGATGGGGTACTTGTCGACAGTGAGCCCCTGTCCAACACCATCCTGGCCGGCTATCTCACCGAGCTCGGGCACCCCACCTCGTACGAGGAATCGATACGCGATTACATGGGCTCGGCGATGCGCCGGATTCACGAAACCATCCTGGAGCGGACGGGGCGGCGGCTGCCGGAGGACTTCGACGACGTTTTTCACGGGCGGGTTTTCGCGGCGTTCGAGCGGGAGTTGCGGCCGGTGCCAGGGGTGACGGACATCCTGGAGAAGCTGGCCGCGGAGGGCATTCCGTACTGCGTCGGTTCGTCCGGGAGTCATGAGCGGATCCGGGTGGGGCACCGGACGACGGGGCTGGACCGGTGGTTCGCGCGGGAGCGGGTCTTCTCTTCGGAGGACGTGGGGCGGGGAAAGCCGGCGCCGGATCTCTTTCTGCATGCGGCGCGGGAAATGGGTGTGGCGCCCGAGCGGTGCGCGGTGGTGGAGGACAGTCCGCTCGGGGTGCAGGCGGCGGTTGCTGCCGGGATGGACGTCTATGGATTCACGGCGATGACGCAGGCGGGGAAGTTGGCGGAGGCCGGCGCTACCGCGCTCTTCGGCCGGATGACCGAGCTGGCGGATCTGTTGGTGCGGTAGCGCCCCTGAGAGGGGGCGGGCCGGTATCTCGGAGTTGAGCGAGGGCGCGGGTATCGCGGCAAGAGGAGTGATGGGGGATCACCCCTCGGGCAGAGGTCGGAATTGGTGGGGTGATCCATCTACCCAGGGGTAGGCGGGAGTTCTACGCTGAGCGGCCATGACGGCCCCTCTGGTACCGGGAGCGCAGCTGCGGCACGGCCGGATCTCGCTCGCCCTCAGCTTCCTCGTCCAGGGTGCGGTCTTCGCCCTCCTCGTGACGCGCATCCCGGCGATCCAGGACCGGTACGGCATTTCGGACGGGCTGCTGCCGGTCTTCCTGGCGGCGGTGCCGGTGCTGGCCGGCGTCGGCAGTGTCGTCACCGAGCAGCTGGTGAAGCGGGTGCGGCCGAGCCGGGTGCTGCGGTGCGTACAGCCGGTGGTGTGTCTGGCGCTGCTGGCCGTCGGGGCGGTCGGGTCGATGGCACAGGTGACCGTGGCGCTGGCGGTGTTCGGGCTGTCGGTGGGGGCGCTGGACGCCTCGATGAACATGCTCGGGGTGAGCCTGCAGCGCGCCTACGGGCGGAGCATCATGCTCGGTTTCCACGCCGCGTACAGCCTGGGCGGCATCGTGGGGGCTTCGCTGGCCTGGGCGGGGGCGCACTGGAAGCTGTCGCTGGGGCTGCTGTACGGGCCGGTGGTGGCGGTGCTGGTGCCGTTGGCGGTGGTCGTGGGCCGGTGGTTCGTGGACCGGCGGGACACGGCCGGGGCCGGGACCGGCCGACCGACGGAGGCCACCACTCCCGGCACACCCTCGGCTCCGATGGCCCCCTCCGCCCCGGTGGCTCCCGCAGCCGCCTCCGCCCCGGTCGCTCCCGTCGCGATGCGGCTGTTGCTGCCGTTGTGCCTGGTGATGGCGTTCGCCTATATAGGCGACTCGACGGTCTCCAACTGGAGCGCCAAGTATCTGCAGGACGTCCTGGGGAGCTCCGAGCAGCTCGCCACCGTTCCGTACAACGTCTACATGGTCACCACGCTGCTCGGGCGGGCGGTGGGGGACCTGGGGGTGCGGCGCTTCGGGGCGGTCGCGGTGGTGCGGTGCGGGACGGTGGTGGCGGCGGGCGGCTTCGCCGTGGTGGCCGCGGCGCCGGGGGCCTGGGCGGGCATGGCGGGGTTCACGCTGCTGGGCCTGGGGCTGTGTGTGATCGTGCCGCAGACGTTCGCGGCGGCCGGCCGGTACGCGTACGACAGCCAGGGCGCCGGGGCTTCGGACATGGCCATCGCGCGGCTGAACATCTTCAATTACGTGGGCTTTCTGATCGGTTCTCCGTTGGTGGGGGCGCTGGGCGACGCCTGGAGCTATCGGGGGGCGATGCTGGTGCCGATGGTGCTGGTCCTGGTGACGCTCGTGTATGCCAGATCGTTCGGCGCGCCGCGGGCCGGATACGGTGACAGGCATGAGCGGCCGCGCACAGCTGATGTGGGATGAGGCAGTAACGGGCTACAACTTCGGGCCCGGACACCCGATGGACCCGGTCAGACTCGCGCTGACCATGCGTCTGGTCGAGGCGTTCGAGCTGGACCGCGGGCCGCTGGAGGTGGTCGCGGCCAAGCCGGCCGGGGATTCCACGCTGCGGCTGGTGCACCGCCAGGACTACATCGAGGCGGTCCGCCGGGCGTCGGCGGATCCGGCGGCCGCGGAGCTCTCGTACGGGCTGGGGACGGCCGACGATCCGGCGTTCGCGGGGATGCACGAGGTGTCCGCGCTGATCGCCGGTCAGTCGGTCGGCGCCGCGGAGGCCGTCTGGCGCGGTGACGCGGTGCACGCCGTCAACTTCGCCGGCGGGCTGCACCACGGGATGCCGGGCGGCGCGTCCGGTTTCTGCATCTACAACGACGCGTCGCTGGCGATCGCCCGTCTGCTGGAGCTGGGCGCCGAGCGGATCGCGTACGTCGATGTGGACGTCCACCACGGCGACGGGGTGCAGGCGGCGTTCTGGGACGATCCGCGGGTCCTGACGATCTCGCTGCACGAGCATCCGCGGACGCTGTTCCCGCAGACCGGCTGGCCGGAGGAGACCGGCGGGGAGGGTGCGGCCGGCAGCGCGGTGAACGTGGCGCTGCCCGCCGGGACCGGTGACGAGGGCTGGCTGCGGGCCTTCCACGCGGTGGTGCCGGAGCTGCTGGGCGCGTTCCGTCCGCAGGTGCTGGTGACGCAGCACGGCGCCGACACGCACTTCGAGGACCCGCTGGCGCACCTCGCGGTGAGCCTGGACGCCCAGCGGGCGGTGGCCGAGTCCTGTCACTCGCTGGCGCACGAGCACGCGGACGGGCGGTGGGTCGCGCTCGGGGGCGGCGGCTATGCGGTGGTGGACGTGGTGCCGCGCAGCTGGACGCATCTGACGGCGATCGCGGCCGGGCGGCCGATCGAGCCGACCACCCCGGTGCCGGAGTCCTGGCGGCACGAAGTGTTCCGGCGGACCCGCCAGTTGGCGCCGCAGCGGATGACGGACGGGCGGAGGCCGCAGTGGCGGGATTTCCTCGACGGCGGTTACGACCCGGCCGACCGGCTGGACCAGGCGGTGCTGGCCACCCGGCGGGCGGTGTTCCCGGCGCACGGTCTGCTGCCGTAGCGGGGGCCGGCGGTACGGGGCGGCGGGGGGATGCGCCCGGATGTGTGATTACCCGTCGGTTGGGGCATCGACCGGCCGGCCAACGGGTGAGCATGGGCGGCGTGTTGGCCACCGGGGAGCTGCGGGCGCATCTGGTCGGGGCGCGGCTGGCGGGGACGATCGCGACGACCCGGGAGCAGAGCCTGGGGCGGTACCGGCTCTTCGCGGCGCGTGATCCGCGGGTGCTGCTGGGGCTGGACCCCGAGCGGGAGTGGCCGCTCACCGCACTCCTGCGACTGATGGGGCAGAAGTGCGGGGTTTCGGTCGATCCCGCGCACACTTCCGGCCCGGACGTGATCGATCCGGATCGTACGATCGCGGCCCTCGACCGGTTCGCCGACCGGATCGGAGTCGCCGCGGCCCGTGCGGAGCCGGTGCTGCTCGGCACCGGACATCCCCAGGCGTTACTGGAGTTCTACGCCGGCCTCGCAGACGCCCTCTCGGCGGTGGGCTGCCCCGTCCTCACCCCGGCGTATGGCGTCCGTGTCGACATAGCGACCCGGTTCGGTGTACGTACCCGGGCCCTGGGCTACGTACGGGGAGTCGCGATGTTGCAAGAGACCGGCGTGCGGGGCGCGTCCGGGACGGGGGGCGTACACACCCATTCGCCGCTGCCGGTACGGACCGTTCTGGCGGCCGCCGCGGACGCCGGAGGGCCGCTTCCCGGGCTGGTGATCGGGGACCACGGATGGGCCTGCGGGGCAGGTCAGCTGGGCATTGAGGCGATCGCGCTGGCGGATTCGGACGACCCGGCTCCGTTCGTCGGACAGGCCGAGGGGCGACTGTCGGAGGTGGTGCCGCTCGACGATGCCGTACCGGCCGCGTCCTACCGGCCACTCATGCGTTATGTCATGGATCGTGTCGGTCTGTCATATTAGGCGGCTGTTCGCTGCTCCTCTTCCCCACTCGCATCACCCGCCCCTAATCTGGGGAGTGAGCGCATAGCGACGAAGAGTCACCGGAGGGGAAGCCGGTGACCGTCTTATGCGGAAGGTGCAGGTGTGTTCATGGCTGCTGACCAGAGGCCTCTGAACGAGGTCGTGTTCCTTACGGTGGCGGAAGTTGCCACGGTGATGCGAGTGTCCAAGATGACCGTGTACCGCTTGGTGCACAGCGGTCATCTGCCCGCGATTCGGGTGGGGAGGTCTTTCCGCGTTCCGGAGCAGGCGGTCCACGACTATCTCCGGGAGTCCTACGTGGGGGTGGAATCGGCCTGACGGACACCTCGCCGACCCTCGGATTACGCCGTTCGCCCGGCGCCGGGTAGGCTGGCCCGATGTAGGTAGTGTGGGCTCGGACGCCCCGCACCGAGTGATTCGAAGTGAGCGAGGGTAGTCGTGGGCTCTGTTATCAAGAAGCGGCGCAAGCGGATGGCCAAGAAGAAGCACCGCAAGCTGCTCAAGCGCACCCGCGTTCAGCGTCGTAACAAGAAGTAAGCGACGCTGATCGCGATTTCGCAGCCCCCCATCGCCTGGTGCGGTCGGGGGCTGCGGCGCGTTGTGGGCCGTATGGACGGTGGTGGGACGGAAATGTCGCCGTGGGCATCCCGTGGTCATCACTGCGCAACACCGACCCGATAGCGTTGACCGCACAGCTGGGCTACGCGCAGGTCGCGGCGGGAAGGTAGGGCTGATCTTGGGCAAGGTCGTGCTCGTCACGGGAGTCGCACGGCAGCTGGGCGGCAGATTCGTCCGCCGGATCCAGCGCGACCCGGACGTCGACCGGGTGATCGGGGTGGACGCCGTGGCACCCGAGCACCATCTCGGCGGCGCCGAATTCCTCAAGGCCGACATCCGCCACCCGGCGATCGCCAGGGTCCTGGCCGAAACCCGCGTCGACACCGTGGTCCATATGGACATCAACGGGACGCCGTTGGGCAAGCGCGGCGGCCGCGCCTCGGTGAAGGAAACCAACGTCATCGGGACGATGCAGCTGCTGGGCGCCTGCCAGAAGGCCCCGAACGTCGAGCGCGTCGTCATCAAGTCCAGCACCAGCGTCTACGGCTCCGCGCCCCGCGACCCGGCCGTCTTCACCGAGACCACCACCCCGAAGTCGCTGCCCAGCGGAGGCTTCGCCAAGGACATCGTCGAGGTCGAGGGCTACGTCCGCGGCTTCGCCCGGCGCCGGCCCGACGTGGCCGTCTGCATCCTGCGGTTCGCCAACATCCTCGGGCCGTGCGCGGATTCCCCGCTCGCCGAGTACTTCTCGCTGCCCGTGCTCCCCACCGTCCTCGGTTACGACCCGCGCCTGCAGTTCGTCCACGAGGACGACGCCATCGACGTGCTGCGGATCGCCGCCGCCGCGCCGCGCCGGGGCACGCTCAACAGCGGCACCTTCAACATCGCCGGCGACGGTGTCCTGCTGCTCTCGCAGACCTCGCGGCGGCTCGGGCGGCCCACCCTGCCGCTCTTCCTGCCGACGGTGACCTGGGCCGGCACCGCACTGCGGTCCGTCGGCATCACGGACTTCTCGCCGGAGCAGATCCGGCTGCTCACGCACGGCAGGGTCGTCGAGACGACGCAGATGCGCGAGACACTGGGGTTCCACCCCAAATACACGACGGCGGAGGCCTTCGCGGAATTCGCCCGCAGCCGCGGACCCGGGCTGCTGCCGCCCGAGTCCCTCGCCCGCACCGTGGACCGGCTCGCCGGCGTGCTCACCGCGCACCGGACGCCGGCCCAGTGAGGAGGACACCCACCATGGCGGACGCCAAGGTCATTCCCTTCGGCGAGGAGCCCCGGGCACGCCGCAAGGCCCGGCGGGCCGGGCGCGGCGGGCGCGGTACGGCGCTGGCGCCCGTACCGGAGGCCCGGACCGAGCACCCGCCGGCGGCACCCCCGCCGGCCCGGCAGCGCTCCCTCGACGAACGGATCGCGGGCGGACTGGCGTTCCTGCGCCGCCGGATCACCGGCGACTACGAGGTCGACGACTTCGGCTACGACGAGGAGCTGACCGACCAGGTCCTGATGTCGCTGCTGCGGCCGTTCTACGAGAAGTACTTCCGGGTCGAGGTCAAGGGCATCGAGAACATCCCCGCGGACGGCGGGGCGCTGGTCGTCGCGAACCACTCCGGGACGCTGCCGCTGGACGGCCTGATGCTCCAGGTCGCGGTGCACGACAACCACCCGGCGCAGCGTCATCTGCGGCTGCTCGCGGCCGACTTGGTGTTCGTCCTGCCGGTGATAAACGAACTGGCGCGCAAGGCCGGGCACACCCTCGCCTGTGCGGAGGACGCCCAGCGGCTGCTGGAGCGCGGCGAGATCGTCGGGGTGATGCCGGAGGGCTTCAAGGGCATCGGCAAGCCCTTCGCGGACCGCTACAAGCTGCAGCGCTTCGGGCGGGGCGGCTTCGTCTCGACGGCGCTGAAGGCCGGGGTGCCGATCGTGCCGTGCTCGATCGTGGGCGCCGAGGAGATCTACCCGATGATCGGGAACGCCAAGACCCTGGCGCGGGTGCTGGGGCTGCCGTACTTCCCGATCACGCCGACGTTCCCCTGGCTGGGACCGCTGGGCGCGGTGCCGCTGCCGACGAAGTGGACGATCCAGTTCGGCGAGCCGATCCCGACCGACGGCTACCCGTCGGAGGCGGCGGACGATCCGATGCTGATGTTCAACCTCACCGACCAGGTACGCGAAACGATTCAGCACACCTTGTACAAGCTGCTGGTGCAGCGGCGGTCGGTGTTCTTCTGAGGTTGTGCCGACTGCTGGTGCAGCGGCGGTCGGTGTTTTTCCGAGGTCGTGACGGCTGCGGGTGCGGCGGTGTTCGGTGTTCTTCTGACGCGGCGCCCGGCGGCGGCGCGTGCGGGGAGGAGCATCGAACGCCGCCGCACCGGGCGCGGCGGTGCTGCTACTTCGGGAGGTCCTGTCCGTCGATGCCCAGGCCGGGCAGCAGGCCCGGGAGCAGCGGCGGCAGGGTGACGTCGGGATGGCCGCCGGGACGGCTTCCCGTGCCGTGGCCGGCGTCGTGCGGGGACGGGCTGCCGGACTTGTCCTGCGGGTCCAGCAGACCGCCCGTGCTGCCGCCGAGCAGACCGTCCTCCTGGGACGGGGAGGCCGACGGACGGGGCGCGTGCGGGTCCGTGGAGTGTCCCCGGGTGGCGGAGCCGTGGCCGGGAGAGGCCGGGTGGCCGTCGGGGCCGGAGCCGGTGCCCGCGGAGGCCGGGGTGTTGCGCGGGTGGTGCTTGCCGTCGGGGGCCTGCGGCAGCAGCGAGCGGAGCGGACCGACCTCTTCGTCTATGGCGTCGAAGACCGAGCTGACCTCGTCGCGGACGTCCGTGAGCTGCACCGGAAGCCTGTCCCGCAGCTGCGACCACGTGCTGCGGTGGGAGCGGGTGAAGGAGTTCAGCGCCTGGATGGGGCCGAGCGAGCCGTCCCGCTCGTACGCGGCGTGCAGCAGGCGGTGGCCCTCACCCGCGTCGTGCTTCACCCCCGACAGGGCGCGCCGGACCTCGCCGAGCGACTCGTGGTCGAGGTCGGCGGCGCGGGCCCGCTCCAACAGGCGGCGGGCCTCGAACATGCGGGTGGACGCCTGGTCGAGGTAGAGCCGGCCGCGGTCGGAATCGTCGTTGGTCATGTCGAGCTTGAGGTCCTCCATGCCCCGCTTGAGGCCGTAGAGGGAGTCCCCGGGGAGGGCGTCGGAGCTGGCGGCGGCGACCCCGGTGAAGGCTCCGGCCGCGACGCCGACGGTCAGCCCGCCCGCGGCCAGTCCTTTTGAGAGCCGGGAACGCGGCCGCAGCCGGCCGATCGATTTGTCGGCGCGGTGCGCGCCTTTGTGTTCGCGCTGCTCGGGCACCCTGGCCCCCTCGGACGGAGTGCCTTCGGCGAAGGCGGACTCCATCGCGGCGAGGAGCTGGGCGCGCTGGACAGTCTTGACCTCGGCGGCCATCTCCGGCCGTGGAAGCCTCCCGAGACCGTCGGCGACCGCCAACAGCCGTGTCTCGCCCGGCGCCTGGGCCGGATTGTCGACCTGTTCCTCGGCCGCCGCACCCTTGAGGACCTGCTCCTCCAGGGCCTGGGCGAAGGCGTTGGCCCGCCGGTGCACCGAGACATTCGCGATCACGGGCGGCACCTCCTCTCGTCATCCCGCACGACTCCCCGGACTGGCTTTGACCATCCAGACGGGCCGGACGGTTGCACACCCATGTCCGCGGCCACTCGATCGAGTGAGGGGCAGCGGGCATGGCGTGACCGCATGGAGCCTGCACTCCGCACAACGAGCGGCGCGGCACTCGGGTTACGCACTCACGATGATCTGACCGACCGGACACGACCGGTCACCGAGCGTGAGGGTGACACGGTGCACGGCGGGGCGGAGAAGAGCGGAACGAGGGGGGGTGGGGGGGTCAGCGGGCGTCTTCGGGGAGGAGGCGCGCGAGGGTGCGGACGGCGCGGTACTGGAGGGTCTTGATGGCGCCCTCGTTCTTGCCCATGACGCGGGCGGTCTCGGCGACCGAGAGGCCCTGCAGGAACCGCAGCGTGACGCATTCCTGCTGTTGGGGGTTGAGCTTGCGTACCGCCTCCAGGAGGGCGGCGTTGGAGAGGGACTCGAGGACCGACTCCTCGGGACTGCGCTCGACCTCGTTGGCGTCGAGCATCTCTCCGGTGGTGACTTCCAGGCGGAAGCGCGAGGACTTGAAGTGGTCGGCGACGAGGTTACGGGCGATGGTCACCAGCCAGGCGCCGAAATCACGGCCCTGCCAGGTGAAGGTGCCGATGCGGCGCAGGGCGCGCAGGAACGTCTCGCTGGTGAGGTCCTCGGCCGTGGCGCGGCCGCCCACCCGGTAGTAGATATAGCGGTAGACCGTGTCGGCGTACTGGTCGTAGAGGCGGCCGAAGGCCTCGGCCTCGCCGGCCTGGGCGCGTTCGACGAGGTCCATCATGCGACGGCTGTCGCTGTCGGCGGGACGCCGGGCGGTGGTCGTGCCGGCGCCGGCGCGGCGGGTTCTGCCGGCGGCCTTGCCGACCGCCGCGCTCCCGTCGGCCAGGGCGTAGCAGGGGCCGGCGGCGGGGACGGCTGAGGCGAATGCGGGGACGGCGTACGCGGTGGGGACGAAACTGCGCAGGTGGTCGACGAGCGTCGTACGCAGCGTAGCCAGGCCCGAGGCGTCAACCCCGACGTGTGGGTACACGGGACTCCCAGAGGCAGAGCTTCCATCACGTGCAGTGCGGGACCGTTCACTCGTCGTAGGGACGTGTGGGTTCCGGATTGCGTCTGAGGAGAATAACGCTTCGTACAGGCAGCGCTACACCCAGTTGCTCAAATCATCGATTACTTACGGTCCGTGGCGGGTTGGTGGCAGATCAAGTATCGAATACTGAGCAACTATTGATCGGAAGGGAACGCAATCTGCCTGGTTGGAGGGCGTGTTGTGGCTGACCCGCGACAAGGGGACTGACCGGGAGGCCGTGGGGGTAGGGAGCGTGGATGGCCCGGCGCGCCGTCGGGCGATCAGCCCTGGTCAGCGGCGGCGGCGCTGGAGCGCGACCGCGGCCGCGGCACCGCCCGCCAGGGCGCCCACGCCGGCCGCCGCGGGGATGCCGATCTTGGCCGCCTTGCGGCCGGTGCGGTAGTCGCGCAGCCGCCATCCGTGTTCCCGGGCGTGCTTGCGCAGCCGGCTGTCGGGGTTGATGGCGTACGGGTGACCGACCAGTGACAGCATCGGGATGTCGTTGGCCGAGTCGCTGTAGGCGGCGCAGTGCGACAGGTCCAGGCCCTCGGCGGCGGCCAGCGCGCGGACCGCCTCGGCCTTGGCCGGGCCGTGCAGCGGCTCGCCGACCAGCTTGCCCGTGTAGACCCCGCCGACGGACTCGGCGACGGTGCCCAGCGCGCCGGTCAGGCCCAGCCGGCGGGCGATGATCGTCGCGGTCTCCACCGGCGCCGCGGTCACCAGCCAGACCTTCTGGCCGGCGTCGAGGTGCGCCTGGGCCAGTGCGCGGGTGCCCGGCCAGACCCGTTCGGCCATGTACTCGTCGTAGATCTCCTCGCCGATGGACATCAGCTCGGAGACGCGGTGGCCCTGGACGATGGACAGCGCGCTGTTGCGGACGTCCGCCATGTGCTCGGGGTTCTCCGAGCCGGCCAGCCGGAAGTAGATCTGCTGCCAGGCGAAACGGGCCAGGTCGCGCTTGTGGAAGAAGTGCCGCTTGTACAGGCCGCGGCCGAAGTGGAACAGCGCGGCGCCCTGCATGACGGTGTTGTCGAGGTCGAAGAAGGCGGCGGCCGCGGTGTCCCCGACGACCGGGAACTCCGGCTCGGCCGGGGCCTCCTCGGCGGCCTGGGCCTCCTCGGCCTCCTGCGAGGTCTTCCGGGCGGCCTCGGCGGCGGCCTCGCCGGCCAGCACGCTGCGGGCGGTGGCGGGGCGTCGGCGGCGGGGGATCCAGCCCAGGTCGAACAGCGCTCCGGAGGGCATCCAGCCGGATCGGCGAGCGGGCGACGAGGAGAGGCGCGTCCCGTGGGGACTCCTGCCGTTGTGGTGGTCGGGCGAGGGGCTGGCCATGGCGCTAGCGTAGCCAGTTTGTTCGGTGCTTCCGGTTACGGGCGCGTGTCCTGTGGGCCGGGAGCCGCTGACGGTCGCATTACGGCCGACTCGCGGGCGGGTCCGTCCGCCCCGGGACGGCTCAGGCGCCCAGGGCCGTCCGCAGCCGCTGCGGGTCGACGCGCCAGAAGTCGTGCTGGGCGCCGTCGATCAGGACGACCGGAATCTGCTCCCAGTACTTGCGGTGCAGTTCGGCGTCCTCGGTGATGTCCTTCTTCTCCCAGGACGCTCCGGTTTCGGCGCAGACCTTCTCGATCACTGCCTGGGCGTCGTCGCAGAGGTGGCAGCCGGGCTTGCCGACGAGGGTGACCAGCCGGTCGGCGGGGCGCTTGCGGGGGCTGCGGCTGAACAAGGGGGCCATGGAGCCATTGTGCCGGGTCGGCCGGGAAGTGAGGCGGGCGGCGGGACGGGCGCCGGGCGGGCAGGGGTCGATTACCATCGGTGGGCGATTTGTAGGTTTCCGGGGGGTTAGCGGTAAGGAGTGCGCGCGTGTCCCCGTCGGTGCTGCCGTGTTGTGCGGCCGGCGCGAGTGAACGGTGTGGCGTGGGAGTTGGTTCCGCGAAGGGCCGGAAAGGGCGCGTGACACCCATCACTTTGGCCGGACAAAGCGGACACCATCTTTGTGCACGCGTTCACAAAGACATAGCCTGCAGTAGACAGGGCGGTCGGGTTCCATACGGTCGCCCGCAGCCCCGCTCTACCCGCAGGAGCACCGTGGCAACTGGCCGAACTCACCGACCGGCGACCCGAAGCCGAGGCATCCCCGAGGCCACCGTCGCCCGGCTTCCGTTGTATCTGCGCGCACTGACCGCGCTCTCCGAGCGCTCGGTGCCCACGGTCTCCTCCGAGGAACTCGCGGCCGCGGCGGGGGTCAACTCCGCCAAGCTCCGCAAGGACTTCTCCTACCTCGGCTCCTACGGGACCCGCGGCGTGGGCTACGACGTGGAGTACCTCGTCTACCAGATCTCGCGCGAGCTGGGCCTGACCCAGGACTGGCCGGTCGTCATCGTCGGTATCGGTAACCTCGGCGCCGCCCTCGCCAACTACGGCGGCTTCGCCTCCCGCGGCTTCCGCGTCGCCGCGCTGATCGACGCCGACCCGGCCATGGCCGGCAAGCCGGTCGCCGGCATCGCGGTCCAGCACACCGACGAGCTGGAGCACATCATCGAGAGCAACGGCGTCTCGATCGGCGTGATCGCCACGCCGGCCGGCGCCGCCCAGCAGGTCTGCGACCGCCTGGTCGCGGCCGGCGTCACCTCGATCCTCAACTTCGCCCCGACCGTGCTGACCGTCCCCGACGGGGTCGACGTCCGCAAGGTCGACCTGTCGATAGAACTGCAGATCCTCGCCTTCCACGAGCAGCGCAAGGCCGGCGAGGAAACCGCCGAGGGCGGCGCCCCGGCCACGTCCGGCCGTGCCGCCGCCGTCGCGGCCGCGGCCGAAGCCGCCGCCGCGGCCGACCGCAAGGGACCTGACGGGGACGTGCCCGCCGTGATGCCGGCATGAGCCTTCTCGTCGTCGGACTGAGTCACCGCAGTGCGCCGGTGAGCGTGCTGGAGCGGGCCGCGCTCGCCCCGGAGGTGCGCGGCAAGCTGCTGCAGGACGCGGTGTCGGCCGAGCCGGTCACCGAGTCCGCGGTGCTGTCCACCTGCAACCGCATCGAGCTCTACGCCGACGTGGACAAGTTCCACGCCGGTGTCGCCGACCTGTCCACCCTCCTGGCCCGGCACAGCGGCGTCGGCCTGGAGGAGCTGACCCCCTACCTCTACGTCCACTACGAGGACCGCGCCGTCCACCACCTCTTCTCGGTGGCCTGCGGCCTGGACTCGATGGTCGTCGGCGAGGGCCAGATCCTCGGGCAGATCAAGGACGCGCTGGCCGTCGCGCAGGAACAGCACACCGCCGGACGGCTGCTCAACGACCTCTTCCAGCAGGCCCTGCGGGTCGGCAAGCGGGCCCACAGCGAGACCGGCATCGACAAGGCCGGCCAGTCGCTGGTCACCTTCGGCCTGGAGCAGCTCGCGGCCGGCCGGGACGTCGAGGGCTGGACGCACGGCAAGCGGGCGCTGGTCATCGGCGCCGGCTCGATGTCGTCGCTGGCCGCCACCACCCTCGTCCGCAACGGCATCGGCGAGCTGGCGGTCGCCAACCGCACCGTCGAGCGCGCCGAGCGGCTGGTGGCCATCCTCACCGAGCCCGGCGGGCCCGGCGCGGCCAACGGCCTGACCGCCCGTGCGGTGGCGATGGCCGGCGTCGCGGACGAGCTCGCGCTCGCCGACATCGTGGTGTCCTGCACCGGCGCGACCGGCCTGGTCCTCACGGGCGCGGCGGTCGCCGCCGCCCGCGCCGGCCGCACCGCGCCGCTGGCGCTGCTCGACCTCGCCATGCCGCGCGACATCGACGCCGCCGTCCACCGCATCGAGGGCGCCCACCTCGTCGACATCGAGTCGCTGGCCGACGCCTCCGCGGACGCCCCGATGGCGGCCGACGTGGACCAGGTGCGCGGCATCGTCTCCGACGAGGTCGCCGCCTTCGGCGCCGCCCAGCGGGCCGCGCACATCACCCCCACCGTGGTCGCCCTGCGCACCATGGCCGCGGACGTCGTCACGAGCGAGATCGCCCGGCTCGACGGCCGCCTCCCCGACCTGGACGACAAGCAGCGCGCCGAGATCACCCAGACCGTGCGCCGTGTCGTCGACAAGCTCCTGCACGCGCCCACCGTGCGGGTCAAGCAGCTCGCCAGCGAACCCGGCGGTGCCGGGTACGCGGACGCGCTGCGCGAACTCTTCGATCTCGACCCCCAGACTGTCGCCGCCGTCAGCCGGGCCGATACCCGCGGCGGCAGTCAGGAAGTACGGGAGCGGGCATGAAAGACAGCACCAACAGACCACTGCGGCTGGGCACCCGCCGCAGTGCGCTCGCCATGGCCCAGTCCGGGCAGGTCGCCGAGGCGGTGCGCGAGCTCACCGGCCGCCCCGTCGAGCTGGTGGAGATCACCACGTACGGCGACACCTCCCGCGAGCACCTCGCGCAGATCGGCGGCACCGGCGTCTTCGTCTCCGCGCTGCGCGACGCGCTGCTCGCCGGGGACATCGACTTCGCCGTCCACTCGCTCAAGGACCTGCCCACCGGGCAGCCCGAGTCGCTCATCCTGGCCGCGATCCCCGTACGGGAAGACCCCCGTGACGCGCTGATCGCCCGGGACCGGCTCACCTTCGAGGAGCTCACCGCCGACCCGGACCGCATCGCCCGTATCGGCACCGGCTCCCCCCGGCGGATGGCACAGCTCAACGCCTGGGCCCACACGCTGGGCCGGCGTGTCGAGACGGTGCCGATACGCGGGAACATCGACACCCGCATCGGATTCGTCGAGAAGGGCGAACTGGACGCGGTCGTGCTGGCCGCGGCCGGCCTCACCCGCATCGGCCGGATCGACGAGGCGGCGCAGCTGCTGTCGCCCGACGTGGTTCTGCCCGCCCCCGGCCAGGGGGCACTGGCGATCGAGTGCGCCGCCGCCAATGCGGAGCTCGCCGCCACGCTCGCGGAGCTCGACGACCCGGACACCCGGGCCGCCGTGACCGCCGAGCGTTCCCTGCTCGCCGCCCTGGAGGCCGGCTGTTCCGCACCCGTCGGGGCGCTGGCCGACCTCTCCCCAAGCTCTCGACTTCGTTCGAGCAGGGGAGGCCCCAAGGCTGACGAGCAGGCTGTCACCGAATTGCACCTGCGCGGTGTCGTCGGCACGACCGACGGCAGCACGCTGGTGCAGCTGTCCACCACCGGGCACGTACCCGCCTCTCCCGACGAGATGTCGGTCCCGCAGCAGCTGGGCCGCGAACTCGCCGCCGAGATGCTCGCCAAGGGTGCGGCCGGTCTTATGGGGGAGCGAGCACTTTGAACCCCACCGCCCCGAACCACTCCGCCTCCGGTCAGGTCACCTTCCTGGGTGCCGGGCCGGGTGACCCGGGTCTGCTGACGCTGCGAGCCGTGGAGGCGCTGGCCTCCGCGGACGTGCTGATCGCCGACCCGCAGGTGCTCGACGTCGTGCGTGTGCATGCGCGCGCACAGGTGGACACACCACTGCAGGCGTCAGTTGACGAGGCGTCAATCCCCGCCGACATCCCCACCCTTAGGGACACCGCCAATCTTGTCAT
This sequence comes from Streptomyces sp. NPDC059649, assembly GCF_042734445.1. Lineage (NCBI taxonomy): Bacteria > Bacillati > Actinomycetota > Actinomycetes > Kitasatosporales > Streptomycetaceae > Streptomyces > Streptomyces sp. NPDC059649. Next base: position 15,193 of record NZ_JBHWDV010000024.1, read on the forward strand.
GGCGGCCGCCCGGGCGGGCAAGCGGGTCGTCCGTGCGGTCACCGGCGACCCCGGTCTGGACGGGAACGTCGCCGAGGAGATGCTGGCCTGCGCCGCCGAGGGCATCGTCTTCGAGGTCGTGCCCGGCATCGCCGCGGCCGTCGGTGTACCCGCGTACGCCGGTGTGCCGCTGCGCGACGCCGAGGGCACCGACGTGCGCTTCGTCGACGCCCGCAGCGCCGATGACCGCTGCTGGTCGGAGCTGGGCACCAGCGACGCCACCGCGGTCGTCTCCACCACCCTCGACGCGGTGGCCGCGGCCGCCGGCGAACTGGTCACCGCGGGCCGCAAGCCCGACACCCCGATGACCGTCACCGTCGCCGGCACCACCACCCGCCAGCGCACCTGGACCGCCACCCTCGGCTCGGTCGCCCAGGTGCTCAAGGCCGCCAAGGTGCTGCCCTCGCCGGACGGCGGCCAGCCGGTCATAGCCGTGGTCGGTGAGCGCAGTGCCGCCGCGCAGCGCGACCAGCTCTCGTGGTTCGAGTCCAAGCCGCTGTTCGGCTGGCGGGTGCTCGTACCGCGCACCAAGGAGCAGGCCGCGTCGCTCTCCGACCAGCTCGTGTCGTACGGCGCGGTGCCGCACGAGGTCCCGACCATCGCCGTCGAACCGCCGCGCACCCCGCAGCAGATGGAGCGCGCGGTCAAGGGCCTGGTCACCGGCCGTTACGAGTGGATCGCCTTCACCTCGGTCAACGCGGTGAAGGCCGTCCGTGAGAAGTTCGAGGAGTACGGGCTCGACGCCCGGGCCTTCGCGGGCATCAAGGTCGCCGCGGTGGGCGAGCAGACCGCCAAGGCGCTGGTCGCCTTCGGCGTGAAGCCGGACCTGGTGCCGTCGGGTGAGCAGTCGGCCGCCGGTCTGCTGGAGGACTGGCCGCCGTACGACCCCGTCTTCGACCCGATCGACCGGGTCTTCCTGCCCCGGGCCGACATCGCCACCGAGACGCTGGTGGCCGGCCTGATCGAGCTGGGCTGGGAGGTCGACGACGTCACCGCCTACCGGACCGTGCGGGCCTCGCCGCCGCCGGCCGAGACCCGCGAGGCGATCAAGGGCGGCGGCTTCGACGCGGTGCTCTTCACGTCCTCGTCGACCGTGCGGAACCTCGTCGGCATCGCCGGCAAGCCGCACAACGTCACCGTGATCGCCTGCATCGGCCCGGCCACCGCCAAGACGGCCGAGGAGCACGGGCTGCGGGTCGACGTGATGTCGCCCGAGCCGTCGGTGCACAAGCTGGCCGAAGCGCTCGCGGACTTCGGCGCGGCGCGCCGGGACGCCGCGATCGAGGCCGGCGACCCGGTCACCCGCCCCAGCGAGCGCCGTCCCGGCTCGCGCCGCCGCGTGCGCAGCTGACGGCGGTACGCAGCGGTCCGGCAGCGGTTGTGCGCCCCGCGCCCGGTCATCCGGGTGCGGGGCGCCGCCCGTTGAGGCCCCGTCGGGGCCTCGTTGGGGCCGGGAGAGGTGCCTCGCCGCTGGGGCGGCCGCCGACGATGCGTCGGCAAAGGCGGGTGCGGGGCGGGCGTAGCGTGGTGGGCATGACGAAGTACGGAAGCTTCCCCGGTGCGCGGCCGCGGCGGCTGCGCACCACCCCGGCGATGCGCCGGATGGTCGCCGAGTACCGGCTGCACCCGTCCGATCTGATCCTCCCGGCGTTCGTCCGTGAGGGCATCGCCGAGCCGGCGCCGATCTCCGCGATGCCCGGCGTCGTCCAGCACACCCGCGACACCCTCCGCAAGGCCGCCGTCGAGGCGGTGACGGCGGGGGTCGCCGGGATCATGCTGTTCGGCGTGCCGCTGGACGAGAAGAAGGACGCGGCGGGCACCGCCGGCACCGACCCGGACGGCATCCTGCAGGTCGCCATCCGGGACGTCCGCGCCGAGGTCGGCGACGACCTGGTGATCATGTCGGACCTGTGCCTGGACGAGTACACCGACCACGGCCACTGCGGTGTCCTGGACGCCGCCGGCCGCGTCGACAACGACGCGACGCTGGAGCGCTACGCGGAGATGGCGCAGGTCCAGGCCGACGCGGGCGTCCACGTCGTGGGCCCCAGCGGCATGATGGACGGCCAGGTCGGCGTGGTCCGGGACGCCCTGGACCAGACCGGCCACGAGGACGTGTCGATCCTCGCCTACACCGCGAAGTACTCCTCGGCGTTCTACGGCCCGTTCCGCGAGGCGGTGGGCTCGTCGCTGCGGGGCGACCGCAAGACGTACCAGCAGGACCCCGCCAACCTCCGCGAGTCGCTGCGCGAGCTGGCGCTCGACCTGGACGAGGGCGCCGACATGGTCATGGTCAAGCCGGCGCTGCCCTACCTGGACGTGCTGGCGAAGATCGCCGACGCGGTGGACGTGCCGGTCGCCGCGTACCAGATCTCCGGCGAGTACGCGATGGTCGAGGCGGCCGCCGAGAAGGGCTGGATCGACCGCGACAAGGCCATCCTGGAGACCCTGACGGGCATCAAGCGGGCCGGCGCGAACATGATCCTCACGTACTGGGCGACGGAGGTCGCGCGGAACCTGTGACGCGGCAGGCGCCGCCGGCATCGAGCTCCCGCCCCGGACCTTGGGGCGGGAGCTTTGTCGTACTTGTCAGGTTTTGACCGCCGCACGCGGGGCACGGACTCGATGTCGACGAAGACCGCGACGGAGACTGAACGAGGAGCGGGTCACCGTGACTGCCAAGGACACCATGCGGGCCAAGGGCGCCCAGGTCATCGGCGCCATGAAGGAGGTCGTCGGCAAGGCGACCCACAACCGCAAGCTGCAGGCCGAAGGAAAGGCCGAGAAGGCGGCCGGGCACGGACTGGATGCGAAGGAGAAGGCCGCGCACAGGCTGCGCAGGCATTGACGCCCCACGTACTCGGCTGCGGCGCCGTGGGCGTTGCTCGCCGTTGTGCGCTTTGCGGCGCCCCCGCACGTACCTGTCTGCGGCGCCGCGGGTCTTGTTCGCCGTTGCTCCCCCACGCCCTTTAGGCAGTGGGGGAACCACGGCGAGAAACCACCGCGGCGCCGCAGACAACGGCGTGGGCAAGCCGTCAGAGACGCTCGGGCGTGCGGATTCCCAGCAGGGCCATGCCCTGGTGGAGGGTGCGGGCCGTCAGGTCGCAGAGGAAGAGGCGGTTGGCGACCTGGTCGGGGCCGCCCTCGGCCTTCAGGACCGGGCACTGGTCGTAGAAGGTGGTGAAGAGGGAGGCGAGGCTGTAGAGGTACGCGGCGACCTTGTGCGGCTCGTAGGACGCGGCGGCCTCGATGACGGTCTCGCCGAACTGGTCGAGGTGCAGGCCCAGCGCCCGCTCCGCGGGGGCCAGCGCCAGCTCCGGGTGCGCCTCGGGACGCGCGTCGCCGGCCTTGCGGAAGATCGACCGGATCCGGGCATAGGCGTACTGGAGGTAGACGGACGTGTCGCCGTTGAGCGACACCATCTGGTCCAGGTCGAACTTGTAGTCCCGGCTCGGGGACGTCGACAGGTCCGCGTACTTCACCGCGCCGATGCCCACCTGCGCACCGTTCTCGGTGATCTCCGGCTCGGTCAGGCCGATCGGCTCGCCCTTCTCCCGCACCACCGCCGTGGCCCGCTCGACCGCCTCGTCGAGGAGGTCCTCCAGGCGGACCGTCTCGCCCTCGCGGGTCTTGAACGGCTTGCCGTCCGCGCCCAGGACCGTGCCGTAGCCCATGTTGTGCGCGGTGACGCCGTCGTTCAGCCAGCCCGCCCGGCGGGCCGTCTCGAAGACCATCCGGAAGTGCAGGGACTGGCGGACGTCCACGACGTACAGCAGCGTCGTCGCGTTGAGGTCGAAGACGCGGTTGCGGATCGCGGAGAGGTCACTGGCCGCGTAGCCGAAGCCGCCGTCGGCCTTCTGGACGATCAGCGGGACCGGCTGGTCGTCCTTGCCGCGGATCTCGTCGAAGAAGACGACGAGGGCGCCCTCGGAGCGGACGGCCACGCCGGACTCCTCCAGGAGCCGGGCCGTCTCGGCCATCATGTCGTTGTACGCGGACTCGCCGACGATCTCGTCGTCGCGGATCTCCATGTCCAGCTTCTCGAAGACCGAGTAGAAGTAGACCTTCGACTCGTCGACGAACCGCTGCCACAGGTCGAGGGTCTCCTTGTCGCCGGACTGGAGGGCGACGACCCGCTTGCGGGCGCGCTCCTTGAACGCCTCGTCGGCGTCGAAGACCGCGCGGGACGCCTTGTAGACCCGGTTGAGGTTCGACATGGCCTGCTCGCCGTCGACCTCGGACGCCGGGGCCAGCTCGCCGGGGTGCTCGATCAGGTACTGGATGAGCATGCCGAACTGGGTGCCCCAGTCGCCGATGTGGTGCCGGCCGATCGTCCGCTCGCCGGTGAAGTCCAGCATGTGGCGCAGCGCGTCACCGATGACCGCCGAGCGCAGGTGCCCGACGTGCATCTCCTTGGCCACGTTCGGCTGGGCGTAGTCGATGATCGTGACGCCCGGCTTCTCCTTCAGCGGCACGCCGAGCCGGTCGTCGGCGGCGCGGGCGGCGAGCGTCTCGGTGATCGCCTTGTCGGTGATCGTGATGTTCAGGAAGCCGGGGCCGGAGACCTCGACCTCCTGGAGGAGGTCGCCGTCGCCGATCGCGTCGACGACCTTGGTCGCCAGCTCCCGGGGGTTGCCCTTCAGCTTCTTGGCGAGCGCCAGCAGGCCGTTGGCCTGGAAGTCGGCCCGGTCGCTACGTCGCAGCAGCGGGTCCGCGGCGCCGGCCTCCGGCAGGGCTGCCGAGAGGGCGTCCGCGACGCGCTGGTGGACCGAAGCTGCGAGGGAAGGGACCGAGGCCATGAAGCTGCGCTCTCTTCTAGACGAAGGTGTCTTTGAAGGGGAAAGGGTTTGCCACTGAGTATCCCACGCCGTTACCACTGAATTTCCGGACGGCGGCGTCTGGGACAATGGCACCGTCAGGCATTTGTGCGTCGCACGCGCAAGACGGCGCAATCGAGGAAGCACCAGGAAGAGGAAGGGCCGATCGTGGCTCAGCAGAGCACCGAGACCGACTGGGTCTCCAGGTTCGCGGATGACGTCATTGCCGAGGCGGAGCGCCGCGCCCCCGGCAAACCTGTCGTCGTCGCGTCCGGCCTGTCGCCCTCCGGCCCGATCCACCTCGGCAACCTCCGCGAGGTCATGACCCCGCACCTGGTCGCCGACGAGATCCGCCGTCGTGGCCACGAGGTCCGGCACCTCATCTCCTGGGACGACTACGACCGCTACCGCAAGGTCCCGGCCGGCGTCGAGGGCGTCGACGAGTCCTGGGCCGAGCACATCGGCAAGCCGCTGACCTCCGTACCGGCGCCGGCCGGCTCGGCGTACCCGAACTGGGCGGAGCACTTCAAGGCCGCCATGACCGAGGCGCTGGCCGAGCTGGGCGTCGAGTACGACGGCATCAGCCAGACCGAGCAGTACACCTCCGGGGTCTACCGCGAGCAGGTCCTGCACGCGATGAAGCACCGCGCGGACATCGACGCGATCCTCGCCCAGTACCGCACCAAGAAGGCCCCCGCGAAGAAGTCCCAGAAGCCCGTCGACGAGGCGGAGCTGGAGGCGGCCGAGGGCTCCGGCGCGGCCAGCGAGGACGACGGCAGCGGCGGCTCGGCCGGCTACTTCCCGTACAAGCCGTACTGCGGGCAGTGCGAGAAGGACCTCACCACCGTCACCTCGTACGACGACGCGACCACCGAGCTGACCTACACCTGCACCGCCTGCGGCTTCGGGGAGACGGTCCGGCTGAGCGAGTTCCACCGCGGCAAGCTGGTCTGGAAGGTCGACTGGCCGATGCGCTGGGCGTACGAGGGCGTGATCTTCGAGCCGTCCGGTGTCGACCACTCCTCGCCCGGCTCCTCCTTCGTCGTCGGCGGGCAGATCGTCCGCGAGATCTTCGGCGGCGCCCAGCCGATCGGTCCGATGTACGCCTTCGTCGGCATCAGCGGCATGGCCAAGATGTCCTCGTCGCGCGGCGGCGTGCCGACCCCGGGCGACGCGCTGAAGATCATGGAGGCGCCGCTGCTGCGCTGGCTGTACGCCCGCCGCAAGCCCAACCAGTCCTTCAAGATCGCCTTTGACCAGGAGATCCAGCGGCTCTACGACGAGTGGGACAAGCTGGAGGCCAAGGTCGCCGACGGCACCGCGCTGCCCGCCGACGCGGCCGCCCACTCCCGCGCGGTGCGCACCGCCGCCGGCGAACTGCCCCGTACCCCGCGCCCGTTGCCGTACCGCACCCTCGCCTCCGTCGTGGACATCACCGCCGGCCACGACGAGCAGACCCTGCGGATCCTCGGCGAGCTGGACCCGGCCAACCCCGTCACGTCCCTGGACGAGACCCGGCCCCGGCTCGACCGGGCCGAGCACTGGATCAACACCCAGGTCCCGGCCGACCAGCGCACCATCGTGCGTGACGAGCCGGACGCCGAGCTGCTGGCCTCGCTGGACGACCAGGCCCGCGCATCGCTGCGGCTGCTGCTCGACGGCCTCGACGAGCACTGGTCGCTGGACGGCCTGACCACGCTCGTCTACGGCGTGCCGAAGGTCCAGGCGGGGCTGGCCCCGGACGCCAAGCCGACGCCCGAGCTGAAGGTCGCCCAGCGCGCCTTCTTCGCGCTGCTCTACCACCTGCTGGTCGGCCGCGACACCGGGCCGCGGCTGCCCACGCTGCTGCTGGCGGTCGGCGCCGACCGGGTGCGCAAGCTGCTCGGCGGCTGACGGCACCGCCGCCTGGTCGTAGACACGCCGCCGTCGGGTCGTAGGCGCCGCGCCGGCCGGTGCGACTCAAGGCTGAGAACGGGTTCGGCCCCGGGGAGGAGGATCCCCGGGGCCGAACCCGTCACGCTGGTGACATGAGGGGAATCATCGGCTTCATCGCCATGCTCCAAGGAGCGATGGGTTTCATCGGCAAGACCTTCTTCGACGGCGCCTGGGGGCTGCTGGCCCACTGGTTCGACCTGCCGTCGGTCGCCTACCTCGGCCTCATCCTGGCCGGCGCGGCACTGGCCGTGTGGGGCGAAATGGACAAGAAGCGGAAGGCGCAGCGGGCTTGAGGGGGCCGGGGGTGCCGCCTCCGTCTACGGGATGTACTCGCGTCTACGGGATGTACTCGGCTTCCATCTCCGACTTGATGCGCTGCCGGAAGTCCTTCACGAATCCGAGCAGGTGGTCTTCGTGCAGGGAGCGGCCGTCCTGGGCCCCGATGCCGTGGGAGTGCAGCAGGTAGCGGCCGAACTGCCGGGAATCCGGGAAGCCGTTCTTCTCCGCCACGTACGCCCGGTAGGCCGTGTAGAGCTCTTCATCGCTCGGAATGTCTTCGGGGAGCGCGGGGGCGGGCGACGCCTGCTCGGGAATCGGCAGCGGGGCGCCCGCGGTGCCCAGCGGACGGCTGCGACCGGGGCCGACGGGGATGGTCAGCTGAGGGGCGGCGGGCGGTTGTCCGGCTTCCGGGGTCGGTTCGGGCTCGGGAGTTGCTACGGGGGCCGGTTCCGGCGCCGGCGCCCAGGCCGGATCCGGAGCCGGCGCGGGTTGGGGGGCCGGCTGCGGCCGTTCGTCCGCCACGGCCGGGGCCGGGGGCTGCACCGCGGCCGGGGCGGGGGTGGGGGACGGCGTCAGGGCCGGTACCTCGATGCCCGCCGCCGCGAGCCCGGCCGGTGCTGTCGTCGTCAGCGGCACGCCGTACCGGGCGAGCCGCAGCGGCATCAGGGACTCCACCGGAGCCTTACGGCGCCAGCCGCGCCCGAAGCGCGACCGCAGGCGCGCCTGGTACACGAGCCGTTCCTGCTCCAGCTTGATCACCGCGTCGTAGGACCGTAGTTCCCACAGCTTCATCCGCCGCCACAGCAGGAACGTGGGGAGGGGCGCCAGCAGCCAGCGGGTGAGGCGCACCCCCTCCATGTGCTTGTCCGCCGTGATGTCGGCGATCCGCCCGATGGCGTGCCGGGCGGCCTCGACGGCCACCACGAACAGCACCGGGATCACCGCGTGCATCCCCACGCCCAGCGCGTCCGGCCAGGCCGCCGCGCCGTTGAAGGCGATGGTGGCGGCGGTCAGCAGCCAGGCGGTCTGCCGCAGCAGCGGGAACGGGATCCGGATCCAGGTCAGCAGCAGGTCCAGCGCCAGCAGCACCACGATGCCGGCGTCGATGCCGATCGGGAAGACGACCGAGAAGGCGCCGAAGCCCTTCTTCTCGGCCAGTGCGCGGACCGCCGCGTAGGAGCCGGTGAAGCCGATGGCGGCGATCACCGCCGCACCGGCGACGACCACACCGATGAGGATGCGGTGGGTACGAGTCAACTGCGCCGTCTTCGTCGCGGACACCCGCGGTCCCTCCCCGGCTCGGCGACATGGCGCGCCTAGCCTGGCACACCCTCCGCCGGGCCCCGCCGGGAGGTGCCCGGAGGGGCCGGGGCGGGGCGGCGGAGGTCTCGGGCCGGCCTCAGATCGGTGTCGGATCGACGTCAGGTCGGCGTCGGATCGAGGTCGGATCGAGGTCGGATCGACGTCAGTGGTTCGCCTTGAGGGCGGCGGCGACCGCTTCCTTGGCGGCGGCCTGGGCCTTCTTCAGCAGGTCAGCGCCCTTGGGGGTGTCGGCGCCGGCCAGGCCCGCACCGTTGTAGTTGATCGTTACGACGATGTTGGAGGCGCGGGCGACGATGGTGGTGTTCTTGAAGTCGTTGCCCTCCTTCTTCACGTCGCAGGTGATCGCGGTGGCCTCGTCGCCGGTGCCGGCGGTCTGGGCGGTCTTGAGCTTCTTGGCGCCCTTGGTGGCCTTCGCGTCGGCGACCTGCTTGGTGTAGAAGTCGGTGGCGCGCTTCTCGCCGGAGCCGATGCCCGGGTCGGAGTCGTAGCGCTGGTAGCCGATGTCCAGCCAGCGGAACTGGGTGCCGTCGACGCCGTGTTCCTCGGAGCTGTTCCAGGAGCAGGTGCCGTGCGCGGCGTTGTCCGTGGACTGGCCCTGGTCCCCGGCGGCGTCCTTCACCTTGGGCAGCAGCTTCTTGACGGTGTCCTTGGAGAACGCCGAGCAGGGGTTCGGCAGCTTCTGGTACTTCGCGGGCGCCACGGTCGGCGACGGCTGGGCGGAGCGGCTGGGCGCGGCGGAGGAGGCATCACCGGAACCGGAGTCCGAGCTGCCGCTGTCCGAGCCGGAGCAGCCGGCGACGAGCAGTACTGGTACTGCTGCGCAGGTGAGGAGGCTGGCGAGGCGCTTGGCTGAACGGTGCATGGTTCCTTCGCTGTTCGTCGTCGTGCGTCGGCGTCGGTGGTCGGCGTCGTACGTCGTTCGGCGTGGTCAGTCGTGGTGCGAGGTCGGTTCGCTAGAGGGCACGGTACGCGGCGCCGCGGGGTGGGTGACCGTTTCGTACCGGTGAGCACAAGGCGCGAAACGGGCATAGTGATTCGACTCCGGACCATCAGCCCGAGTCGCGCAACTCGGGCTATTCGGCGAGGCGATCGGCCAGCTCATCGGCCAGCGAACGGGCTTTGTCCTGCAGTTCCTGGCTCTCCGGCAACATCGACTTGTCCGTGGACCACTGGTCGTAGGTGATCGTCACGATGACGTTCGACGTGCGAAAGACCACAGTGATGTCGCGGTGCACACCGGAGTCCGCGGTGATCAACTTGTCGTTGAGGAACGCGGCGTCGGCCAGACCGTCGAGCACGCGCGGCGCGGTCGAGGCGCCGGCGCCGGCACTCGGGTCCGTGGTCGGCGACGTGGTCGAGGCCGCGCTCGGGTCTCCGCCTGCGTCTCCGCTCGCGTCGGTGCCGGGCTTGTCCGTGGCGTCGCCATTTCCCGCCGGGGTCTTCCCGGCGGCCTTCCCCGCGGCGCTCGCCCCGCCCTTCGCGCCCCTCGGCTCTTCCGCACCGTTGGAGCCCTTGGTGTCCTTGGTGCTCTTTGTGCTCTTCGACGGGGACGGGGTGGGGGAGGAACCGGCGCCGCCGCCGGACGGAATCCGGGCGGCCAGTTCCTTGCTGTCGTAGATCCCCTGCGCCTTGTCGTCATCGCTGACGGCCGCGTCGTACGAGACCACGCGCTGGATGTCGAGGCTCAGATGGCGGGTGCCCGCGTCGGTCTCGCGGGTCCAGTGGCAGCCGACCCGGCGGTCGGTGTCGTACGTGATGTCGGCCTGGCCGCCGTAGAGCTTGTCGGCCTCGGTGTCGGAGAGCTGCTGGCCGTCGCCGGGCAGCATGGCGCGGACGGTGCTGCGCCCAGGCAGCCCGCACGCCTCCGGGAGGGTCTGGTAGCGGCCCGGTTCGGCGGACTGGCTCGTCGCGGCGGGGTCGCCGCCCTTGGCGTCGGCGGCGTCACCGTCGGTGCCAGGGCCGCCGGTGCAGCCGGCGAGGCCGACGGCCAGCGCCGCGACGGCCACCAGTGCGGCACCGGGTACGAACGGCTTGCGGGGCATCGTTCGCGGCTCCTTCCCTCGAATTCCCTCGGAAAATGCGGTTGCCGCCGGGCGGCGGCCGATGGACACAATGTCTATCGCACGTCTTGCCGCGTACGCCGGTTCACCGTCCAAGATCAGGTATTTTGTCCGGCTTTTGCGTTTTTCAGGTTTTCGGGGGAATGAGGAAGTTATGCCGTACGTCGAGGTACCCGGCGCCCAGGTGCCCATCCGGATGTGGACCGACCCGGCCACGGTCGAGGACGTCGCGATGCAGCAACTGCGCAACGTCGCCACCCTGCCGTGGATCAAGGGCCTGGCCGTGATGCCCGATGTGCACTACGGCAAGGGCGCCACGGTCGGCTCGGTGATCGCGATGCGCGGGGCGGTCTGCCCGGCGGCGGTCGGCGTCGACATCGGCTGCGGAATGAGCGCGGTCAAGACCTCGCTCACCGCCAACGACCTGCCCGGTGACCTGTCCCGGCTGCGCTCCAAGATCGAGCAGACCATTCCGGTGGGCCGGGGCATGCACGACGACCCGGTCGACCCCGGCCGGCTGCACGGCTTGCCGACCTCCGGGTGGGACGACTTCTGGGCGCGCTTCGACGGAGTCGCCGACGCGGTCAAGTTCCGTCACGAGCGGGCCGTGAAGCAGATGGGCACGCTCGGCGGCGGCAACCACTTCCACGAGATCTGCCTCGACGAGAACGACTCCGTGTGGATCATGCTGCACTCCGGGTCGCGCAACATCGGCAAGGAGCTCGCCGAGTACCACATGGGCGTGGCCCAGAAGCTGCCGCAGAACCAGGGCCTGGTTGACCGCGACCTCGCCGTCTTCATCGCGGACACCCCGCAGATGGCGGCATACCGCAACGACCTCTTCTGGGCCCAGGAGTACGCCAAGCACAACCGCGAGATCATGATGGCGCTCACCCAGGACGTCGTCCGCCGGGAGTTCAAGAAGGCCAGGGTGACCTTCGGTGAGGTGATCTCCTGCCACCACAACTACGTGGCGGAGGAGCAGTACGACGGCATGGACCTGCTGGTGACCCGTAAGGGCGCGATCCGGGCGGGCGGCGGCGAGTACGGCATCATCCCCGGCTCGATGGGCACCGGCTCGTACATCGTCCGTGGCCTCGGCAACCCGGCGTCCTTCAACTCCGCCTCGCACGGCGCCGGCCGCAAGATGAGCCGCAACGCCGCCAAGAAGCGCTTCACGACGCGCGACCTGGCGGAGCAGACGCGGGGCGTGGAGTGCCGCAAGGACTCCGGGGTGATCGACGAGATCCCCGGCGCCTACAAGCCGATCGAGAAGGTCATCGATCAGCAGCGCGACCTGGTGGAGGTCATCGCGCACCTCAAGCAGGTGGTGTGCGTGAAGGGCTGAGGGCGAGGGGGCGGTTGGTCGGGGCCGGTTCGTCGGGCCGGTTTGTCTGGGCCGGCACGGGCGGGGGAGGGCCTGGGGCTTGGGGGCTCGGGAGGCTCGGGGCTTCGAGAGGGCTCGGTTGTGGGGCGGGGGGGGGCGGGGGGGCCCCCCCCCGCATATTAGGGGCGCTGCCCGGTTGGGGCGGGTTTTGCGCGATGATTTTGAAGGCCCGGTAGGGGCG
>NZ_JBHWDV010000024.1:27223-123298 GCF_042734445.1 Streptomyces sp. NPDC059649
CCCCGCGCCCCCGCCCGCCTCGGGGGGGGGGGGGGGGGGGGGGGGGGGGGGGGGGGGGGGGGGGGGGGTGGGGGGGGGGGGGGTGGGGGGGGGGGGGGGGGGGGGGCCCCCACGCCGCTCTTTGTCGTGCCGCTCCGCGTTTGGGCCGAGTTGGGCCTGATGCTTGGCTCGGCCTGGTCGGGCCTGGTCGGGCCTGGCTTGGCCTGGTCCGGTGAGGGTGGAGCGGGGGCGAGGGGCTCAGGTGGCGGGTGCTCCGGTGGTGGGTCCGGTAGGGGGCTCGGGCTCAGGTAGCGGGAGTTCAGGTGGTGAGGGTGAGGCTCGGGCTCAGGTGGTGCTGGTGCGGTGGACCTTGGTGTTGGAGGCCTGGGCGCGGGGCCGGACCACCAAGAGGTCGATGTTGACGTGGGAGGGGCGGGTGATCGCCCAGGTGATGGTGTCGGCGACGTCCTCCGCGCTGAGCGGCTGGTCCACACCCTCGTAGACCTTGGCGGCCTTGTCGGCGTCCCCACGGAAACGGGTGGTCGCGAACTCGTCGGTCTTCACCATGCCCGGGGCGACCTCGATCACCCGCACCGGCTCACCGCACAGCTCCAGCCGCAGCGTCTCGGCGATGACATGCGCACCGTGCTTGGCCGCGACATATCCGCCGCCGCCCTCGTACGTGGCATGACCGGCGGTGGAGGACAGCACGACGACGGTGCCGTCCCCGGAGGCCGTGAGCCTCGGCAGCAGCGCCTGGGTCATGTGGAGCACGCCGAGCACATTGACCTCGTACATCGCGCGCCAGTCCGCGGGGTCCCCGGTGGCCACCGGTTCCGCACCGAACGCGCCACCGGCGTTGTTGACCAGGACGTCGACGGACGGCAGCGCGTCGAGCGAGGCCGCGAAGGCGTCGACGGCGGCGCGGTCGGTGACGTCCAGCGCATGGGCCTGGGCGTCCGGCAACTCGGCGGCGAGCGCTTCGATGCGGTCCTTACGGCGGGCGGTGAGCACGACGCGGTACCCGGCAGCAGCCAGCGCCCGCGCGGTCGCGGCCCCGATACCGCTACTCGCTCCGGTGACAACAGCGGTACGAGCCTCCGCACCAGAAGTTTCGGCGCTACGGGCATCGGTGCTGCGGGCATCGGTGCTGCGGGCGTCGGTGCTACGGGAGTCGGTGCTGCGGGCATCGGCGGTCATGACGCTCTCCTCGGAGCCGGTGGGGACGACGGAACGGCGGAACGGCGGAACGACGGGACGACGGGACGGCGGATCGGCGGCTGTCGGCACGACCGTTGTGCGACCCGACCGCACTCGCGGTGTGGCCAGGATATGCAGCCCCTGATCAACTGCTGCTCAACTCCCGATGAGCGCTTGATCAATGGCTGGTTTGGTGGACGGTCAGGGTGCGGCCGCCGGACGGTCAGGGCGCGGTCGGCGCGCGCTGTGGCGGGCTGGTGGGGAGCGGCGGCCGGTCAGGGGTTGGTTGGGGGCGGGCGGTGGTCGGGCCCGAGTTTTGAGCGGTCGCGGCGTGGTCGGGGCGGGCTGGGGGTGGCGAGGGGGGTGTGGTCGCAGGAGGGCTGTGGGTGGTGAGGGGTGGTCGTAGGAGGACTGTGTGGGTCGGCAGGGGGTGGCTGGGGAGGCCGGTGGCGACTGGTGTGGGTCGGCAGGGGGTGGCTGGGGTGGCCGGTGGCGGGCGGTGCGGGTGGTCACGGGGGCGTTTGGGCCCGGGCCGTGGGTGGTCGCGGGGTGGCCGGGCCCGGAGCGTGGGTGGTCACGGGAGCGTTCGGGCCCGGGCCGTGGGTGGTCGCGGAGTGGTCGGAGACGGCCGCGGGTGGTCATTGGGCGGTCGAGGGCCGGGCAGTGGGTGGCCGCGGGCTGTTGAGGGAGGGAGCAGTGGGCGACTGGTGTGGGGACGGTCAGCGGCTCCTGGGGGCGTACATGATCACTGCCATCCCGGCCAGGCAGATCAGCGCGCCGATGACGTCCCAGCGGTCGGGGCGATAGCCGTCGGCCACCATCCCCCAGGCCAGCGACCCGGCGACGAAGACACCGCCGTACGCGGCGAGGATGCGCCCGAAGTTGGCGTCGGGCTGGAGCGTGGCCACGAAGCCGTACACGCCGAGCGCGATCACCCCGGCCCCGATCCATGCCCAGCCACGGTGTTCGCGGACCCCCTGCCACACCAGCCAGGCCCCGCCGATCTCGAACAGTGCAGCAACGACGAACAGGGCAGCGGAACGCGCGATGAGCATGCGGCGAGCCTAAGCCCGGCCGGCTCCGGCGCTGCGCGGTCCCTTCCCCCTCTCTCCTCCCTCCCCCACCCACCTCCACCTCCACCTACTCTCCCGCCTCAAACACCCCCCAGCCACCCCCGAGGCACCCCCGGAGCCACCCGCGAGGGCCACCCCGAGCCATCCCCCGGGCCACCCCGAGGCACCCCCCCCGGGCCCACCACCGAGGCACCCCCCGAGCCACCCCTCCCAGGCCACCCCGAGGCCCCCGGGGCCCACCACCGAGGCACCCCGCTCAGCGCTGTCAGTGGTGCATGAGAGCTTCGAGTCATGCTGATTGAACGGGCTTATGTGGACGTTCCGACGGGTACGGGGGCGGCCGAGGACGGCTGGCCCTGGACGGTGCCCTGTGTCCGGCAACTGGCCGCGGAAGGGCTGACCTTCCGCGCGCCCGTCACCTTCCTGGTGGGCGAGAACGGTTCGGGGAAGTCCACGCTGGCCGAGGCCCTGGCAGAGGGCTTCGGTCTGGATTCGTACGGTGGGTCGGCGGGCTACAAGTACGCCTCCTCCCGTGAGGCCTCGCTGCTGGGCGGTCTGCTGCGGTTCGATCCGACGCAGGAGGGGCGGCGGATGGTGCGGGGGCCGCGGACGCGTCGCCGTGGCTTCTTCCTCCGGGCCGAGACCGCGCTGGAAGCACTCAACGGCGAGCGGAGTACCCAGCGGCTCTCCCAGGCCCCGGACGAGATGAGCCACGGCGAGAGCTTCCTGCTGGCCTTCCGCGAACGGTTCGCCGAGCGCGGGCTGTACGTGATGGACGAGCCGGAGGCCGCGCTGTCCTTCTCCTCCTGTCTGGAACTGGTCGGGCTGATGGACGAGTTGGCACGGATCGGAGCCCAGGTCGTGTGCGCCACCCACTCACCGCTGCTGACGGCCCTGCCCGGCGCGGACATCGTGGAGGTCGGCGAGCACGGCATGCGGTCGGTGGAGTGGGCGGAGCTGGGCCTCGTCGACCACTGGCGGCGATACCTCAACGACCCGCGGGCGTATCTGCGTCATGTGCTGACACCGGGCTAGGTGTGCCGGTGCCGGTGCCGGTGCCGGTGCCGGTGCAGACGCAGGCGCCGGGCCAGGGCTAGCCGGGCCAGGGCTAGGTGCGCCGGCGCCGGGCTCAGTCGCGGAGAGTTCCGGCACCTGCCGCGGAGCCGACACCCCCAGCAGAGCTTGCCCCCCAGCAGAGCTTGCCCCCCAGCGGAGCCGGCACCCCCTGCGGAGCCGGCACCCCCTGCGGAGCCGGCACCCCACGGTGGAGCTCCCCCGGGCGGAGCTCTGCCCCGGGCGGAGCTGGCACTCACCCCCCTCGGCGGAGCTGGCCCCCGGTGGAGCCGCCCCCCCCGAAGGAGCTGGCGCGCCCCCGTGGAGCCAGCACCCGTAGGGGCCGGCGCCCCCGCGGAGCCGGCGTCTCCGCAGGGCCGGCGCCCCACAGAACCCACGCCGCCACAGAGCCGGCGCCCCCGCAGAGCCGGCGCCCCCGCAGAGCCGGCGCCCCCGCTCAGCCGTCCGCCTCCGCTCAGCTGTCCGCCTCCGCTCAGCTGTCCGCCCCCGCTCAACCGTTCGTCGGCGCGGCGCCGGTCCACCGTATGAGCGCGCTGCGCAGTGCCGCGGCGCGCTCGGCGGGGGCCGTGGCGTCGGTGGCCCAGGCGATATAGCCGTCGGGGCGTATCAGCAGGGCGGTGCGGCGGCCGCTGTCCCAGGTGGCCGGGATGACGCGGTCGTCGGCCGGACGCAGGCCGGTGGGCTCGTCGGCGGGGGTGATGAGGACGAACTTCCCCTGACGCAGGAGTTCATAGAGCCGACCGCCGCCGGCCAGGCGGATGTCCGGGGCGCGGTGGCCGGCGAGCCGATGGGCACCGGGTCCGGCCGGGTAGCTGATGCCGATGCCGGAAAGCATGCGTATCGCACGGCGGTTTACCGGCCGCAGATGGTTGATGAGCCGCGCGGCGATTCCCCGGACCGCACGCCCGGGAGCGGAGTGCAGCAGGGTCAGCCGCAGGATGGCGCCGCTGCTGCGGAGCACCGCCTTGCCGACGGGATGCCGCTCGGCCTGATAGCTCCCCAGCAGGGATGCGGGGGAGTGGCCGCGTATGACCGCGGCCAGCTTCCAGCTGAGGTTGGCGGCGTCCTGCAGACCGGTGTTCATGCCCTGACCGCCCGCGGGGGAGTGGACATGCGCGGCGTCCCCGGCGAGGAAGACCCGGCCGACGCGGTACTGCGGGGCCTGGCGTTCATCGCTGTGGAAGCGGGAGGTCCAGCGGGCGTCCCGCATGCCGTAGTCCGTACCGAGCGCGAGCCGGGCGACCTCGCGGACCTCCTCGAGATCGGCGGGTACGTCGTCGTCGGCCTGGCGGTGGCGGTTCCAGCCGATGATGCGGTACCAGCCGTCCCCGAACGAGCCGATCAGCGCGAACGCCTCACTCGTGGCGTTGACCGTGAAGGGGGACGGCGGCTCCTCGTCCAGCCGGACGTCGGCGAGTATCACCGAGCGGATCACGGACTTCCCCGGGAAGGGCAGGCCCACGGCCTCCCGGATCGTGCTGCGCACACCGTCGGTGCCGACGAGGTAGGCGGCGCGGGCGCTGCGGATGCCGTCGGCGGTGCGCAGCTCCACCGTCACCCGCTCCTCGTCCTGGTCGAGGCCGAGCACCTCCGAGTCGTACCGGAACACCACGCCGGCCTTCCGCGCCCGCCGCTCCAGCAGCCGCTCGACCTCGAACTGTGGAGTGATCAGGACGAAGGGGAAGCGGGTGGCGAGCTGGCCGGGGTCGAGCGTGGCCTCCCCGAAGAGCCGGAGCCGCGGGATCGGGTGACCGCCGGCGACCAGCTCATCGGCGAGACCGCGGGCATCGAGCTGCTCGAGCGTGCGCGCATGGACGGCGAGGGCGCGGGTGAGGTTGCTGGTGGTGTCACTGCGGCGTTCGAGAAGCGTGACGGACAGGCCCGCCTCGGCGAGGTCCCCGGCCAGCAGCAGCCCCGTGGGGCCGGCACCGACGACGAAGACGTCCGCGATGTCCTCGGCGTCCGCCATGTCTGCGGCGCCGGCACTACCTGCGCTGGGTGCGATGTGCCCGTCGGCCTCCGGGGCGTCCCCTACCTCGGCGTCCCGGGCCGCTCTTACCTCAGCGTCCACGGCCGTTCTCACCTCGGCGTCCCGGGTCGTGCTGGTCCCCTGGTCCCGGGTGCCCGGCCGGTCCGGTGTGCGGTTCGTGGCATCCATGGCTTCCGCCTCCCTTGCGTGCGCCTGGGCCTATGCCAACGCGTGTGGGTCAACGGATGTTGGTCAACACGTGTTGGTCAACGCTTGTTGGCAAGCGTAGGTCGCGTCGGCTTGGCATGTCAACAGTCGTTGGCCTACAGTTGTTGACATGCCGGAAGACCGCTCCCTTACTACTGCTGAGCCCGACGCCCCCACCGATTCCGCGGGCTCCGACACCGCCGCCGGCGCCCTGTCCGCGGGCGGCCCGCCCGCAGGGGCCACATCCGCCGCGGCCCGGCCCGCCGGCCCCGCGGACCCACCCCGCCGGTCCGCCGCGACCCGCGCCGCGATCCTGGCCGCCGCCCGTGACCGCTTCGCCTCGGACGGCTACGAGCGCGCCACGATCCGGGCCATCGCACGCGAAGCGGGCATCGACCCGTCGATGGTCATGCGCTACTACGGCAACAAGGCCGGCCTCTTCGCGGCCGCCTCCGAGATCGAGGTGCATGCGCCCGACCTCAGTCACGTACCGCGGGAAGAAGCCGGCGCCCGGCTCGTACGCCACTTCCTCGAGCGGTGGGAAGGCGACGAGGTGCTGACCGGCATGCTGCGCGTCGGCGTGACGAACGAGGCGGGCGCGGAGCGGATGCGCGGGGTGTTCGCCGAGCAGATCAGGCCGGTGCTCACGGCGGTCTGCCCGGTACCCGAAGAAGCGCCGAAGCGCGCGGCGCTGATCGCCTCCCAGATCCTCGGCATGGCGCTGTGCCGGTACGTCCTGCATCTCCCGCCGGCCGTCGCTTTCAGCCATGAGGAGGTCATCGCCTGGCTGGCGCCCACCATCCAGCGCTATCTCACGGCCGAGCAGCCGTAGGGCGCACGTGCCGGGCGGGGGACGGTAGTTGGGGGCAGTTGAGGCCAAGTGAGGACAGGTAAGGACAGGTAAGGACAGTTGAGGGGTGCTTGACGGGCGGTGCCGGTGCGCCGCCCCTTCAGCCCGCCCCGCCCCGGGCGGGCGCCGCCGTTCAGTCCCCGGACAGCGGTCGCGGCACCCGTGCGGCCACCCGCCCCAGGTGTCCCTCGAAGACCTGGCGCGCCTCCGGAGTCAGCGTGCGGAGCGCCACCATCGCCGTGACGATCACATCGCACAGCTCACTGTGCACGTCGTCCCAGGTGTGGCTGTGGCCCTTGCGCGGGTTCTGACCGGTGGCGCCGATCACCGCCTGTGCGACCTCGCCCGCCTCCTCGGAGAGCTTCAGGATGCGCAACAGCCGCTCCTGTTCCGGTGGCAGCGGGCTCTCGCCGTCGAGCCAGCGCACCAGGTGGTCGACGGTTTCCCAGACGGCTGACGGGGCGTTGGCCGAAGGCGCGGGCGAGGCAACGACCGGGGACGCGGTCGAGGCATCGACCGGCGGAGGAGTATCGGACATGGCCCGATTGTGCCCGTGTCGGGCGGCGTACGCGCCTAGGGTGGATCAACCGCCGTATGTGAAGTGCGGTACGCGAGGCGCGGTAGGTGAACCGCCATAGGTGAAACGCGGCTCACGAACCGCCGTTGATGCACCGCCGTTGACGCACCGTCGTGTACGAAACGCCGCGTACGAACCTCCGTACACGGGCCTTCGTACACAGAGATCCGTGTATGGACATCCGTACTCGGACATCCATACACGAACCCCCCCGTATTGCTGCTGGTTGGTGGAAAGGGGCACGTCGAAGATGGTCGAGCACCGCACGTCCCGCGATCCGCTCCCCGAGGCGCTGGTCGATTTCTACGGTCTGGTGCCGCTGCCGCGTGAGGGCGGACGGTACCGGCGCACGTGGGCGGGGCCGGCCCGGCCCGACGGGCGGCCCGAGGGCACGGCGATCGTGATGCTGCTGACCGCCGAGCCGGGCGACTACTCCGCCCTGCACCGGCTGCCGACCGACGAGATCTGGCACTTCTACCGGGGCGATCCGCTCACCCTCTTCCTGCTGACCGAAGGGCCTGAAAAAGACGGGCAGCTCGGGGCGGCGGAGCGGGCCGGGGCGAGCGCACCGGATGGTGGCGCGGCCCGTACGGTCGTACTCGGGCCGGACGTCCTGAGCGGGCAGCACGTCCAGTTCACCGT
This sequence comes from Streptomyces sp. NPDC059649, assembly GCF_042734445.1. Taxonomy (NCBI): domain Bacteria; kingdom Bacillati; phylum Actinomycetota; class Actinomycetes; order Kitasatosporales; family Streptomycetaceae; genus Streptomyces; species Streptomyces sp. NPDC059649. Next base: position 34,795 of record NZ_JBHWDV010000024.1, read on the forward strand.
GCCGGCCGGTACGTGGATGGCCGCCGAGGTCGCCGAGGGCGGCTCCTGGACGCTGTTCGGCTGCACGATGGCGCCCGGTTTCACCTTCGAGGACTACGAGCACGGGGACGCCGCCGAACTGGCGGCGCGGTTTCCCCGGGAGGCAGCGCGGATCGCCGCGCTGAGCCGGCCATGACAGGGGAGAGGACCCCTTTTGGCCTGAACGGCGGTGGGGCGGGGGCTAGTCCCGGGGAGGGGGGCCCACCGGGCGGATCCGGCCACCTGCCCGATCTCTCCGGGCAAGTGGTGCTCGTCACCGGGGCCGCGGGTGGGGTCGGGCGGGGCATCGCGGTGCGGTTCGCGGAGGCCGGGGCGGCGGTGGTGGTGCACTACCGCGCGGCGGCCGAGGCGGCGCGGGCGCTGGTGGGGCGGATCGAGGAGGGCGGCGGGAGTGCGCTGGCGCTGGCGGCCGATCTGGCCGTCGAGGAGGAGTGCCACCGGCTGGTGGACGAGGCGGCCGGCTGGCGCGGGCGGCTCACCGCGCTGGTGAACAACGCCGGGGTGCAGCCGACGCAGGAACTGGCGGGGATGTCGCTCGCCGACTGGCGGGCCGTGGCGGACCTCAACGTGCACTCGGTGTTCGCCTGCACGCAGGCCGCGGCGGCCGCGATGCGGGAGGGCGGCGGCGGGTCGGTGACGCATATCGCGTCGATCGAGGCGGACCGTCCGGCTCCGCAGCACGCCCACTACTGCGCGTCCAAGGCGGCGGTGGTCATGCATGCGCGCGCCGCCGCGCTGGAGTACGGCCGGTACGGCATCCGAGTCAACAGCGTCTCGCCGGGCCTGATCGACCGCCCCGGGCTGGCCGAGGACTGGCCCGAGGGGGTACGGCGCTGGCACGCGGCGGCACCCACCGGGCGGTTGGGGCGCCCGGAGGACGTGGGCGACGCCTGTGTGTTCCTCGCCTCACCGATGGCGTCCTGGATCACCGGACAGGACCTCGTGGTGGACGGCGGAGTCTCGGCCCGACCTACGTGGTGAGGTCCACGGCACCCGTAGGGGAATGACCCCACCAGCGCACCACCAGCGCCCCGGCCCGCCCCGGACACCAGACCACCCGGGAGACAACGCCGTCCCGGCCACCCCGGCCCGAGGGCCCCGGCGTCCCGGCAACGCCCACCCCGCCCCACCCCCGCCGAACCGTTACGGCCACACCAAGCAATACGCCTGGTGTCCCGCCTCGTGGAGGCGGTGGCTGAAGTCCTGCCATTCGTGGAGGAGCTGGTAGACGGCGAAGGCGTCGCGGGGGCCGCCGCGGTCGGGGACCGTGGACCAGATGAAGGCGGCCGCGCCGACCGATTCCTCGCCGATGCCGCGCAGCGGGTCGACCACGGTCATGGGGAGCTTGACGACGGCGTAGTCGGGGTGGAGGACGACGAGTTCGAGCGGCGGAACCTTATGGAGGGGTATGCCCTCTATGCCGGTGAGGACCATGGCGGCCATGGTCTCCGGCTTGATCTTGGTGAACATCCCGCCCATGCCGAGCTCGTCACCGCCGAGTTCCTCAGGGCGCATGGAGATCGGGACCCGGGCCGCCGTCGCGCCGTTGGGCGCGCCGAAGTATTTGTAGGTCACCCCCATGCGGCCGCCCCTGATGTCCCCACCCTTGATGCCTTCGGTCTCGCGCCGGTGACGGCCGCGCTGGGCGCGCCCGGAACCCCGGTCGTCGGTTCCTTCGCCCAGTTCGCCACCGCGATGCATATCTCCACCCGACCACTCGCAGCCCAAGCCGCGCAACCCGATCATCGTCTCAGAGACCTCCCCCGTCACCGGCGCGCGAAACGCCCGGCCGCACGCCCCCGTGCGCCTCTGAGACCATTGCTTGCGTGACTCACTCGTCCGTCGCCCCAGTTTCGCAGACAAGCGGGGGCTGACGCCCGGTCGAAAGCGAGAGGAATCAAAAAAGGATCGAGCGGGAACCGCGCGGCGCCTTAGGTGGTCCAAGCGGGGATTCCCACGCCGTTGTCAGCCGGGGCCGTGCCCGTACGCCGCCGCCCTCCCTCGTTTATGCAGGTCAGGATCACAGTGTCTTTTCCGTATGAAGCCCCTGTTTCGCAGTCGCTCTTCGAGCGCGCCTCCGTGGTGACGCCCGGCGGCGTCAATTCACCGGTGCGGGCGTTCCGCGCCGTCGGTGGTACGCCCCGGTTCATGGTGTCCGGTACCGGTCCGTACCTCACCGACGCCGACGGCCGCGAGTACGTCGACCTCGTGTGCTCGTGGGGGCCGATGATCCTCGGGCACTCGCACCCCGAGGTGATCGCGGCGGTCCAGGAGGCGGTCGCCCGCGGTACGTCCTTCGGCACGCCCGGCGCGGGCGAGGTCGAGCTGGCCGAGGAGATCGTGGCCCGGATCGAGCCGGTCGAGCAGGTGCGCCTGGTCTCGTCCGGCACCGAGGCGACGATGTCGGCGATCCGTCTGGCGCGCGGGTTCACCGGCCGTCCCAAGGTGGTGAAGTTCGCCGGCTGCTACCACGGGCACGTGGACGCGCTGCTGGCCGCGGCCGGCTCGGGCGTGGCGACCTTCGGGCTGCCCGACACGCCGGGCGTGACCGGCGCGCAGGCCGGCGACACGATCGTGCTGCCCTACAACGACCTGGCGGCGGTGCGGGCCGCGTTCGCCGCGCACCCGGGCGAGATCGCCTGTGTGATCACCGAGGCGTCGGCCGGCAACATGGGCGTGGTGCCGCCGCTGCCCGGCTTCAACCAGGGCCTGAAGGAGGTGTGCGCCGAGAACGGCGCGCTGTACATCTCCGACGAGGTGATGACCGGCTTCCGCGTCAGCAAGGCCGGTTGGTACGGGATTGACGGTGTTCGTCCGGATCTGATGACCTTCGGCAAGGTCATGGGTGGCGGTTTCCCGGCGGCGGCGTTCGGCGGCCGCGCGGACGTCATGGCGCACCTCGCCCCGGCCGGCCCGGTCTACCAGGCGGGCACCCTGTCCGGGAACCCGATCGCCACCGCGGCCGGTGTCGCGCAGCTGCGGCTGCTGGACGACGCCGCGTACGAGAAGGTCGACGCGGTCTCCGCAGAGCTGCGCTCGCTGGTCGGCGGGGCGCTGGCCAAGGAGGGCGTGGCGCACCGGGTCCAGGTGGCGGGGAACATGTTCTCCGTCTTCTTCACCGAGCGGGACGTCACCAACTACGACGAGGCGAAGGCGCAGGAGTCGTTCCGCTTCACCGCGTTCTTCCACTCGATGCTGTCCCAGGGCGTCTACCTCCCGCCGTCCGCGTTCGAGTCGTGGTTCGTCTCGACCGCGCACGACACCGCGGCCGTCGAGCGGATCGCGGCCGCCCTGCCGGCCGCCGCCCGGGCCGCCGCCGAAGCGACGGAATGAGGGGGAAATGAACCAGAACAGCAACGACGTCTCCGCCGGCAACAACGGTGACGACATCACCGTCGTCCACCTCATGCGGCACGGCGAGGTGCACAACCCGGAGGGCGTGCTGTACGGGCGCCGGGCCGGCTACCACCTCTCCGAGCTGGGGCGGAAGATGGCCGACCGGGTCGCCGAGCACCTCGCGGACCGGGACGTCACCCATGTCGTCGCCTCGCCGCTGGAGCGCGCGCAGGAGACCGCGACGCCGGTCGCCGCGGCGCACGGTCTCGACCTGGCCACCGACGAGCGGCTGATCGAGGCGGCCAACGTCTTCGAGGGCAAGACCTTCGGGGTCGGTGACGGCGCGCTCAAGAAGCCCGGCAACTGGAAGTACCTGACGAACCCGTTCCGGCCCTCGTGGGGCGAGCCGTATCTGGAACAGGTCGTACGGATGATGGCGGCGCTCGGCGCGGCGCGGGACGCGGCCCGCGGGCACGAGGCGGTGGCGGTCAGCCACCAGCTGCCGATCTGGATCGTCCGCAGCTTCGTGGAGCGGCGGCGGCTGTGGCACGACCCGCGGAAGCGGCAGTGCACGCTGGCCTCGCTGACGTCGTTCACGTTCCAGGGCGACAAGATCATTTCCGTGGGGTACAGCGAACCGGCGCGCGACCTGGTTCCCTCCCACCTTCTGGCCGGCGCCAAACCGGTGAAGGGGAAGAGCAAGGCCTACGGAGCCTGACACTGCATCAGGTGGCGGAACGTCAAAAGCGCGCAGGAGGAAATATCCGAGCGAGGAACCCGTAGTTCCCGGTGCTCAACATGCCCCCGTCTCCAATGTCCGTTTATATGGATATTGAGTTCGGCGAGCACGGATGGGGACGAGGGTATGCGCGCGATCAGTCGGCGAAACCTGCTGGGCCTCGGAGCGGGGGCAGCCGCGGCGCTGGGCGTCGCCGGCTGCTCCACGTCCGGCCCGCGGGCGAGCGCCGACAAGCAGAAGGTGAAGAGCTCCGTCCAGGCCCGCCCCAAACTCATCGGTGACGGCTCGACAGCGAATTACGGCGCACAGCCGCACCAGCCGGAAGCCCCCGAACGCCTGGAGCCCGGACAGACCCCGCCGCAGTTCGTGGTCTTCTCCTGGGACGGCGCGGGAGAGGTCGGCAACGGCCTCTTCCCCCGCTTCCTCCAGGTCGCCAAGGACCACGGCGCGGCCATGACCTTCTTCCTCTCCGGCCTCTATCTCCTGCCGGAATCCCAGAAGGACCTCTACGAACCGCCCAACAACCCGCGCGGCGCCTCCGCCATCGGCTACCTCAGCGACGACCACATCAAGGAGACGCTGAAATACGTGCGCCAGGCCTGGCTGGACGGCCACGAGGTCGGCACCCATTTCAACGGTCACTTCTGCGGCGACGCCCCGACCTCGGTCAAACACTGGACCCCCCACCAGTGGTACTCCGAGATCGAGCAGGCGATGGACTTCGTCACCAAATGGCGGACCAACACCGGATTCGCCGACACCGAACCGCTGCCCTTCGATTACCGACAGGAATTGGTCGGTGGCCGTACGCCATGTCTGCTCGGCCAGCGAAATCTGCTGCCCGCCGCCCGGGAACTCGGCTGGCGCTACGACGCCAGCGCGCCCGGCGGCCTCCAGATGTGGCCGAAGAAGAAATTCGGCCTCTGGGACTTCCCGCTCCAGCAGATTCCGTTGCCCGGGCACTCCTTCGAGGTGCTCTCGATGGACTACAACATCCTCGCCAACCAGTCCCGGAACTCCACCAAGGCCCCACCGGCCAACTACCCCGGCTGGCGGCAGCAGGCCACCGACGCGTACATCTCCGGATTCCGCCGCGCCTACGAGACCAACCGCGCCCCCCTCTTCATCGGCAACCACTTCGAGCAGTGGAACGGCGGCATCTACATGGACGCCGTCGAGGACGCCCTCAAGCACATCGCCAACGAGCAGAACCCCGATGTCCGCCTGGTGTCGTTCCGGCAGCTCACCGACTGGCTCGACGCCCAGGACCCCGAGGTCCTGTACCGGCTCCAGCAGGTCCCGGTCGGCGAGCGGCCCGCCGAGGGCTGGAAGGAATACCTCTCGGCCATGTGACCCCGAGACCCATGACCCGTGACCCGGCCGGGCGAGGGGGGCGCGGAAGATCCGCAAATGGCCCATGCGAAACTTTTCACATGAGTGCTGACGCCCCACGCCGCCGCACGCGCCGCCGCCGGATCATCCTGCTCGCCGCAGGGGCCGCGGCCGCCTCGCTGTCGCTGAGCGCCTGCGGAGACGGCGCCTCCGGAGGCTCGGCCCAGACCCGCTTCGTCCAGGGCAAGGACGGTGTCGACACCGTCAAGAAGGCCGACCGCCGGCCCGCCCCCGACCTGTCCGGTGAGAGCACCACCGGCAAGAAGCTCGACGTCGCCGACTACAAGGGCAAGGTCGTCATCCTCAACATCTGGGGATCGTGGTGCGGCCCCTGCATCGCCGAGGCCCCCAACTTCGCCAAGGTCGCCAAGGAGACCAAGGACCAGGGCGTCCAGTTCCTCGGCATCAACACCCGCGACTCCCAGAAGTCCCAGGCCACCAGCTTCGAGGAAGAGCACAAGGTGCCCTACCCGAGCCTGTTCGACCCCACCGGCCGGCTCATGCTGCGCTTCCCCAAGGGCAGCCTCAACCCGCAGTCCATCCCCTCCACGATCGCCATCGACCGGCACGGCAAGATCGCCGCCCGCTCGATCGGCCCGCTCACCGAGGACGAACTGCGCGGCATGGTCAAGCCGCTGATCGCCGAGAAGTGATCCCGCCGGAGATGGAACTCACCCAACTCGCCGCCGCCGCGGAGAACCACACCGTCGCCACCGGCACCCTCCTCGCCGCCGTCCCCATCGCGGTCCTCGCCGGCCTCGTCTCCTTCTTCTCCCCCTGCGTCCTGCCGCTGGTCCCCGGCTACATGTCGTACGTGACCGGCGTCACCGGCACCGACCTCGGCGAGGCCCGCCGCGGCCGGATGCTCGCCGGAGCCGGCCTCTTCATCCTCGGCTTCACCGCCGTCTTCGTCTCCGGCGGCGCCCTCTTCGGCTTCTTCGGCAAGACCCTGCTCGACTACAAGGACGTCATCTCCCGCGTCCTCGGCGCCCTGCTGATCCTCTTCGGACTGGCCTTCGCCGGCGTCCTGCAACGCTTCGGGCAGCGAGAATTCCGCTTCCACAAGAAGCCCGCCATGGGCCTGGCCGGCGCGCCGGTCCTCGGCGTCCTCTTCGGCGTCGGCTGGACCCCCTGCCTCGGCCCCACCTTCGCCGCCGTCCAGACCCTCTCCTTCTACGACGCCAGCGCCGTCCGCGGCGCCCTCCTCACCGTCGCCTACTGCTTCGGCCTCGGCGTGCCGTTCATCGCCGTCGCCCTGGCCTTCCGCCGCGTCCTCGGCGCCTTCGGCTGGGTCAAACGGCACTACCAGTGGGTGATGCGGATCGGCGGCGGCATGATGGTCGCCCTCGGCGTCCTCCTCGTCACCGGCATCTGGGACAGCCTGATGTCCGAGCTCCAGAGCTGGGCACAAAGCTCCACCGTTGGGATCTGATCGATGTCCACCAAGACCGACACCCCCCGCGACCCCGGCCCCGGCACCCCCGGCACCGACGACGCGGGCAGCGACCTCGGCGCGGCCGGCTCCCAGCTCTCCACCGCGCCCCGGGAAGACGTCACCCTGCCCTCGCTCGGCCCGGTCGGCTGGGCCCGCTGGTTCTGGCGGCAGCTGACCTCCATGCGGGTCGCGCTGCTGCTGCTCTTCCTGCTGTCGATCGGCGCCATCCCCGGCTCGCTGATCCCGCAGACCAGCATCGACCCCGTCAAGGTCGACCAGTTCAAGGCCGACCACCCCACCCTCGGCGACGTCTACGACACGCTGGGGATGTTCCACGTCTACAGCTCGGTGTGGTTCTCCGCCATCTACCTGCTGCTGTTCATCTCCCTGATCGGCTGCATCATCCCGCGCAGCTGGCAGTTCGTCGGCCAGCTCCGCGGCCGCCCGCCGGCCGCCCCCCGCCGCCTGACCCGGCTGCCCGCCTACACCACCTGGCGCACCGACGCCGCCCCCGACGACGTGCTCGCCGCCGCCGAGCGGATGCTGAAGAAGCGCCGGTTCCGCGCCCACCGCGCCGGCACCGCGGTCGCCGCCGAGAAGGGCTATCTGCGCGAGGTCGGCAACCTCGTCTTCCACCTCGCACTGATCGTGATGCTCGTCGCGTTCGCCGTCGGCAGCCTGTGGAAGTCCGAAGGCGGCAAGCTGATCACCGAGGGCGACGGGTTCGCCAACAGCCTCACCCAGTACGACGACTTCAAGTCCGGCGCCTTCTTCGACACCGACACCATGGAGCCGTTCGGCTTCAGCCTCGACAAGTTCGACGCGACCTACGAACGCTCCGGACCGCAGAAGGGCACCCCGCGGATCTTCCGCGCCCACATCCGGTACTTCTCCGGCGCCGACGGCCAGGAACACAAGACCACCATCGAGGTGAACACCCCCCTCGACATCGCCGGCTCCAAGGTCTACCTGCTCTCCCACGGCTACGCGCCCGACGTCACCGTCAAGGACGGCCGAGGCAAGACCGTCTACAACGGCGCCGTCCCCTTCCTCCCCCAGGACCCGAAGAACTTCACCTCCACCGGTGTCGTCAAGGTCCCCGGCGCCCGCACCAAGGACGACAAGCCCAACCAGCTCGGCTTCCAGGGCTTCTTCGTCCCCACCTTCGGCGGCAAGGGCTCCGGCTCGATGTTCTCCACCTTCCCGGCCCTCGACAACCCGCGCCTGGTGCTCACCGCCTACCACGGCGACCTGGGCGTCGCCTCCGGGCTGCCGCAGAACGTCTACCAGCTCGACAAGAAGAACCTGAAGCAGTACCAGGTCGACGGCCGCGCGGTCGCCCAGATGATGAAGCCCGGCGAGACCATGAAGCTCCCCGGCGGCGACGGCAGCATCACCTTCAACGGCGTCAAGACCTGGGCCAGCTTCAAGATCAGCCACCAGCCCGGCAACGGCCTCGCCCTCACCGGCGCGGTCGCCGCCCTCCTCGGCCTGGCCGGCTCCCTGTTCATCCAGCGGCGCCGCGTCTGGGTCCGCGCCGAACGGACCGAGGAGAACGGCGACGGCGTCACCGTCGTCGAGATGGCCGGACTCGGCCGCAGCGAGTCCGCCCGCCTCCCCGAGGAACTCGGCGACCTCGCCGCGGCACTGGAGCCCGACGCCCCGCTCGCCCCGCACCCCGACCCGGCCACCCCCTCCGAAGACCCCGCGGAGCCCACCGACTCTGACGGTCCTGCTGACCCCTCCGAAGGAGCGCGCGCGTGAACCTCGCCGCCGCAGCCAACGAGACACTGGCGCACAACAGCAATGTCCTGGTCTATTCGGCCATGGCGATCTACACCCTCGCCTTCGTCGCGCACATGGCCGAGTGGGTGTTCGGCAGCCGCAGCAAGGTCGCCCGCACCGCCGCCGCCCTCACCTCCCCCACCACCGCGTCGGCACCCGCCACCGCCACCGCCGAACGCCGCAGCGGCGGCACCGCCGTACTGGAACGGCCCAAGGTCATCACCAAGTCGGCGGCCGGCAGCCGCGACGTCCCCGACGGCCCCGGCGCCGCCGGCGGCACCGAGAAGGGCGACCTCTACGGCCGCATCGCCATCTCGCTGACCGTCCTCGCCTGGGCCCTCCACGTCGGCGGCGTCGTCACCCGCGCCCTGTCCGTACAGCGTGCCCCCTGGGGCAACATGTACGAGTTCTCCACCACCTTCGCCGCCGTCGCCACCGGCATCTACCTGCTGCTGCTCGTCCTGAAGAAGAACGTCCGGTGGATCGGCCTGCCCCTGGTCACCACCGTCCTGCTCGACCTCGGCCTCGCCGTCTCCGTGCTCTACACCGCCAGCGACCAGCTCGTCCCCGCGCTGCACTCCTACTGGCTGTGGATCCACGTCAGCTGCGCGATCCTCTCCGGCGCCGTCCTCTACCTCGGCGCCGTCGCCACCCTGCTCTTCCTCTTCCGCGACCGCTACGAGGCCAAGCTCGCCGACCCCGCCGGCAAGCAGCCCGGCGCCTTCGCCGCCTCCGTCCTGGAGCGCCTGCCCTCCGCCGCGTCCCTGGACAAGTTCGCCTATCGCGTCAACGCCACCGTCTTCCCCCTGTGGACGTTCACCATCATCGCGGGCGCCATCTGGGCCGAGGCCGCCTGGGGCCGCTACTGGGGCTGGGACCCCAAGGAGGTCTGGTCCTTCATCACCTGGGTCGCCTACGCCTGCTACCTGCACGCCCGCGCCACCGCCGGCTGGAAGGGCCGCAAGGCCGCCTGGCTCGGCCTGATCGCCTTCGCCTGCTACCTCTTCAACTACTACGGCGTGAACATCTTCGTCACCGGCCTGCACTCCTACGCCGGCGTCTGAACCACCCGAACCACCACACGGTGCCGTACGGAAAGCCCCCGGGCCCACCCGTACGGCACCGTCGTCATGACGACCACTCGACCCGGACCACGGCCACCCGACCCTGATCACGGCCAGTCGACACCGATCACGGCCACTCGACCCGGTCCGTCACCGCCGCCGGCGCCGCCCCCGCTCCTGCCGCGGCGGCACCTGTCCCGCCCCCGGCAACGTCGGCTTCGGCAGATGCGCCACCTCCCACTGCGCCTCCGCCAGCTGCTCCGCCGTGTCGTCCGGCAGCCGCGGCGGCCGGCGCGCCGCATGCCGGAAGCCGAACGCCGACGTCAGATCGCCGAACGCCGTCCGCCGCCAGTCACTGATGTTCGGCTCCTCCACACCCGTCCAACGCTCCAGGAACTGCAGCACCGACGTGTGGTCGAACGGATCACCGGCCGCCCAGCCGCCCACCGTCCACGGCGACACGATCAGACACGGCACCCGGAACCCCCCGCCGATCGGCAGCCCCCTGACGAACTCGTCCGCGGTCCCCGGCGGCGGCACCGGCGGCGGCACATGGTCGAAGAGCCCGTCGTTCTCGTCGTAGTTGAGGATGAAGACCGTCTTCGCCCACACCCGCGGATTCGACGCGATCGCCTCCAGCTTCTGCGCCACGTACGCCGCGCCCGCCGCCGGCAGATAGTCCGGATGCTCCGACTGGTGACTCGTCGGGATCAGCCACGACACCGCCGGCAGCCGGTCGTTGCGGGCATCGTCCTCGAACGTGCCCGCCGGCTGCGGCCGCACCCCCTTCTCGTACAGGGGATCACCCGGCTGGGAGTCCCGGAACGTCTGGAACTGCTCCAGCAGATTGCAGCCGTAGTCGTCCTCCTCCTGGTACACCTTCCAGCTGATCCCCGCCGCCTCCAGCCGCTCCGCGTACGTCGTCCAGCGGTACGGCTTCGGCGCGGTGTTGTTCAGCACCGGCCCGCCCCGCGTGCCGCCCGGGTCCAGCGTGCCGGTCATCCAGTACAGACGGTTCGGCCAGGTCGGCCCGAAGACCGAGCAGAAGTAGTTGTCGCACAGCGTGAACGCCTCCGCCAGCGCGAACTGGAACGGGATGTCCTCACGCGTGTGATAGCCCATCACATACGGGCCGTTGACCCCGTCCGCCTTCCGGTGCGCCGGCAGCCAGCGGTCCATCTTGCCGCCGTTCCACGCCTCGTGCTGCACCGACCAGGCATGACTCGTGGAGGGAATGGCCTGCGCGCTGGAGGTGTGGGTGTTGAGCCGGAACGGCAGCAGATAACCGTCCGGATTCTCCGCGTCCGGCTGGTGGAAGACATCACGGCCGTCCGGGAGCGTCAGCGCGTCCGGGTCGGCGAAACCACGGACACCGCGCAGCGTGCCGAAGTAGTGGTCGAACGACCGGTTTTCCTGCATGAGCATGACGACGTGCTCGACGTCGTGCAGCGAACCGTGACGTGCGGGTCCGGCGGCGACGGCCTTTTGCACGCTGGGCGGCAACAGCGTCAGCGCGGCGGCGCCACCGACCGCGCCGGCCGCGGAGCCGAGGAGTCTGCGTCGGGTCATGTCGGGCATATGTGCCACTCTCCCTGAGTCGCGTGAGCCCTCAGTGGGCCGACATGACTGTGGCGGCGGGAGAGTTTCCCGGGCAGCGGCAGGAATCTGGACGATGCCTCAATTGGCCGTGAAAGGCCGTCAGTTGGCCATTCCGCGCTACGCCTCGTACGCCACACGAAGCAGTCCCCCACGGACCGCGCGGTGGCCGGAATTACGGGTTTACCGGGCCGCGTCAGGACACGCGGCCGAGCCCCGGAGTTCCCTCGGGTGCAGGGTACGGACACTCCTCGGGCAGCAACCCGGCCGCCCCCGCCACGTCCCCCGCCGCCATCCGCGCCCGCACCTCACGCGCCAGCCCGGTCACCTCCGTGATCCCCACCGTCCACTCGTCCGCGTACCGCCGCGACGCCTCCCCGGCCAGCCCCAGCTGCAGCGAACGGTACGGCAGCGGCCGCAACCACAGATCCCGCTCCGGATCCCACTGCACCCGCGCCGGCGACTCCCGCAACCGCCGCCGCCAGGAGTCCCGGTCCGCGTGCTCGTCCCGGTCGAAGTGCGACAGACACGCATGCCGCAACGCCCAGTCGAAACCCGCCCGGTCGATCTCGACCGCCAGCACCGTCTCCTGCCCGGCCTTCGATGCCCAGCCGCAGCGGTACATCATCCACAGGAACGACGGCTTGATCCACGTCATCCGCTCACGCTTCCACGCCACCGGAAACCGACCGTCCCGCGCCGCCGGCAGCCCCAGCTCGGGCGGATAGGCCTGATAGACCGTGACGGTCCGTTCGGTGTAACGGGCGCGGATCCGACGGAGGGGTTCGGCGCTGGCGTGGTCGGTGCCGGCGGGCTCGGTGACGTGGCGCTCGGTGACGTGGCGCTCGGAGTCGAGGCGCTCGGTGTCGTGCGGGGCGATGCTCATGAGCGGTCATCCTGACCGACGACGACCGGACCGGGCCACCGAATTGCCGCGCCGCGGCAGGGGCGGGACTACCGGCCCGTCAGACCACTGGTCCGCGGCTGATCCATGGCCGGTCCGTCGCTGTTCCGTGGCTAGTCCTTGGCCGACGGCGGCGTGTCCTCGTTGTTGCCCTCCGACGCCTCACGCGCCTTGCGCCGCAGCTCCTCCTCGCGGCGCCGCAGATCCGCCTCCCAGTCCTTCAGCAGCGCCTCGTCCTTCTTGTTCTCCTCCTTGAGGGAACGCAGGAACTCCGGATTGTCGTCCGGCGCCACCCACTTCGCCGTGCTGTGGTTGCGGTGCCACTCCGAAGGCGTACTGCCGCCCCCGCCCGCCACCGCATGCCGGTGCTTGCCCGCCACCAGCCACGCGATCGGACCGATCAGCACCTCACCGAAGAGCAGGATGACGATCACCCAGACCACCTTCGGCAGTCCGCGCACCTGCGACTCGGGGGTGTTGAGGCAGTCGATGAACGCGTAGATCCACAGTGCCAGCACCAGAAGGAACGGCAGATACCTGAGCATTGCGGAACGCGCCCCCTGCACACGACGGCGGGCCCACGGCAGGGCCCGGTGACCCGCCCAGGGTAGTGCGTACCCGATACTGGAACGCATGGCTTACGACGATCTCCGCTCGTTCCTGCGCGCTCTTGAGCGGGAAGGCGACCTCAAGCGCATCAAGGCCGAGGTCGACCCGTATCTCGAAGTCGGCGAGATCGTGGACCGGGTGCAGAAGGCCGGCGGGCCCGCGCTGCTCTTCGAGAACGTCAAGGGCTCGGCGATGCCCCTCGCCATGAACGTCTACGGCACCGACCGCCGCCTCCTCAAGGCCCTCGGCCTCAAGGCGTACGAGGACATCAGCGCCAAGATCGGCGGCCTGCTCAAGCCCGAACTCCCGCACGGGTTCGTGGGGATCCGCGAGGCGTTCGGCAAGCTCGCCGGCATGACGCACGTCCCGCCCAAGAAGGTCAAGGGCGAGAGCGCCCCCGTCCAAGAGGTCGTGCTCACCGGCGATGACGTCGACCTGGACATGCTCCCCGCCCTCTTCACCTGGCCCAAGGACGGCGGCTCGTTCTTCAACCTCGGCCTCACCCACACCAAGCACCCCGAAACCGGCGTCCGCAACCTCGGCCTCTACCGCCTCCAGCGCCACGACAAGCGCACCATCGGGATGCACTGGCAGATCCACAAGGACAGCCGCAACCACTACCAGGTGGCCGCCAAGCGCGGCGAGAAGCTGCCGGTCGCCATCGCCTTTGGCTGCCCGCCGGCCGTCACCTACGCCTCCACCGCCCCACTCCCCGGCGACATCGACGAATACCTCTTCGCCGGCTTCCTCCAGGGCAAGCGGATCGAGATGGTCGACTGCAAGACCGTCCCGCTCCAGGTCCCGGCGAACGCCGAGGTCGTCATCGAGGGCTGGCTGGAGCCCGGCGAGATGCTCCCGGAAGGCCCGTTCGGCGACCACACCGGCTTCTACACCCCGCAGGAGCCGTTCCCCGCGCTGACCATCGACTGCGTGACGATGCGCAAGCGCCCGCTGCTCCAGTCCATCGTCGTCGGCCGCCCGCCGACCGAGGACGGCCCGCTCGGCCGGGCGACGGAACGCTTCTTCCTGCCCCTGCTCAAGATCATCGTCCCGGACATCGTGGACTACCACCTCCCCGAGTCGGGCGGCTTCCACAACTGCGCGATCGTCTCGATCGACAAGAAGTACCCCAAACACGCACAAAAGGTGATGCACGCGATTTGGGGCGCGCACATGATGTCCCTCACCAAACTCATCGTCGTCGTCGACGCCGACTGCGACGTCCACGACCTCCACGAGGTCTCCTGGCGCGCCCTCGGCAACACCGACTACGCCCGCGACCTGACCGTCGTCGAAGGCCCCGTCGACCACCTCGACCACGCCTCCTACCAGCAGTTCTGGGGCGGCAAGGCAGGTATCGACGCGACGAGGAAGTGGCCCGAGGAGGGCTACACCCGCGACGGCGGCTGGCCCGACATGGTCGAGTCCGACCCCCGCACGGCGGCCCTCGTCGACCGCCGCTGGAAGGAGTACGGCCTCTGATGAGCAGCGCCTCCGCCGCCCTCCCGCAGCCCGGCCGCACCAGGGCCTTTTTGCGGCTCGTCATGATCGAGCACTCGGTCTTCGCGCTGCCCTTCGCCTACATCGCCTCCCTGACCGCGATGTACCAGCGCGACCGGCGCATCGACTGGCTCCTGCTGCTCCTCGTCACCGTCTGCATGGTCGGCCTGCGCACCTTCGCGATGGCCGCGAACCGGATCATCGACCGCGAGATCGACGCCCGTAACCCCCGCACCGCCCACCGCGAACTCGTCACCGGCGCGGTCTCCGTGAAGTCCGCCTGGACCGGCGCCCTGATCGCCCTCGCCGTCTTCCTCGGCGCGGCGGCCCTGCTCAACCCCCTCTGCCTGGCCCTCGCCCCGGTCGCCGTGGTGCCGATGGTGGTCTACCCGTACGGCAAGCGCTTCACCAACTTCCCCCAGGCCATCCTTGGCCTCGCCCAGGCCATGGGCCCGATCGGCGCCTGGATCGCCATCACCGGCACCTGGTCCTGGGACGCCGTGGTCCTCGGCCTCGCGGTCGGCATCTGGATCGGCGGCTTCGACCTGATCTACGCCTGCCAGGACGTCGACACCGACCGCGAGATCGGCGTCCGCTCGGTCCCGGCCCGCTTCGGCATCCCCGCCGCGATCCGGGGTGCCCGCGGCTGCCACCTCGTCACCACGGCGCTCTTCGCCTGGTACGCGCTGGCCACCGGCGCCGGCCCGTTCTTCTGGCTCGGCCTGCTGATCGTGGCAGCCGCCTTCCTCTACGAGCACACCATCGTCCGGCCCCACGACCTCACCCGCCTCAACCGGGCCTTCTTCCAGGTCAACGGCTTCATCGGGATCGCACTGTTCGTGTGCGCGCTGCTGGATCTGGTGGTGCGGGGGCTGTCGGTCTGAACGGCCCCGGCTGGGGCCTCAGCGGGCGCTGCCCATGGTGCGGTCGGAAGCGGAGCCCTGGAGCATCAGGGTGGTCTCCTCGATGCGGTCGAAGCGGCCGTCGGCCGCCAGGTCGGCGAACACGTACACCTCCATCCGCACGCTCGTGCCGTCCTTCTTCGTGAGGTGGGCGGTGTGCCGGTCGGCGTACCTGCTGCCGTCGTGCAGCTCCTCGTGGACCTCGACGTGGCCGTCGGCGACGAGGGTGCGCAGGTGGGCGATGTGCTCCAGGAACTCGGTGCGGTCCGCCCACTCTCCATCGGTGCGCTGACGGTACTCCGGGGTGAAGTGGCGGTCGGCTGCCTCCTGCAGGGTGAGGTCGCCGTTGAAGAGCAGGTCGGTCAGGGCGGCCTCGATGCCGGTACGGGTCATGGAACTTCCTTCCGAGAGGGAACCAAGAAGCGTGCGCCGCGCACGCTTCTCCTTGACCGTAGCATCAAACGCGTGCGTCGCGCACGCTATTGTTGAGGTGTGGAGAAGGAAGTAGGACACGAGATCGCCGATGCGCTGGGAATCCTGCTGCGGCGCACCACCCGTACGCAGCTGCACCGGAAGCTGACCGAAGGCATGGGCGAGGCGGTGGACGAACTGACCTACCCCGTGCTCAGCACGCTCGCCCGGACCGGCCCCTGCAGCGCGGCCGACCTGGCGCCCGACGTGGGGCTCGACCGCTCCGGCGTCACGCGCCGGGCCTCCCGGCTGGAGGACGCCGGCCTCATCCGACGCGAACCGGACCCCGCCGACCGGCGCGCACATCTCCTCGTCCTCACCGAGCAGGGCCGGCACACCGTGGCCGAGCTGCGCGCACGGCTGGCCGCCCACATCATGGCGAGCCTCTCCTCGTGGCCACCGGGTGAGGCCCAGGACTTCGCCCGCCACCTGCGCCGCTTCGCACTCGACGGCCCGTTCACCTGAGACGCGAACAGGGCTTCCCCGACGGGAGGCTCAGGCACCTGGGCGGGGCCGCTGCACGATCCGAAGGGCCCGTCCAGGTCGCGGCCTAGATGTTCGTGGGGAGTGCGGGGCTCGAAAGGGCGGGGCGGGTGCGGAGGGTGAAGGCCGCGGTGATGCCGCCCAGGAGGCCGAAGAGGTGGGCCTGCCAGCTGACTTGGCCGGCGGTCATGGGGAGGGCGCCCCAGAGGATCGAGCCGTAGACCACGCCGACGGCGAGGCCGATGGCGATGTCGAGGAGGGAGCGCTCGATGAAGCCGCGCACCAGGAGGTAGCCGAAGAGGCCGAAGATGATGCCGGAGGCGCCCGCGGTGTTGCTGCCGGGTGCGGCGGTGAGCCAGACGCCCAGGCCGCTGGCGAGGGTGATCAGGAGCACGACGGCGAGGAAGCGGCGGATGCCGCTGCGGAGGGCGGCGAGGAAGCCGAGCAGCAGCAACGGCAGGGTGTTGGCGGCCAGGTGGCCGAAGCCGAAGTGGAGGAAGGCGGCCGGTACGACGTCGACGAGCTCGGAGGGCTCGCGCGGCTCTATGCCGAAGGTGTCCAGGGCGCCGCCGGTGACGACGTCGACGCCTTCCAGCAGCCAGAGCAGCGCGACCCAGCCCAGCATCAGCACCAGGCATGCCGCCGGCTTGGCCCGTCCTTGTCGCATCCCGGTGCGCCCTGTCGCTGTCATCCCTGCCCGCCCGTCAGTCGTCCGGTGGCCGTCACGGTTGCCCGTTCTGCGCCCGCTCGGCCCCCACCTCACAGCTAAGAACGGCCATGACCGGGTTCCTGGTTCCGCCGGATAGGCTCGATGCGTGGAGCCGCCGCACAACAACACCAGTCACGACACGAGTCGCCACGTCCCTCAGGACGCTCGCCACGACACCGGCCCGCCGGCCGCCGAGCGCCGTCGGCCGTGGGTCGTCGGGGTTTCCGGGGCGTCCGGGACGCCGTATGCGGCTTCCGTGGTGCGGGGGCTGCTCGCTGCCGGTGAGGCGGTGGATCTGGTCGTGAGCCGGGCGTCGCGGTTGACGTTGCTGGATGAGACCGGGATCGCGTTCCGGGACGCGCATTGGCGTGCTGACCTGCGGGAATGGCTGGCGCGCGGGGCGGACGGGAAGCCGGGGACGTTTCGGGTGACGGACGCGGAGCTGGCGCGGGTGCGCTACTGGGCGGCCGGGGACCTGGCGGCGGGGCCGTCGTCGGGTTCGTACCCGGTGAAGGGGATGCTGATCGTCCCCGCCAGTACGGCGTGCGTGGCCGGGGTGGCGCTGGGGCTGTCGAAGGACCTGCTGCAGCGGGTGGCGAGCGTGACGCTCAAGGAACGGCGGCGGCTGGTGGTCGCGGTGCGGGAGACTCCGTTGAGCGGGCCGACGCTGAAGCAGCTGGTGATGCTGGACGAGGCGGGCGCGATCGTGCTGCCCGCCTCGCCGGCGTTCTATGCGGGGGCGACGCACATCCAGGATCTGGTGGATTTCGTCGCGGGCCGGGTGCTCGATGCGGCGGAGGTGCCGCACGGGTTGTACCGGCGCTGGGAGGGGGAGCTTCGGGGTGGCTCCAAGGACGAGGAGGAGGCCCCGGACGCTCCTTAGCGCTTCTTCGCCGCGGCGGCGCGCCCGAAGCGGCGCCGGGCCCGCGGCTCGGCGGGCTTGTGGGCACGTGAACGATTGGCCTGGTCCTGCAGCTCGCGCAT
The DNA here is from genome assembly GCF_042734445.1 of Streptomyces sp. NPDC059649. Taxonomy (NCBI): domain Bacteria; kingdom Bacillati; phylum Actinomycetota; class Actinomycetes; order Kitasatosporales; family Streptomycetaceae; genus Streptomyces; species Streptomyces sp. NPDC059649. The sequence continues at coordinate 52,743 of NZ_JBHWDV010000024.1, forward strand.
GCGGGCGTAGGCCATCTCGATCGAGTACACGGTGACAACTCCTGTGAGATCGTCTTTGATCGCTTGAAAATCGCAGGGACTTGGCCCTGTGTGCCTTAGATTCTACATGCAGAACTCGAATATGCGTAAAGATTGGAAGGCTTGAGGGCATGGACGCGGTGGATAGGCAGCTCATCCAGGCGCTGCGCGAGAACGGCCGGGCGTCGTACGCGGAGCTCGGCCGGCTCGTCGGCCTCTCCGGGCCCAGCGTCACCGACCGGATCAACCGCCTCGAAGCGGCCGGGGTGATCACCGGTTACCGCGCGACGGTCAACGCCGCCTCGCTCGGCCTCGGCGTCACCGCCCTGGTCGGCATCTCGCTGTCGGACGCGGCCGACCACGAGGACGTCGCCCGCCGGCTGCGCGACCTCGAAGAGATCGAGGACTGCTGGTTCATCGCGGGCGACGACTCGTACATGCTCAAGGTGCGGGTGGGCGACGTCGACGGCCTGGAGCGCACCATCCGGCGGCTGTCCGGAACCAAGGGCGTCTCCCGTACGCGCACCACGATCGTGCTGTCCACCAAGTGGGAGAACCGCGTCGGGGAACTGCCCGAAGAGGCGGAGTAGCGACCAGGAGTGCCGACCAGGGCGCAGTGACCAAGGAAGCGGCGGCCAAGGAAGAGGCGACCGAGGGGCCGAGTGAGCGGGTGAAGTCGAGGGGCCGGGCGCGCCACCGAGCCCGGCCCCGGCCCCGGTCCTGGCCACGCCCCGCCGCGCCCCGGCCGGGAGCGCACCCCGCCCCGGCCGGCAGCGAGTCCGGCCGCAGCAAGCGGCCCCCGCGCAGACACACCGGCCGTGGGCGGGCGCGCCAAGGGCGGCCCGTCCCCGCCGATTACGGGGGAGTACGCTCGACGAAGCCCGTTTTTGGCACCGAAACCGTGCCGCGGGTCGGCACAGATACGGCAGAGACTGGGAGGCGACCGGATGGCTGCGTCGATGGATGTGGGCCTCAAGCGTGAGCTGGAGGCGAAGGTCCACGCCGGGGAGCGGCTGACCCGCGAGGACGGTATCGCCCTCTACGAGTGTGACGATCTGGCCTGGCTGGGCGGTCTCGCCCATGAGGTGCGCACCCGCAAGAACGGTGACGTCGTCCACTTCAACGTCAACCGTCACCTCAACATGACGAACGTGTGCACCGCGTCCTGCGCGTACTGCTCCTTCCAGCGCAAGCCGGGCGAGAAGGACGCGTACACGATGCGCATCGAGGAGGCCGTCCGCCTCGCCAAGGCGATGGAGAACGAGAACCTCACCGAGCTGCACATCGTCAACGGTCTGCACCCCAACCTGCCGTGGCGCTACTACCCGCGCTCCCTGCGCGAGTTGAAGAAGGCCCTGCCGAACGTCTCCCTCAAGGCCTTCACCGCAACGGAGATCCACCACTTCGAGACGATCTCCGGCATGACCGCCTCCGAGATCCTCGACGAGCTGATCGACGCCGGGCTGGAGTCGCTCACCGGTGGTGGCGCCGAGATCTTCGACTGGGAGGTGCGGCAGCACATCGTCGACCACCGCACCCACTGGGAGGACTGGTCGCGCATCCACCGCTTGGCGCACGAGAAGGGCCTCAAGACCCCCTCGACGATGCTCTACGGGCACATCGAGGAGCCCCGGCACCGCGTCGACCACGTGCTGCGGCTGCGTGAACTCCAGGACGAGACCGGCGGTTTCCAGGTCTTCATTCCGCTGCGCTACCAGCACGACTTCGTCGACATGAAGGACGGCAAGGTCCGCAACCGCCTCCAGGCGCGGACGACCATGGCGACCGGCGCCGAGGCGCTGAAGGTCTTCGCGGTCTCCCGTCTGCTGTTCGACAACGTCCCGCACGTCAAGTGCTTCTGGGTGATGCACGGTCTGCAGACCACCCAGCTCGCGCTCCAGCACGGTGCGGACGACATGGACGGCTCGGTCGTCGAGTACAAGATCACGCACGATGCGGACAACTACGGCACGCCGAACAAGCTGACCCGCGAGGACCTGCTGGAGCTGATCCGCGACGCCGGTTTCCGTCCCGTCGAGCGCAACACCCGTTACGAGGCGATCCGCGAGTACCCGGGCCCGGACCCGGACCGCCGCGAGTCGCCCCAGCCGATGCGCGTCTGAGCACCCTGGGGGGCGCGCAGGCATGCGGCAGGGGCCCGGAAGATCGCCCCTGCCGTTGTGCTTGACTGGAGGCGACCCTTTCGGTTGCCGTTGAGAAGAAGGTCCCGTCCGTGAGTAGCCACAAGTTCGCCACGCTCCGCTACACCGCCCTTCGCCTCGGCCTGTTCGTCGCCTGCTTCGCGGTGGTGTGGGCGCTGGCCTACTTCCAGATCATTCCGCTCGCGGTGGGCGCGTCGAACACCGTCTGGATGCTGCTGCTCGCCATCGTGCTCTCCGCGCCGCTCAGTTTCGTACTGCTGCGCAAGCAGCGGGACGCGATGTCCGAGCAGATCGTCGCCAAGGTCGACCGCCAGCGCGAGCGCATCGCGGCCAGCGCGGGCCAGGAGGACGACCTCGCCTGACGCCGCCACCCCCCCCCCGGCGTCCACCGCACGACACCCCGCGGCCGATCACACGACACCCCCCCCGGCATCGCCCCCCGGCAGTGAGACACCTCACGCCCCCTCATCCCTCCGGCAGGCGCCGGTCCCTGGAGCTCCCCTCCACGGACCGGCGCCTGCCGCGTTGTTGACGCCCGTTCGGCTGCCGGCTCTCCGGGGCCATCCATGGAACCCAAAGATTTTCTTTGGGTTCCTCAAAGTTCGAGTGTTAACGTATTTGTCATGAAGACAGCAGCTGCGCCTCCGTCCCCCATGAGCGTTCCGCTCGTGGTGCGCCTGCACGTCGATCTTTGCCGCTGTATGTCCGCGGCCTGTCGTCGCCGCTGACCGACCTCATGCAGCGGCCGGAGATCCTGCTCTTCCGTACGGACCTCCTGGCGCTTTTCCACGCCGTTTCCCGACCCTCATCGGTCCTCGGTATCTGTCCTCGGTTATCTGTCCCCGGAGTGTGTCCGTTGTCCACGTCGTCCGCGCCGTCCACGAAGGCGCCGAAGTCCTCCCGCATACCCAAGGTTCCGTTCTGGGCCCAGATCCTGGCGGGTCTCGTCCTGGGTGTGCTGCTCGGCTGGATGGCCAAGAGCAATGACCTCGGCTGGCTCACCTCGACGCTCCAGCACATCGGTGACCTCTTCGTCCAGCTGCTGAAGCTGGCCGTCGCCCCGCTGGTGTTCTTCGCGATCCTGGTGTCGATCACCAACCTGCGGCAGGTCAACAACGCCGCCCGGCTCGCCACCCGCACCCTGCTGTGGTTCATGGCCACCTCGCTGATCGCGGTGGCGATCGGCCTGGCCATCGGCCTGCTCACCCACCCCGGCGCGGGCACCGGCCTCACCCCCAAGGACGGCAAGCTCCCCGAACACGCCGGCTCCTGGATCGACTTCCTGACCGGCATCGTCCCGACCGACGTCATCACCCCGTTCACCGAGCTGAACGTGCTGCAGATCGTCTTCATGGCGGCCGTCGCCGGAATCGCCGCGCTCCAGCTCGGCGAGAAGGCCGAACCGGTCCTGCGGCTCAGCCGCTCGGTCCTCGAACTGCTACAGAAGGCCCTGTGGTGGGTCATCCGCCTCGCCCCGATCGGCACCGTCGGCCTCATCGGCAACGCCATCGCGACGTACGGCTGGAACCTGATCGGCAAGTACGCGACCTTCACCGTCGACATCTACGTCGGCTGCGCGCTCGTCCTCTTCGGCGTCTACCCGCTGCTGCTGGCGACCGTCGCCAAGGCCAACCCGCTGCAGTTCTTCCGCGGCGCCTGGCCCGCCATCCAGCTGGCCTTCGTCTCCCGCTCCTCGGTCGGCACCATGCCGGTCACCCAGAAGGTCACCGAGCGGCTCGGCGTGCCGCGCGAGTACGCCTCCTTCGCGGTGCCGTTCGGCTCGACGACCAAGATGGACGGCTGCGCCTCGATCTACCCGGCGATCGCCGCGATCTTCATCGCCCAGATCTTCGACGTCCACCTCGGGATCGGCGACTACATCCTGATCGCGTTCGTCTCCGTCATCGGCTCCGCCGCCACCGCCGGCCTCACCGGCGCGACCGTCATGCTGACCCTGACCCTCTCCACCCTGGGCCTGCCCCTGGAGGGCGTCGGCCTGCTGATGGCCATCGACCCGATCCTGGACATGATGCGCACGGCCACCAACGTGGCCGGTCAGTCGGTCATCCCGATCCTGGTCTCCGCCAGGGAAAAGATCCTCGACCGCGACGCGTACGCGAGCGCGACGAGCATCCGGATCGGTGACGGCGAGGCCCCGGCCGCCGCGCCGGAGCCCACCGCGGTGCCCGCCGCGGCCTCCGTGAGCTGAGCGGGCGACAGCCCGCGCCCGTAAGACCCCGTAAGGGCCGGAGGGTCCCGTACGAGTCGGCAACGGCTGGCAACGGCCCGCAACAGGTCAAGTGACGCCCCTGCTACCGGAGTTATCGGTCCGGTAGCAGGGGCATCGTCATGTCCGCGGAGTCCGAGCCTCGTTGCGTTCGCGGAGTCTGTGGGGGGTGGATCGCCTAGCTGCGCTGGCGGACACGGCGGGCGGTGGGGCCCGGGCTCGGGGTGGGGGTGCTCAGGTGGCCGGTGGCCAGGTGGGTGAGCAGGCGCAGGAAGGTCTCGCGGTCCTCGGCGGGAAGGGCGGCGAGGGCCCGTTCGTGCACCTCGTCCACGATGCGCTGGCTGCGCTCGGCGGTGCGTGCGCCCTCCTCCGTGACGGCGATGATCCGGGCCCGCCGGTCGGTGCTGGAGGGGCGGCGCTCGGCGAGCCCGGCCTTTTCCAGGGCGTCGACGGTCACCACCATCGTGGTCTTGTCCATGTCGCCGATCTCGGCGAGCTGGATCTGGGTGCGTTCCTCCTCCAGCGCGTGCACCAGGACGCAGTGCATACGGGCGGTGAGGCCGATCTCGGCGAGCGCCGCCGCCATCTGGGTGCGCAGCACATGCCCGGTGTGGTCCAGCAGGTAGGAGAGGTCCGGCTGGGTGCGGGTGGGGGGCGGCGACATGGCGGTCATGGATCCAGCGTAATCCACGTTCGGTCCGAGAAATATAGTCTGCAACGGAACTATCTGTTACGGTCCTTCTGTTGCGCCGCCCGGCGCGCCTCCCGTACGTACTGCGACAGGAGGGCCGCGTGCCCATGTCCCGTTCCGTGCTTCCCCGTTCCGTACCTTCCCGTTCCGCGCCTGCTCGTTCCGTGCCTTCCCGGCCACCGCGGCGCGGCCTCGCCCTCGGTGTCATCGCCGCGAGCACGCTGATGATCGTGCTGGACGGCTCCATCGTCACCGTGGCCATGCCGGCCATCCAGCACGACCTCGGGTTCCGCCCCGCGGGCCTGAGCTGGGTCGTCAACGCCTACCTCGTCGCCTTCGGCAGTCTGCTGCTCCTGGCCGGGCGGCTCGGCGACCTGCTCGGGCGCAAGCGGATGTTCGTCGCCGGCACCGCCGTCTTCACCGCCTCCTCGCTGCTGGCGGGTCTCGCCTCCGGCCCCGCCGTACTGCTCGCCGCCCGCTTCCTGCAGGGCGTCGGCAGCGCCATGACGGCCGCCGTGGGCCTCGGCATCCTCGTCGCGCTCTACCCCGAGGGGCGTGAACGGGCCCGTGCCCTGGCGGTGTTCAGCTTCACCGGTGCCGCCGGGGCCTCGATCGGCCAGGTGCTCGGCGGCCTGCTGACCGACGCGCTGGACTGGCACTGGGTCTTCCTGATCAACCTGCCCATCGGGGCCGCCGTCCTCGCCCTGGCCGGACCCGCACTGCCCGCCGGCCGGGGGCCCGGTCTGCGGGCCGGGGCCGACGCGTGGGGCGCGCTCCTGATCACCTCAGGGCTCATGGCGACGCTGTACGGCATCGTCAACACCGCGGCGCACGGCTGGACTTCGCCGCACGCGCTGGTCCCGGCGCTCGGCGGTACGGCCCTGGTCGCCGCCTTCTTCGTGCGCCAGTCCCGGGCCCGCACCCCGCTGCTGCCGCTGCGCATGCTCCGCTCGCGCGCCGTGGTCACCGCCAATCTCGTCCAAATGCTCATGGTCGCCGCCCTGTTCGCGTTCCAGGTGCTGGTGGCGCTCCATCTGCAGGGCGTACTGCACTACGACGCGGCCCGTACCGGACTGGCGATGCTCCCCGCCGCCCTGGCCATCGGTGCCGTCTCGCTGGGCGTCTCGGCCCGGCTGATCGCCCGCTACGGGGAGCGCGCCGTCCTGCGCGCCGCCCTGGTCCCGCTGATCGGCGCCCTCGCCCTGCTCACCCGGCTGCCCGTGCACGCCGTCTACGTCACCGACCTGCTGCCCGTGATGCTGCTCGCGGCCGGCTTCGGCTTGGCCCTGCCCGCGCTCACCGCACTCGGTATGTCCGGCATCGACAACCGGGACGCCGGGCTGGCCTCGGGTCTGTTCAACACCACCCAGCAGCTCGGCTCGGCGCTCGGCGTCGCGGTGCTGTCCACCCTGGCGGCCGGCCGCACCGACGCCCTCACCCAGCAGGGCAGCCCCCGCCCCGAAGCCCTCACCGCCGGCTATCACGTCGCCTTCGCCACCGGCGCGGGACTCCTCGTCGTGGCTCTGCTGGCCGCGACGGTCCTGCTGCGGAGGACCGTGGGGCGGGATGTACCGGTGGTGCCGGATGTACCGGTGGTGCCCGACGTAACCACGGTGCCGGACGTGTCTGTGGTGGTGCCGGACGTGTCTGTGGCGGTGGAGCCCGTCGGCGTCGCCAAGGGGGCCGCGGCCGCCCCGATGCCAGGTGAACAGCCTGCGTGAACAGCCGTTGTGAACAACCCGCGTGAACGCCCGCGTCGGCCGCCGTTCCGGCCACCTGACCCGGCACCCGACATCAGACGCCCCGACCCACCCACCCCACCCGAACCCCGCACCACCCCACCCCGAACCCCGCACCACCCCACAAGGAGCACCCCATGCCCGGCCCCGCCCCCCGCGTCCTCACCGAGACCGAACTCGACGGCATCCTCCAGGAGCAGCAGTTCGGCGTGCTCGCCAGCGTCCGCAAGACCGGCCACCCGCACCTCGCCACCGTCCTGTACCGCTGGGACCCAGCGGAGCGGATCGTGCGGATCTCCAGTACGCAGGACCGCCTCAAGCCCCGCCACCTGCGCGCCGATCCGCACGCCGCCCTGCACGTCAGCCGCGATGTGTGGGCCTACGCGGTCGCCGAGGGCGAGGTGGAGGTGTCGGCCCCCACCACCGTCCCCGGTGACGCGGTCGGCCGCGAACTGCTCGCCATGGCGGCCGCGGGCGGGGCCCCGCTGGACGAGGACGCCTTTCTGGCGGAGGCCGTCACCGAACGGCGCGTCGTCCTCCGTCTCAAGGTGTCCCGCCTCTACGGCACGGCACTCGACATCACCGAAGGCGCCTAGGTGTATTGACCTGGAGCGTTGTTCACGCGGCTGATGGGTGGCTTGCCGCCGAGTGCGGTGTGGCTGCGGTGGTGGTTGTAGGTGTGGAGGAAGCCTGTCAGGGCTTGGGTGCGTTCGGTGTTGCTGGTGTAGGGCCGGTTGTAGGCCCATTCGTCGAGCAGGGTGCGGTTGAAGCGTTCCACTTTGCCGTTGGTCTGTGGCCGGTACGGCCGGATGCGTTTGTGGATGATGCCGGCTGCGGTGAGGGTCCGGGTGAACAGCTTGGACTTGTAGCAGGAGCCGTTGTCGGTCAGGACGCGCTCGACGGTGATCCCGTGCGAGGCGAAGAAGGCTTGGGCCCGGCGCCAGAAGGCGATCGCGGTTTCCTTGCGTTCGTCGATGAGGACTTCGCTGTAGGCCAGGCGGGAGTGGTCATCGACGGCGGAGTGGATGTAGCTGTAGCCGATCACCGGCTTGCAGTTTTTGCGCTGGTCGGTGGTGGCCTGCTTGTTGTGGGCGCCTGCGGTCCTGCCGACCGTGCGCCAGCCGCCTCCGGCGGGGATGTTGCCGAGTTTTTTGATGTCGACGTGGACCAGTTCGCCGGGCCGGGCTCGTTCGTAGCGGCGGATCGGCTGGCCGGTGGGCCGGTCGAGCCAGGCCAGTCGGTGCAGGCCACGGCGGGTCAGGACCCGATGGACGGTCGAGGCCGGCAGGCCCAGGATGGGGCCGATCCTGGCCGGGCCCAGTTTGCGGGTTTGTCGCAGGGTGCAGATGCGGTCTTCGACGTCAGGCGCTGTGCGGTGCGGGGTCCTGTGCGGTCGGCTGGAGCGGTCTTGCAGGCCGGCGTCGCCTTCTGCCCGCCACCGCCGTATCCACTTGTGGGCCGTGGGCCGCGATATGCCCATCTCGGCGGCGACGTGGGCCACGGGCTGTCCACAGCGGACACGTTCGACCAGCAGCCGCCTGCCATGAACAGTCAGCCGGGCATTACGGTGGGACACGAAGACCTCCGTGTGGTGAAGCGTAGACACCTCCACCACACCGGAGGTCTTCGCCATTGATCAAACCGAGCGGCTGTTAACAACGCTCGTGATCAATACACCTAGGAGGGGTGACCAAATGCTCCTAGGAGGCGGGAGCGGTCAGACTCCTAGAAGGCGGGGGCGTCTCCCTCAGCCCGTGGCAAGCACGCGCCGGTCAGGCCCCCGCCCCCGTCGCCGCCCCCGTCCCCACCGCCGTCGCCGCCCGCGTGTGCGCCAAGATCGCCTCCGCCAGTGGCCCCTGTACGGCCGGCGGCAGGGCGTGCCCCATCCCCGGGATCTCGACGACGTGCGCGCCGCCGATGCACTGCGCGAGGTGCTGCGGATGCGGCGGCGGGAACACCGGCTCGGCGGGCGCCGCGATCACCAGCGTGGGCACCTCGTTCCGCGCCAGCTGCTCCGTACGCAGCATCCCGCTGTCGTCCGCCCGCCCGTGCGCGGTGCCCACCCGGTGGTGCCCGGTGTGTTCGATGACCCGCCGCTCCAGAGCACTGTAGTAGTCGGCGTCGAACGGGAGTTGACCACCGGCGAGTACCCGCCAGTGTTCGAGCCGGCGCGCCACTTCCGCCTCCGGCCCGTGGTCCTCGACCGGGCGGGCCCACAGCTCCAGGACCTCGGGCCTGATGCCGGGGAGTTCACCGACCGGGACGACGGTGCCGTCCGGTGCGGTGTAGGGGGTGGTGCTGAGGGCCATGGTGCCGATGAGAGTGGCGCCGATCCATCGGTCGGGGTGGTCGGCGAGCACCATCTGGGCGAGCATGCCGCCCAATGACATGCCGACGAGATGCGCGCGCTCGATGCCCAGACCGTCCAGGACGGCGATCACGTCGTCCGCGAGATCAGCGATCCGGTACGGCCGGTCGTCCCACGACCAGGTGGAGCGGCCGGTGTCGCGGTGGTCGTAACGGATCACCCGGTGGTGCTCGGCCAGCGCGTCGACCAGCTCATCCGGCCAGCCGACGCCGGTCGCCTGGGCCCCCATGACGAGGAGCAGCGGGGGTGCATCGGCGGCGCCGCGCTGCTCGGTCCACAGGCGGATGCCGGGGGCGACGTCGATGAACTGCTGCACGGTGAGTCCTCCAGGAAGAGCGGATGAAGGGGTAGCGGGTACGGGTAGCCGGCACGGCCCCTCGACCCCCGTCAGTGGAACGAGACGTATCGTCTCGTCATGCGCGTCCGGCTGTCAAGAAGAGCCCACGAGCAGCCGCCGCGCAGGACTTCTGAGCAGCTCCGCCGAGCAGGACTTCTGAGCAGCTCCGCCGAGCAGAGGCCCTGAGCAGCCGCCAAGCACGCCAAGCGGAACTCCTGGGCAACCGTCAAGAAGAGCTCATGCGCAGCCATCAACGGGCTCATGCGCAGATAGCCGTCAAAGCGAACGAAAAAGAGCAGGCGGAAAAGGTGAGGGGTGAGGTGGGTGCTGCTCAGCGGATGCCGGGAAGCCGTCGGGAAACCGGGCTCGAAAGGCGAAGATCGTAAACTTACTTTGCGGTAAAGGGGCGGGACGGAGGGATATTCAGGGTGGGAGCTGTGAAGAGCAAGCGGGTGCCGAGAGCCGTCCGGGAGCAGCAGATGCTCGATGCCGCGGTGCGGACCTTCGCCCGGCGCGGCTACCGAGCGGCATCGATGGACGAGATCGCCGAGGTGGCCGGGGTCTCCAAACCGCTGGTCTACCTCTATCTGAACTCGAAGGAAGAGCTGTTCAGCGCGGTGATCCGGCGCGAGTCGGCGGCGCTGGTGGCGGCCGTGACCGCGGCCGTCGAGCCCCGTGCCGCGGCCGACCGTCAGCTGTGGTGCGGCCTGCGCGGCTTCTTCGCGCACACCGCCGAGCACCCGGACGGCTGGGCCGTGCTTCACCAGCAGGCCCGGACGCACGGCGAACCGTTCGCGCGTGAAGTCGCCGCCATGCGCGCGGAGATCGTCTCCTTCGTCACGGATCTGATCGGCGTCGCCGCGAAGGAGGCGGGCTGCGCCGGCGAACTGGCCGAACGTGAGGTGGCCGGGCTCGCGCACGCGCTGATCGGCGCGGCCGAGTCGCTCGCGGAATGGGCCAACGTCCGTACGGACGAAGGGCCTTCGGAGGAATGCCTGCATCCGACGGCGAAGGACGCCGCGGCCACGATGATGAACTTCGCCTGGGCCGGCCTGGGCCGGCTGATGGCGGGGGAGCGCTGGGCGCCGGGCGGTCCGGCCGGCCCGATGGATCCGCCCGGCGCCTACGGGTAAGCGCGCTCCTCGAACGTCCGAGAGCGGTCGGAGAACGGCCCGAGAGCGGCCCGAGAACGGCCCGAGCGCGGCCCGATGAAGCCGGTGCGCGGGCGAACGCACAGGCAGGCGAGCCGATGTGCGGACGGACGAAGCCGATGCACGGGCGAATGAAGCCGATGCACGGGCGAATGAAGCCGATGCACGGGCGAATGAAGCCGGTGCACGGGTGAATGAAGCCGGTGTACGGGCATTGGCCGGCTCGAAGTCCTCGCGTAAATTTACCTGGCAGTAAGGTTACTGCCGGGTCAGGGGATGGAGTACGGGGCCCAACTCCGCGATGACACACGGCAGTCGGACCGCGCGGGCGCGAGACCAGGCGGCCGGTGCGGTCCCGACCGCGCTGCAGCACTCCACCGGAGAAACCGCACTCCACCGGAGAGATGCACTCCACCGGAGAAACGAGGAGCCGCTCGTGTCCAGCCAGGAAAGTGCACCCGCCCCTACTTCCCCCGGAACCACCGCCAACACCGCCCCCAGAGCCACCGCCCGCCCCCGTCCCGGAACCACCCCGCAGCCCCCCGCCCTCGTCGAGCCCCACCGGACGACCCTGCCCGACGGCACGGTCCGCGAGGTCTACGTCCCCCCGCTCGCCCCGCCCGTGACCCACGGCTCCCTCGGTGACCTGCCCTTCACCAACGCCGCCGAGGCCCCCGCCGACGTCGTCCTGGCCCGCAAACAGCCCAGCGGGGCCTGGCGCGACATCACCGCCGCCGAGTTCGCCGCCGAGGTCCGCGCCGTCGCCAAGGGCCTGATCGCCCACGGCCTGGGCCCCGGCGACCGGCTCGCCATCATGGCCCGCACCACCTACGAGTGGACCCTCCTCGACTTCGCCGCCTGGGCCGCGGGCCTGGTCACCGTCCCCCTCTACCCGACGTCCTCCGCCCACCAGGCGGAAGGGATCCTGAACGACTCCGGCGCCCGCGCCTGCGTCGTCGAGGGCGTCGACGCAACCCGCCTGATCAGCGGCATCCGCGGCCGGCTGCCCGCCCTCGACCACCTGTGGCAGTTCAAGACCGGTGCCGTCGCCCAACTCGTCGCCGCCGGCCGCGACCTCCCCGACGAGGCCGTCGACGCACGCCGCGCCGCCACCGGCCCGCACGCCCTCGCCACCCTCATCTACACCTCCGGCACCACCGGCCGCCCCAAGGGCTGCGCCCTCACCCACGGCAACTTCTTCGCCGAGGTCGACAACGCCGTCGAACTCCTCCACCCCGTCTTCCGGTCCGTCAGCCAGGAACCCGCCGCCACCCTCCTCTTCCTCCCCCTCTCCCACGTCTTCGGCCGGATGGTCGCGGTCGGCTGCCTCCGCGCCCGGGTCCGCCTCGGCCACGCCCCCAGCATCCAGACCGACGACCTCCTCGCCGACCTCGCCGGCTTCCGCCCGACCTTCCTCCTCGCCATCCCCTACGTCCTGGAAAAGGTCTTCAACACCGGCCGCGCCACCGCCGAGAAGATGGGCCGCGCCGCCTCCTTCGACCGCGCCGCCCGCATCGCCCGCGCCTACGGCGAGGCCGTCGAGGCCAGGGAACACGGGAACGGTCCCGGCCCGGGCGTCGCCCTCAAAGCCGCCCGCAAGCTCTACGACCCCCTCGTCTACCGCCGCATCCGCGCCGCCCTCGGCGGCAAGGTCCGCTACGCGATCTGCGGCGGCTCCCCCCTCGGCCACCGCCTCGCCGCCTTCTACTCCGGCGCCGGCATCGAGATCTTCGAGGGCTACGGCCTGACGGAGACCACCGCCGCCGCCACCGTCACCCCGCCCCTGCGCCCCCGCATCGGCACCGTCGGCTGGCCGCTGCCCGGCACCGCCGTCCGGATCGCCGACGACGGCGAGATCCTCCTCCACGGCGGCCACGTCTTCGCCGGCTACTGGGACGCCGACCTCGGCGCCGCCCGCCCCGCCACCGACCCCGACGGCTGGCTGCCCACCGGCGACCTGGGCGCCCTCGACGCGGACGGCTACCTCACCATCACCGGCCGCAAGAAGGAGATCATCGTGACCACGGGCGGCAAGAACGTCGCCCCCGCCCCCCTGGAGGACCGCCTCCGCAGCCACCCCCTCGTAGGGCAGTGCATGGTCATCGGCGACAACCGCCCCTACGTCACCGCCCTGCTCACCCTCGAACCGGACGGCCTCGCCCACTGGCGCCAGATGCACAAGAAGACGGACGTCCCGCTCGCGGACCTGGTCCACGACGAACGGCTCCTCGCCGACCTCCAGCGCGCCGTCGACGACGCCAACGCGCTCGTCTCCCGCGCCGAGTCCATCCGCGGCTTCGCGGTCCTGCCCGCGGAATTCAGCGAACAGACCGGGCATCTCACCCCCTCCCTGAAGCTGCGGCGGGCCGCCGTGGCGCGAGATTTCGCCAAAGACATAGAAGCCCTTTACGAAAGGACGTGACCCCCCTCTGGAGCCAGGGCCGTCCGCGCGTCAAACTGGAACCCCGTGTCACCTCTGTGGGGGAGGTGGCACGGGGCCTTTCGCGCTGCCCTGGGCCGGCTAGGCGCCGAATCCGCCGACCTCGCACCAGACGGTCTTCCGGTCCGCCCCCTGCCGTACGCCCCACCGCACCGCGACCGCGGCCAGCAGCGCCAGCCCCCGCCCCGCCTCGTCGTCCTCCGCCGCCCGCACCGGCACCGGCAGCGCCCGCGGATCCGGATCGGTCACCTCCACCCGGGTACGGCCCCCGGCCGCACCCCTGATGTGCACCGTCACCGGCGTGCCCTCCCCGAGATGCCGGATCACGTTCCCCACTATCTCGCTCACACACAGCTGCACATCCGCACACGGCCCGCCCAGATGCGCCCGCACCGCCCGCCGCAGCCCCGGCACCTCCTTCGGCACGGCGAGCAGCGCGAGGGTGAGCGGCCCGCCGCCCGGTGGCCCGCCCGGCGCTCTCACCGCCCGGCCGCCTTCCGCAGCGCCTCGGTCAGCCGGCGGGCGGTGTCCGTGTTGCAGTTACCGAGCGCCACGAGCGGCAGCGCGTAACTGCCCGCGAAACCCGGCAGATCGACACCGAGCGACGGCAACGTGATGTCGTGCGCCCGCAGCGCGCTCCGCAGCAGCTCGGTGCAGTCGTGGACCTCGTCGTGGAGGTGGCTGGGCATGGTGGTACGCCTTCCTGTCAGGCCCTTAAGGCCGTGTGCGGATGGTGACGAACACCTCACAGAGTGCCGTCACCCGGCGTAACGTTGAAGGGGATCGGACCCCACTGCGCGAACTGTGGAACGGTGAACCATGCCCGCACGCAAAGACGTTGACGGATCGGCGAGCGTCCCCGCCTTCTATGGCGCCGAGTTGCGCTGGAAGCGCGAGGACGCCGGTCGCACACTCCAGGAAACGGTCGACGGCAGCTTCTACGGCGCGAGCTACCTCAGCGAGATCGAGCGGGGGACGCGGCGGATGCCGCTGGATCTGGCCCGGCATGTGGACCGTGTCCTCGCCACGGACGGCTTCTTCGAGCGCCGCTGCGAGGACGCGAGGAAGGCGCGGCGGCGCGGGCACGCGGAGTACTTCATGGATGTCTTGGAGTGCGAGAAGCGCGCCCTGGAGATCGAGGAATGGGGTCCCACCCTCATTCCCGGCCCGCTGCAACTGGAGCCATATATCCGGGCGGTTGTCCGCGCTGCGCACCCAACGGAGGCCGAAGACAAAGTTACCGAGAAGGTAGTAGCGCGGAGGGAGCGCGCCTGGCTCTTCGAGGACGCTCGAAGCCCCGAGTCCTGGGTCGTGCTACACGAATCGATCCTTCGGCAACCACTCATCGGTGCCAATGACATGGCGGAGCAGCTCGCGCACATCGTCGAGGTGGCCCAGCATCGCCGCTTCATTCCACAGATCCTGCCGATGAACACAGGCGCGCACCCGTTCATGATGGGTACGGCGAGGCTCATGACCTTCGCCGATGCCCCACCGATCATGTACACGGAGGACATGTACAACGGGCAGGCCAATGACGATCCGATGCTCGTGAGGCAGTACATGAAGGCATACGATCGCCTCAGGGCCGCCGCATTGCCGCCGGAAGCGTCCCTGGCTCTGATCGAGGCGGCGGCAGAGGACTACCGAAATGGCAAGGAAATGCGTGGACTTGACCGCGGCCGCATGGAGTAAGTCCAGCTACAGCAACATCAGCGGCGGAGACTGCGTCGAAGTAGCGGAAGGGTTTGCCGGCGCTCCGAAATGGCGTAAGTCGAGCCACAGCAACGGGGACGGTGGCCACTGCCTCGAAGTCGCCGACAACGCAAGCGGCGGCCTCGTCCCCGTGCGCGACTCCAAGAACCCCCAAGGCCCCGCCCTGGTCATCCCCGCGGCGGCCTGGTCCGCCTTCGTCTCCGCGGTCAAATCCGCAACGTTCTCGCCTCGCGGAGCGCGGTGACGCGGCGGCGCGTCAGTTGGGGCACGTCGCTCACCGCCTGGCGGAACGCCCGGTGTTTGGCCTCGTGCGCCAGCCAGTCGTCGAGGGTCTGCCAGGCCGCCGCGTATCCCGTGGCCAGCCGCTGGATCGTCCGGGCGTTCAGGCGGGTCACGCCGCCCGCGGCGGCCTCCCTCAGCACCCGCTGGCCCTTGTGGCAGTTCACGTAGGGCCGTCCGGGAGTGCCCGGCGAACGGAAGACCACCCATCGCCTTTCCAAGTCGCGCTGGAGACCGGTCAGCCTCTTCTCGATCAGGCGGGAACTGGAGTGGCCGTCCTGAGTGACCTTTTCCTCCGGGACCAGCGGCGGCGGGAAGCCCAGCGCGGAGGCCGCCGCGGGCTGGCAGTTCGCCTGGAGGTAACGGATGAAACTCACCCGGTCCTGCCATCTGCGCCTGCTGTTCGGATCGGCGATCTCCCGTACCGATTTCCAGATGCTGCGCTCGGTGCGAAGCCATTCCGTCACGCGCTGGATATCGGTGTCGCCCTGATCGTGGCGCCGGCTCCAGACCTCTTGCATGAGCTTGGAGATCTCTTCGAGAAGCCGGTAGTCGTAGGCCCGCAATTGCGCTTCGGTACGGCTGCTGGGCGGGCTCTGCTCGAACGTCTCCGCGCTGGGGTACATCGTCCGCACGAAGTTGGTGAAGTGCGGGTTCCCGGGGCTGCCCGGGGCCCGCAGCAGCGCCAGGTCCGGGTCCTCCTCGACCAGCCAGGACCGCTCGACGGTGGCGGCCTCCTTCCGCGTGGCCTGTACCGCATGGTCGAGGCGGGCGAGGGCGTACCGGACGAGCCTGCCCTGGTCGGGCGTGTCCCACTGGCCCGCGTTCATGGCCACGGCATAGACGCATGCGGCGTTGTAGTGCGTGTGCCAGTCGCGCCGCGTCCAGAGGAGCGCGGAGAGACCGAGCCGCCAACGGAGGGACCAGATCTTCAGCCGGTCCCAGTCGAGCCGGCTGACCGGGAGGCGCCAGGTGTAGGGCCGCCGCCACTTGTACGTGGGCGTGGTCCGGGGGCCCTGCCCGGTGGAGGCGTCGTACGCGCTGGTCGCCCAGGTGAGCCGCAGCGGCGCCCACACCCTGCGGTTGATGTGGAACGCGCCGCGGGTGACGGGGGAGGGCGCCCCGCGCACGCTCTGGTAGTAGGCGACCGGCCAGAAGAACCGGACCCAACTCCACAACCGGGCGGGCCAGTACAGCCAGACGCGGGCCCAGGCGTCATCCGCGGCGAGGCGGGCCGTCTCCTGCACCGCGACGCGCTGCATCACGACCCGGATTTCCGCCGGATCCTTCCTCCACAACGTCTTTTCGAGCGATTCCCGGCCCACCTCTGCCCGCTCCTTCCGCCGTTTCCGGCGCAGCGGAATGCGCGGGGCCACCCCGAGGGCCGCCGGCCAGTAGCGGTCCACGAACAACGGAATCAGGTTCTCGCAGGTCTGCCAGCCATGAGTGCCCGCGCCCTCGACCCATTGCCGGGCGGTCGTCTCGGCCGTACCCAGAATGACCGAATTGCGGTACCGGAGCCCGATCAGATCGCGGTAAAGGTGGGGGTGCAGGAAATAGCGCAGCCGCCGGGGGTGCGGATTCCAGTGGCTGAGCCACAGCCGTTTGCCATAGGCCCGCGCGCTCTGCCCGTCGAGGGTGAGCGCCCGCTGGCAGGTGTCCAGCGCATCGATGTGCAGCCCCATCTTCTCCTGCGTCTCGGCGAGTTCCGCCCGCAGATAGGGGTTGGTCGGGTCGAGGCGTACGGCGCGGAAGTACTGCTCCAGCGCCTCGTGGTGGCGTCCCACGCGGCTCAGCGCGTTCGCCTCCTGGTAGGCCTCGTACAGCTCGTAGGCGATCTCCTGGCCCCACCAACGGCGCCAGGGTGGCAGCCGGCCCGCGCGGGTCACCGGCAGCAGGGTGCTGACGGTCCAGCTGCCGGCCTTGCGGATCACGTCGTCCCAGTCGCTGCCCCAGACGTCCTTCGACCGCGAGCCGCCGAACAGGAACGCGGTGACGGTGACCGTCATGCCGTACGGGTCCGGTGTGCCGTCCCGGTACTGGAGGACGCCGCTGACGCGGTAGGCCAGCTTGGGGCGCAGCCGTCCGAGCAGCTTCGGTAGTGCGGTCCCCAGCTTGTCCGGGTTGATCTCGACGTCGCCGAGCAGTTCCAGGAAGGACTCGGCGGGGGCCTGGGCGGGGAGCGTGGCCGGCGGGTACATGCTGCTGTCGGAGAGACGGCGGCGCAGTCTGGCGGTGAGGTCCACATCGCTCGGCTTCGGCGTGCCCTCCGGGGTGGCGTCCTCCAGCTGCTGGACGTCCACGGCGCCGGGCTTGTACGCCAGCCATGCGCGCGTGGCCCGCCACAGGAAATACAGCAGCACCAGCAGGATCAGCACGAATGCCAGCCGCGACCCGATCGAGGCGCCGCCGGGCTTGGTCGGCTTGAAGACCGCGCCGAGCCCGCCGAAGACCTGGCCCGTGAAACCGACCAGCCCCGGGCCTCCCCAGGCCGGGCGGCCGTCTCCCGCCTGCCACAGGGCGGCGATCAGTCCGGCGAAGCCGAGGCCGCTCCACCACCACCAAGCCACGTATCTCGGCGCCGGCAGCGGTGCCGAGAGGCTGCGTTCGGATTCTGCTCGGCTGTTGAACATGGCGGCGGCGTAACGGCTCGTGCGCGGCGCAACGGTTCGGCCGCGATCGTGTCAGGCTCAGGTCATGCCTTACGGCCCACGCTACCCGCGGAACGGGTGGTAGACAGCGCAACCAACGGGCACGGGCACCCGGGGGAGGTGCCTGCCGGGGCGACCCCCGGGGCTACGCCGCATGGCCGCCGCCGATCACTGCGGCGGCAGCGCCACCGCCGTCTGCATCTCGCAGGAGTTGCACCAGAACGCCCAGCCGTTCGCGTCCACGGACCGCGAACCGCACGCCAGACACGGATCCCCGACGAAACTCGCGGCGACCCAGCCCCCGGCCGTCGCCGCCCGCCGGCCGGCCGCGGCGCACTCGTCGGCGTAACAGGGGATGCACACCCCGCCCTGGCGCCCGGGCAGCTTCATCGACCGTATGCCGCAGAGGCAGCACGGCAGCCTGCCGACGTACTGCGCGTCCAGGCCCACCGGCTTGCCGTTCCTACCGAAGGCCGCTGCTGCTGCCATGCGTCGCCTTCGCCTCCTCTACGCCAGGACGGTGCCGGTGCCGCCGCACCCTGAGCACTGCGTGGTGACCTTGTCGCCGGCCGGTGTTTCCCATTCCACGGTTCCGCTGCCGCTGCAGTCGGGGCAGGGCTTCTGCGGAGGCAACTGCTCGCTCATTCTGCCCACGGTAGGCCGCGTCATGTTGTCATGTGACCACTTTCCGTGATCACTTTGGCGCGCACTTATCGCACATTTGTTTGCCGGGTCTCTGTTGCCCTCGGGGTACTGCGCCGGAACCTGCGTGGTCCGCGCGCGCCAGGCGCATCAGCCGTAATCCGTGCGCCGGGAAAAGTTCATCAACGTGCCATGAGATGACTGCCGTGAAAGGTGCCGCACGTCGAATGCGGCCGCATTCAAGACATGCGGCGGTATTCCAAGGCGTGCCAAGGCGGTCCAAGGCGTTCCGAGGCGCGCCTAGGCGTTCCGAGATGTTCCGAGGTGACATGCATGCGCCAGGTGGCATGCATGCGCCACGAACACCCGGCACAAAACCGTGTCGGGAAAGGCGGCGCAAAGGCAGGAGCCCCGCTCGCCACCGGAGTGGCGGAGCAGGGCTCCTTGGGTACTACTACTCAGATGCGACCAGGAGAAATTCCGGGCCGGGCAACTTAGCTAGGGGTCACGTTCTCCGCCTGCGGACCCTTCGGGCCCTGCGTGACGTCGAAGGTCACCTGCTGGTTCTCTTCCAGGGAGCGGAAGCCAGAGGCGTTGATAGCGGAGTAGTGGACGAAGACATCCGGGCCGCCGCCGTCCTGGGCGATGAAGCCGAAGCCCTTTTCAGCGTTGAACCACTTGACGGTTCCGGTAGCCATAAGCCCTCCTTGGGCCAAAGGGTTGCCCTGCTCCAGAACCTGCAAACAAGTCTGAAAACTACAAAAGCCTGCGGGTCACATGCTCCGCAGGCTCTGTACTGCAAGGGAAACCAAACTGCAACTTGCGCTGAGCGTAGCATGGTGACCTCGTGAGGCGGAAGAGCCAAAGATCACGTTTAACCCTCAGCACTAACGTCCATAGGTTGCCTCTGTCTGAGGGGCGATCGGAGGGACGATCGGAGGTCGATGGGCCGTCGATCGGAGGTCGATCGGCTGTCGATTGAGCGCCCCGCCACCGTGCGCGCGCCAGGGCCGCCACCGTCCGTGCCTCGCCCCCGCCGCTCCGGCCCGGAGCCGCCGGGTCTAGCCTCCGCATGTGGACAATTCAACCTTCGAAGACGCGCCCGCAGACGCCGAAGCCGACCACCGTCGCAGCCGGCCGCGGGTGGGCCACATCCAGTTCCTGAACTGCCTGCCCCTCTACTGGGGCCTCGCCCGCACCGGCACGCTCCTCGATCTGGACCTCAGCAAGGACACGCCGGAGAAGCTCAGCGAGCAGCTGATCCGCGGCGAACTCGACATCGCGCCCGTCACCCTCGTCGAATTCCTCCGTGCCGCCGACGACCTGGTCGCCTTCCCGAACCTCGCGGTCGGCTGCGACGGCCCGGTGATGTCCTGCGTGATCGTCTCGCAGAAGCCGCTGGAGCAGCTCGACGGCGCCCGGATCGCCCTCGGCTCCACCTCGCGGACGTCCGTACGCCTCGCGCAGCTGCTGCTCGCCGAGAAGATCGGCGTACGGCCCGACTACTACACCTGCCCGCCGGACCTCGGCCTGATGATGCAGGAGGCGGACGCCGCCGTACTGATCGGTGACGCCGCGCTGCGCGCCAACCTGCACGACGGTCCGCGGCTCGGCCTGGAGGTCCACGACCTCGGCCAGATGTGGAAGGACTGGACGGGCCTGCCGTTCGTCTTCGCCGTATGGGCGACGCGGCGCGACTACCTGGAGCGCGAGCCGGCCGTGGTGGAAAAGGTGCACGAGGCCTTCCTCGCCTCCCGCGACCTGTCCCTGGAGGAGGTCGGCAAGGTCGCCGAACAGGCCGCCCGCTGGGAGGCCTTCGACGAGCCCGTACTGGAGCGCTACTTCACCACCCTGGACTTCCGCTTCGGCCCCGACCAGCTGCGCGGCGTCACGGAATTCGCCCGGCGGGTCGGCCCGACGACCGGATTCCCGGCGGACGTGAAGGTGGAACTGCTGGGGGCGACGGACAACCGCTGAGGGCGGGGCCGCCCTCAACCTCCAAGCCCCCTGCACCATTCCCCTGCCCCGTCCCTGGACCGCCCGTGCCCGCCCGCGGACCCCTCCGTGCGTGCCGCGTGGTCCTAAGCTGGGGCCGCCGTATCGAGGGGGAGGCGGGGCCATGGAGCCGCTGTCAGGGGACGATCCGCGGGTCCTGGGCGGGTACCGGCTGCTCGGCCGGCTCGGCGCGGGCGGTATGGGCCGCGTGTACCTGGGACGCAGCGCCGGCGGGCGCACGGTCGCCGTGAAGGTCGTACACGCCCACTTCGCGGTCGACGACCAGTTCCGGGCCCGCTTCCGGCGGGAGATCGAGTCCGCGCGGCGGGTCGGCGGCGCCTGGACCGCGCCCGTATTGGACGCCGACCCGGACGCCGCCGTCCCCTGGGTCGCCACCGGCTACGTCGCCGGGCCGTCGCTCACCCAGGCCGTCACCGAGTACGGGCCGCTGGCCGAACGCTCCGTACGGGTGCTGGGCGCCGGCCTCGCCGAGGCACTGGCCGCCGTCCATGCGCTCGGCCTCGTCCACCGGGACGTCAAACCGTCCAACGTGCTGCTGACCCCGGACGGCCCGGTACTGATCGACTTCGGCATCGCGCGGGCCACGGAAGGCACCGCATCCCTCACCACCACCGGGGTCTCGGTGGGATCCCCCGGCTACATGGCGCCGGAGCAGATCCTGGGGAGGGGCGCGGAGGGCGCCGCCGACATCTTCTCGCTGGGCGCGGTCCTCGCGTACGCGGCGACCGGCACCAGCCCGTTCCCGGGCGACTCCTCGGCCGCCCTGCTCTACAAGGTCGTCCACGAGGAGCCGGAGCTCGGGCCCCAACTGGACGGCGAACTACGGGAGTTGGTGGCCCGCTGCCTCTCCAAGGACCCGGCGGACCGCCCCGCGCCGGCCGAACTCGCGGCACGCCTCGCGGGCGAGGGCAGCGGCGGCGCGGCAGACCTCGTACGGGCCGGCTGGCTGCCCGCCCCCTTGGTCGAACGGGTCAGCCGCCAGGCCGTGGAACTGCTGAACCTCGACGCGAACCTCGACGTGAACGTCGACCCGAACCGCGACGTCGGGGGCGGCGGGGCGGGGGAGACCGGGGTGGGCGAGACCGGGGTGGGGGAGGTGGCGTCGGGAACGGGCGCGTCGGGAAGGGCCACGTCGGGGGACGCGGCGTGGGGGGAGACGGCATCCGGGGTGGCCGCGCCCGGGGCCGCTGCGCCTGGGGTGGCCGCGTCCGGGGTTGCCGCATCGGGGCTGGTGCCGTTCGACGCGCCGGCGCAGGGCCCGGGGGCCGGCTACCTCGGCGGAGCCCATCCGCCGACCGCCCCCGACCTCGCCGGCCTGCCGACGGACACGGGCGGCGGAGCGGGCCGTGGAACGGGCCGTGGAACCGGCGGCGGTGCGGGTGGCGGAACGGGCGGCGGTGCGGGCCGTGGAACGGGCAGCGGTGCGGGTCACGGCGCGAGCGGGGACACGGGCCGTGGTGTGGGGCACGGCATGAGCGGGGACACGGGCCGTGGTGTGGGCGGGTTCGGCCCGGAGGGGCAGCGGCCGGCGGGCAGGGAGCGGAGGTTCGCGCTGACCGGTGCGGTCGGTGGCAAGGACCCGGACCGCCCACGCCGGGTGAGCTGCACCCTCGTCCTCTCGGTGGCCGGTGCGCTGGCCGCCGCAACGACCGCGGCCTTCGTCTTCACCCTGCTGCCCAAGACGGGCGGTGCCGCCGCCGGCGGCGACCAGGCCGGCGCCAAGCCACCGGCGACGGGCCACACGCCCTCCGGCCGCCCCACCGACCCCGGTGGCTACGAAGGCCCACCTGCCGTGGCCAAGCCGTTCCTCGGCACCTGGACGGGCAGCATCACCACGTCGCACGGCATCCCCAACGGCACCATCACCAGCACCATCACCCCCGGCGGCAAGGGCGACTACGTCATCCACACCACCTACGACGCGGTCCTGGTGCGCTGCGAGGCCAAGGCGAAACTGGAATCCGCGACCGACCGGCGCCTCATCCTCATGGAGCGCCCCGACGGCAAACAGGGACCCGGCTGCACCGGCAACAAGTCCCGGGTGACGTACACGCTCGCCAAGGACGGCACCACGATCGAGTTCATCTCGAACGACCCGGCGGGCGGCACACCGAAGGCAACACTGACGAAGAGATGAGCGACTCGGCGCTCGCCGCCGGCACGGCACTGACGACACGGCACTGGCGACACGGCAGTGACGACACGGCTGGGACGGCACGGCACTGGCGATACGGCAGTGACGGAGTGCCCAGGTCACTGGCGGGTCAGTAGGGGTCAGTGGTCAGCCCAGTGTCCATGTCAGCGCTCAAGTCAGTGCTCGGGTCAGTGGTCAGGGGCTGCCAAGGGGCTGTCAGAGGGCTGACGTACGCTGGGTCCGTTGTGATGCCCGCCTGCGAAAGGGACGCCCCGGTGACCGAGAACGCCGACCTCCAGTCCGTGCTCGACCGCGCCGCGCAGGGCGGCCGCATCACGCCGGAGGAAGCCCTCGACCTGTACCGTTCCGCGCCGCTGCACGCGCTGGGCCGGGCCGCCGACGCCGTGCGCCGTCGCCGCTACGCCGGTACCGAGCACATCGCGACGTACATCATCGAGCGCAACATCAACTACACCAACGTGTGCGTGACGGCCTGCAAGTTCTGCGCCTTCTACGCCGCGCCCAAGGACACCGCCAAGGGGTGGACGCGGGATCTGGACGACATCCTGCGGCGCTGCGCGGAGACCGTGGAGCTGGGCGGCACCCAGATCATGTTCCAGGGCGGCCACCACCCCGACTTCGGCGTCGAGTACTACGAGAAGCACTTCTCGGCCATCAAGAAGGAATTCCCGCAGCTGGTCATCCACTCCCTCGGCGCCTCCGAGGTGGAGCACATGGCCCGCATCTCCGGCGTCTCGATCGAGGAGGCGATCCAGCGGATCCACGCCGCCGGCCTCGACTCCTTCGCGGGCGCCGGTGCCGAGCTGCTGCCGGCCCGTCCCCGTAAGGCGATCGCCCCGCTGAAGGAGTCCGGCGAGCGCTGGTTGGAAATCATGGAGGCGGCCCACAACCTGGGTGTCGAGTCGACCTCCACGATGCTCATGGGCACCGGCGAGACCAACGCCGAGCGGATCGAGCACCTCCGGATGATCCGCGACGTCCAGGACCGTACGGGCGGCTTCCGCGCCTTCATCCCGTACACCTACCAGCCCGAGAACAACCACCTGAAGGGCCAGACGCAGGCCACGATCTTCGAGTACCTGCGGATGATCGCGCTCGCCCGGATCTTCTTCGACAACGTCGCCCACATCCAGGGCTCCTGGCTGACCACCGGCAAGGAGATCGGCCAGCTGTCGCTCCACTACGGCGCGGACGACCTGGGCTCCATCATGCTGGAGGAGAACGTCGTCTCCTCGGCCGGTGCCAAGCACCGCTCCAACCGCATGGAGATCATCGACCTGATCCGCAAGTCGGGCCGGGTCCCCGCGCAGCGCGCGACGACCTACGAGCACCTGGTCGTCCACGACGACCCCGCCAACGACCCGATCGACGAACGCGTCGTCTCCCACCTCTCCTCAACGGCCATCGAGGGCGGCACCGCCCACCCCGAACTGAAGCTCATCGAAGCCAAGTAGGCCCCAGGGCCCCGTCGGGACACAGGACCCCGTTACGGCAAGAACCCTGTCGGGACACAGGACCCCGGCAAGAACCTTGCTGGGGCCAGGATCCCGTTGGGACAAAGGATCCGGTTGGGACAAAGGATCCGGTTGGGGCATAGGGCAGCAACAGCGTTAGGCCACAGGGCAGGACAGGACAGGACACCGTGCTGACACTTCACCGAGCCCGGCGAGGTGTCCACCTCACCGACACCCCTGACACTGCCCATGCCCGCAACAGCGACGCGGTTGCCGGCATGGGCAACGTCAGCGGTGTCGGTCAAAGCGAGGTGCTGACCGGTGACAGCGGCGTGGTCGTCGACGGATCCCGCATCGCCGCCATCGGCCCGTACGACGAACTCTCCACGACCTACGGCGACCGCGCCCGCCTCCGCGACTGGAACGGCACCCTCACCCCCGGCCGCTACGAACCCGACGGCGCCGCACTACTCGAGGCGGCCTACCACCCGGACCCGCGCGAGGCCGACGAACTCGGCACCGAACCCCTGACGGGCGAGGCGCTCGCAGCCCTCGACATGACCGAGGCCCGCTGGGGCGCCAGCGCCCGCCGAGGTCTGCAACGCCTCCTGGCCACCGGCACCACGGCCCTGACCGGCCCCTTCACCCGCCCCGCGGTCCGCACCGCCGTACAACGCTCCGGCCTCGAAGAACTCCCCACGCCCCGCCCCCGAACCCTCCACGTGGGCGGCCCCGCCAACTTCGCCCTCTTCGCCCCCGACGGCACCCCCCTGGCCACCGTCCTCTCCGGCCGCCTCCTCCACCGCCGCCACTAGCCAGATCCCCTCACTCTATGTAACGATGCGGGGAACAAATAACTCTCCGTAATCGTTGCCGTAACAAGGAAGAGGGCAAGGCGGCCAAGGGAGGCAAGGCAGGCAAGGCAACAACCAAGGCAGCCAGGCGGGAAGGCGACAAGGTGGCAGATGGCAGATGGCAGGTGGCAAGGCGCCAGGCCTCCCGGTCTCCCGGTCTCCCGGCTCCCCGGCCCACCAAGGGACGAGCCCGCCAAGGAAACGAGCCTGTCAAAGATCCGCCAACACCCCGACCAAGGGCCCGAGAAAGCTGGCCCGAGACACCGGCCCGAGACACCGCCCCGAGACACGCGGAGCCGCAGGTCGCAGGGCCACCCCGGCGAGGCGAGGGGTCGCAGGACGTACCCACCCCCCCCCCGCGAGCGGGCGAGGGGCTGAGGCAGGGCGGCCGGTCCCGCGACGGGGCGATGGGGCGACGGGCCGTTGGCCGCTGGGGCAGAGGTGGCTGGTGGGGTGGGGCGTGACGGGGCCAGGGGCGGCCGGTGGGGTGGGCGCCCCGCGGTCAGGGGCGTGCCCCGGGCGGGGAGCGGGCGGGGGACGGTGGAGAATGGCCGGGTGACCCGAGCATCCCTGGACAAGCAGCCGCACGAAGTCGCCGCGATGTTCGACGACGTGGCGGCGCGGTACGACCTCACCAACGACGTGCTCTCCTTGGGGCAGGCGCGGTTGTGGCGCAAGGAAGTGGAACGCGCGGTGGCCGCGCGGCCGGCCGAGCGGGTGCTCGACCTCGCGGCCGGGACCGGCACCTCCTCGCTGCCGTTCGCCCGGACCGGGGCGTTCGTCGTGCCGTGCGACTTCTCCGTGGGCATGCTGACCGAGGGCAAGAAGCGGCACCCGTGGTTGCCGTTCACCGCGGGGGACGGCACGCGGTTGCCGTTCGCGGACGAGGTGTTCGACGCGGTCACGATCTCCTTCGGGCTGCGCAACATCCAGGACACCAACGCGGCGCTGGCGGAGCTGTACCGGGTCACCAAGCCCGGTGGGCGGGTCGTCATCTGTGAGTTCAGCGAGCCGACCTGGGCGCCGTTCAGGACCGTTTACACCGAGTACTTGATGCGGGCGCTGCCGCCGGTCGCGCGGGCGGTGAGCAGCAACCCGGACGCGTACGTCTACCTGGCCGAGTCCATCCGTACCTGGCCCAACCAGCCCGAGCTCGCGGCGCGGTTGCAGGGGGTGGGGTGGACGAAGGTGGCGTGGCGGAACCTGACCGGGGGGATCGTGGCGCTGCACCGGGGTAGCAAGCCGGCCTAGGCGTCACCAACCTCACCGATCAGCACACCTAGAGCCTGTCCGGCGGATCGTGTGACCGTCCGGCCCCTGGATCGTCCTTCGGCTCGTGGGGCGGGACGATTTGACGAACGACGAGTGGGCGCGACTCGCGCGCGCGTCTGCTGAAGCAGGGTCGCCGGGGCGGGTGATCCGCGACTCGTTAGTCGTCCGAGCCGGTGGCCGAAGGCGGCACCTCGGCAACGAAGAACAGGAAGCAGGGTTTGGCCGAAAGCTCGTGGAAGCCGTCGGGGAAGAGTTCACGGGCGGCCGGGTCGGGCTGCGGCTCGCTGATGGTGGAAAGGCGGAAGCCGGCGGTGGTGAAGGCATCGGTCATCGCGTGCAACGGCTTGCGCCAGAACTTCATCGGGACGGTCTGCCCGCCAAACGTCCAGTCGAAGGTATAGCTGGTGGTCGCGAAGTAGTCGGGCCGCGGTTCCTGGATCGTGTAGGCCACGAACGGGTGGTCCACCGACGCGATCAGCCGGCCGCCGGGCCTGAGCACGCGCCGCAACTCGGCCAGCGTCGGCCCCCAGTCCTCCAGGTAGTGCAGGACCAGTGAAGAGACCACGTCGTCGAACGCGCCATCGTCGAACGGCAAGCGGTCACGAAGGTCGACCTGGTGCACGTCCGCGTCGTCACCGAGCCGTCGCTTGGCCAGTGCCAGCATCCCGGCGCTGGTGTCGATGCCGGTGACGACGGCGCCGCGGTCGCGCAGTGATGCGGACAGGGGGCCGGAGCCGCAGCCGGCGTCCAGGATCCGGCGGCCGGCCACGTCTCCGGCGAGGTCCAGCATCGCGGGCCGCGCGTAGTACGCATTCACGAGGCCGCACTCGTTCTCCGCCGAGTACGCCTCGGCGAAACTGTCGTAGTCATTCACACGGGCCGGATCCGCAGACCGGGCGAGGCGCTCGGGCACATCGGGTACGCGTTCCATCGGCGCAGCCTAGTAGTCACAAGTCCGCCGGACAGGCCCTAGACATCAAGCCTGACTGGCCACGCCTGACTGGCCACGCCTGACTGGCCAAGTTTGTCTGGGCGTTTGGGCTGTGGGGCGGGTGGGGTTGGGGGGAACCGGGGGTGCCTGGGTGGTGTCTGTAGGTTACGGTCGCTCGCGGTAGGCGCGGGCGATGTTTCTTGACCTGACCTTCCCGGAGTCCGTCTTGTCGTCGTTCTGTCCGGATTGTGGTTCCGCCTCGCCGCCGGAGGCCCGTTTTTGTATGGGTTGCGGGCGGGAGCGGCAGGGTGCCGTAGCGCCTGAATCTGAGTCACCTTCCTCCGCACCATCCGCACCGTCCGCACCGTCCGCACCGTCCGCACCGTCCGCACCGTCCGTGCCCTCCGTGCCGTCTGTGCCCTCTGCGCCGCCCGTTCCGAGTGCGCCGCCTGGTGTGTCTGTTTCGGCTGCGCCGCCTGCTGTGACCGGCCCGCCTGTCGTGAATGCCCCGCCTGCGCCTGGGGCGTCGGGTGGGGTGGCTGGGCGGTCTTCGCCTTTGGGGGTGCTGCTGGTTCGGGTGGCTAAGGGGGACTGGCTGGCGGCGGTGAAGGTTGCCGTGTGGCCGACCTTGTTGTTGCTGGTGCTCGCCGGTGTGGCGGCGATGTTCGTCGCGGACGATGCGCACTCGGGTGGGCTCGGGTGGGGCGTGCGGATGCGGATCGCGCTGGCGTTGCTGCTGCAGAGTGTGGGCGGTGGCGTCACGATATCGGGCAACATGTCTGAATCGTTCGGGCCGTTCGGTGGGCGGCTCGCGGGGGAGGCGACGCTGTCGCTGGTGCCCCTGGTGGTGACCGCGGCCTGGGCGGGGGTGTTGGTGTTCGCCGCCCGGCGGGTGCTGCGGCCGGCCTTCCTCTCCTCGTCCTCGGGTGGTGCCGCGATGGCCCTTGGGGCTTCTGGGGTACCGGGGAGCAGCGCGGCCGGTGTGGTCGGTGTGGCCGGTATGGCCCGTGCGCCTCGTACGGCCGGTGTGGTGGAAGCGGTGCTGCGGGTTGCGGTGCTGTGTGGTGCCGGGAGTTTCGTGCTGGGGCTGCTGGCGCAACCTTCGTACGACGGTGTGGAGTTGTCGTCGGCGCCGTTCCTGTCGTTGCTGTGGTCGTTCTTGCTGGCGGCCGTGGTTGCCGGGGTGGCGACGGCCGGGGCCGAGGCGGGGGCGTGGCTCGCTGCCCGGCCCGCGTGGCGGCTCGCCGTCGGCGCGTTGCGTACCGCGCTGCTGGCGCTGCTGATCGTGGTCACCGTGGCCGGGATCGTCACGGTCGTGACGCTGCTCGCCACGGCGAAGGAGGACATCAGCGGCGGCGCTGTAGTGGCCATGCTGATCCTGCTGCCCAACATCGGTGCGCTGGCGCTCGCGGTGGCCTGGGGTGCGCCGTTGAACGCGGCGTGGACGCTTCCCGACATTCCGTTCCTCGACCCCTCGGGCCATCAGTCGATCGGCTACGGAGAGTTGGGGGATCAGGGCGGCGGCTGGTTGTTGTTCGGGGTCATCGTCGGCGGGCTGGTGGGTGCGCTGCTGGTCGGTTTCCTGGTCGTACGGCGCAGCGCCGATCGTCGTGAACAGCTGTTGTCCGCGGGCTTCTTCGTGGCTTCCCTGATGGCGCTGGTGCTGGTCGCGGGGGCGAGCGCGAGCGCGGCGTTCCGGGCGGGCGGAGGCTACGGCTCCGGTGGTGGCTCCGGTGGTGGCTCTGGTTTCGGCGACGGCTACGGCGACGGTTACGGCGGTTACGGCGGTTACGGGGGTGGGTACGGCGGCGACGGCCTCGGTGCTCATGGCGAGATCGGCGTGGGTGGGGCGGAGACGCTGCTGTTCGCGCTGCTGTGGGTGTTCGGAGCGGTCTTGGTCGTTTCGTATCTGTGGCGGATGAGGGGGGTGTCGGGGGCGCAGTTGATGCCTCCGACGCCGACGCCGCCGCTGGTGCCTGGGCAGCCGGGTGCGGCGCCTGGGGCTGTGCCGTTCGTTGCGTCGCAGGCGGCTGGCGGGGCTTTCGTTCCGCCCGCCGCTCCGGTGACTGCCCCGGAGGTTCCTCCGGTGCCCCATTCCTCCCCTGAGGCCGCCACGGCCGCCCCGGCCGGTCCGCCTGCTCCGGCCGGTCCGCCCGTTCCGTCCACTGCCCCGGCAGCAGAAGCCCCCGCAGCAGAAGCCCCCGCAGCAGCAGCCTCGGCAGCAGAAGCCCCGGGAGCAGACGCCCCACCAACCGCCGCCACCCCCACCCCCACCGCCGCCACCCCCACCCCCACCGCCGTCACCCCCACCCCCACCGCCGTCACCCCCACCCCCACCGACGCCCCGTCCCAGGGCCGGCCGCGGCGCCGGGTCGGGAAGTGGGTGGCGCTGGCGCTGGCCGCGTTTCTGGTCGGTGGGGGTGCGATGGCGGGAGCGCTGTATTTCATGAGCCATCGGGACGCGGGCAACAACAGGGACGCCGGAAATCACAAGGACACCGGCAACCACACGGACGCCGGCAACCAGAAGTCCGACGGTGCCGGAAAGGGCGGCGGGGCTTCGGAGTCCGGATCGGCGTCCCCGTCGCCGTCCCCCGCGCCCACGGGCACCGGCGGGCCGGGGGCGACGGCCACCGGTGACCCCGCCGGAGGCCCCACCCCGGGCTCGACCGCCGGCCTCCCCGACGGCTTCGTCCAGAAGTACGACCCCTACGGGTTCTCGCTCGCCGTGAAGAGTGACTGGACGCGTTCGGTGAAGGGCACCCAGGTCGACTACACGGCCCCGGTCGGCAAGCAGTACCTGCGCATCGGGGTCATCGCGCACGCCCCGACCTCGTCGTACGGGAACTTCGTGAGCATGGAGAAGGGTGCCAAGAAGCGGACCAATTACCAGCGGGTGGAGCTGAAGAAGAACACCTTCGCCCATCGGCCGGGCGCCCGTTGGGAGTTCACGTACGTCAACGAGACCGGGAACACCGTGCACGCCATCGACCAGGCGTACGTGGCCGAGGACGGGACCGAGTACAGCGTCTACTACGAGTGCCTGGACGTGCTGTACGACCCCGAGAACGACAAGGTCTTCAGCACGGCGCTCAGCACATGGTCCGTCAGCGCCGTGGACGTCGACTAGGCGATGACCAGGCGATGAAGCCAGGGGAGGGGCAGTGGGAGCGGTGCGCTCCCACTGCCCCTCCCCTCACACCCCCAGCCGATAGCAGTGCCCCGTGCGTCCGCTCACCGGGATCAGCAGCGTTTCGGCGTGGTGCATGCCCAGGCGGCGGGTCACCGCGATCGAGCGGGTGTTGTGGGCGTCGACCATGGCGACGACGTGGCGTACGCCCGCTGCTCGTACGGCTTCCAGGGCCGCGGTGGCCGCGGCGGTGGCGTAGCCCTTGCCCCAGTACGCGCGCCCGAGGCGCCAGCCGATCTCGATCTCGCCCACCGGGCCCCAGTCGCGGGGCCAGGGCTGGGCGCCGGTGAAGCCCATGACGGCGCCGTCGGCCGGGTCGAGCAGGGTGTAGAGGCAGAAGCCGAGTTCGGCGTGGTGGCGGCGCTGGCGGGCGGTGAGTTCTTCGTAGACGGAGAGTTCGGCGGGGGCGCCGCCGTGGAATTCCATGACCTCCGGGTCGTTGAAGACCCGGTGCCAGTGCAGCGCGTCCTCGTCGGTGGGCACGCGGAGTTCGACGGCGGGCAGCGGCCGGTCCGGGCGCGGCTCGGGAACGGCCGGCGGGGTCGGGGTCGGGGCCAGGGACGAGGTCGGGGACGTGGTGAGCGGGGTCCGGTCTGCGGTCGGCGGGGTCTGGGACGTCACGGCACAACCCTTCGGCTTCATGGAGCAAGCAACGCTTCGGGCAAGGCCCCGGCTTCACGGACAACCCTTCAGGCCCGCGGCTTCACGGGACAACCCTTCAGGTGCTGATCACCGGGGCCCCCATAGACTGCACGTGCCCGGTGCCGGTCGGCACCCAGATATCCAGATAACGACTTCCGGGAGACACCGCCGTGACCGAGTCCGCGTCCGAGCCCGCGCCCGAGTCCGCGTCCGAGCCCGCGCCCGAGTCAAAGCCCGCGACCGCGTCCGAGCCCGCGACCGATTCCGGGACCACCGCCGGTGCGAAGCACAGCGCCGGCGCGGAGCCCATCGCCCTCTCGGAGCACTCCGCGGATGTGATCGTCGTCGGTGCCGGGCCGGCCGGTTCGGCCACCGCGTACCACCTCGCCAAGTCCGGTCTGGACGTACTGCTGCTGGAGAAGACCGCCTTCCCGCGGGAGAAGGTCTGCGGTGACGGGCTGACGCCGCGCGCGACCAAGCAGCTGGTGGCGATGGGCATCGACATCTCGGAGGAAGCGGGCTGGCTGCGCAACAAGGGTCTGCGGATCATCGGCGGCGGCTCCCGGCTCCAGCTGGACTGGCCGGAACTCGCCTCCTTCCCGGACTACGGACTCGTCCGCAAGCGCGACGACTTCGACGAGCAGTTGGCACGGCAGGCGCAGAAGGCCGGTGCGCGGCTGTACGAGCGCTGCAATGTGGGCGCGCCGATCGTGAACGAGCTGACCGGCCACATCACGGGTGTGCACGCCAAGCTCGGTGAGGAGAAGACCCCGGTCACCTTCCACGCCCCGCTGGTGGTCGCGGCCGACGGCAATTCCACCCGGCTGTCGCTGGCGATGGGTTTGCACCGCCGCGAGGACCGTCCGATGGGCGTCGCGGTCCGTACGTACTTCACGTCGCCGCGGCACGACGACGACTACCTGGAGTCCTGGCTGGAGCTGTGGGACCGGCGCGGTGCCCAGGACCGGCTGCTGCCCGGTTACGGCTGGATCTTCGGCATGGGTGACGGGACGAGCAACGTCGGGCTGGGCGTGCTCAACACCTCCGCGTCGTTCCGGGAGCTGGACTGGCGGGAGATCCTCAAGGCGTGGTGCGCGTCGATGCCGGAGGAGTGGGGGTACACGCCGGAGAACATGACCGGCCCGATCCGCGGCGCGGCGCTGCCGATGGCCTTCAACCGCCAGCCGCACTACACCAAGGGTCTGCTGCTGGTCGGTGACGCGGGCGGCCTGGTCAATCCGTTCAACGGTGAGGGCATCGCGTACGCCATGGAGTCGGGGGCGATCGCCGCTGAGGTGATCGTGCAGGCGCAGGCGCGGGCCACGTACGCCCAGCGGGAGCTGGCCCTGCAGCGGTACCCGAAGGTCCTCAAGGACACCTACGGCGGCTACTACTCGCTGGGCCGGGCCTTCGTGAAGCTGATCGGCAACCCGAAGGTCATGCAGATCGCCACCCAGCGCGGGCTGACCCATCCGCTGCTGATGCGCTTCACGCTGAAGATGCTCGCCAACCTCACCGACCCGACGGGCGGCGACGCGATGGACCGCATCATCAACGGGCTGAGCAAGGTAGCTCCGCGTTCATGATCATTCAAGCCGGATGGCTTGGGTCAGTTGTGGCCTACGGCGCGAGCCCGTTCACGCCGTAGGCCATGACTGGTTAGCCCGATTCGAGATCTGGGTAAGCCAGGCTGCGACTGCGCAGTACGGGGTCGCGTCCGAGCCCTAGCATGATCATGAACCCAGGTGGCTGAAGCCGTAACTTCCCAGCACTACGAAGCCGGATCGGCGGGCGAGCCGTAGGTGGCGGGACATCTTCTCTATGGGGAGCTCTGTCCATGTCCGCCTGGCTTGGTGACGTTGTTGTTCTCGTAGTGCTCGCACTGATCGTCTTCGTTAGCGTTCTTGCAGTGCTGCATCCGAACGAGAGGAAAGCCCGGCGCGCGGTTCGCGTCCTCCGGCTGCTGCTCAGGTCATTCCTCGGGCGATAGGTTCAGCGACTGTGCACGCGGGAGCAAAGCGTGAGTCGGCCCCGTGCCCTGCTCTGAGGGACCGGGGCCGTCGTCTGCTCCGCCTTCCAGGTCAGATCGCTCCGGCCAGGCCTGCCGCGTCACCGATGGCCTTCAGGTCGTTCGTCCAGGGCGAGCCGACCATCAGATCGTTGAACGCGATCATGCCGAAGAACAGGAAGAAGAAGGCCATGTACGGCGACGCCTCCATCGGGTCGCTGTCGATGCCGTAGGTCGGGGTGAGGGACAGCTCAATGGTGTCGTCCGACTCCCGGTAGAAGCACCCAGCCGCTGTGAGGGTGGCGTGCGAGAGCTGAGTCTCCCCGACGTACGACTCGAACAGTCCGCCGCCGAGGCTCTTGGCGAGAGCGTTCATCTGCGAGTACTGATTGGCCGGGTTGCTCGGGATCACGGCGTCCCGCACGGCGTCGGCAGCCTCCGGGTCGTATATGTACCCACCGTCGTCCGCCGCCTTTCGGAGACCGGCGTGCTTGAACTGGTGGGCCTTGTTCATGGAGTCCACGGCGTCTTCGCCGTCCCTGACGAGCCACTGGAGGTGAGCGACGTACTCGATCATCAGGCGCCGATTGGGAGCGGCTTCGTGGCCAAGTCCCTTGCTGTGCAGAGTGACCACTGCGGCGGCCTGTCGGTGCAGGGCGGCCACCAACCCCCATCCGACCTGAAACGGTCGACGGTTCTCGGGGGTGGGAGCGTGGTCGGCGGCGCCACCGACCAGCAGCTGGGTCAGAGCCTCCAGGCCAGGCACTGCCCGCCTGTTGAACTCTGCGATATCTACGGTCATACGCAAATCGTCCCGCACGTGGTGTCCCGTGCGCACCATGGTTTCCGAACTGACAAAGAATCATCCGGTGCGCCCATGAAAGGCCCTTTATGGAAACGGCACACTCTCGCGGTGGGTAGCCCACTCTCGTGCGGCGGCGGTGAGGGCGGCACGGTGCGGCAGTGGTCGAGTCCGTTCCCAGTCTTCCCACGCGCGGAAGACGGTGCGCGCGAACGTGGTGACCATGGCAGGGGCGGCAGCGCTGTATGCGGGAATCTGCCGGGCGATTGCTTCGGCCTGCTCTGCGGTGTGTCCGGCGGAGATGAGCCGCGGGATGGTCAACGCGGTGTCCGCCCATGCGGGGGCGGGGCAGGCTAGAGCCCAATCAAGTAGCAGCAGCTTGCCGACAGGGGTTACCAGCATGTTGTGCGGCGACATGTCTGTGTGAGCGAGCCCTCGACCTTGCAGCCCGGCTGGAACATCCTCGGGAAGGAAGTCGGCCCAACGTGTGTGAAGCGGCTTCTTACGCAGCGCCTCAGGCCACGGCACCTCGGACACGACGGTGAGCGTCCGCACAAGGGGGTCGAGATCGTCGGACCCCGGTGTCAGGTCCGGGTAGCGTCCCTCGACGTACTCGTACCCGTACAGCAGCCACCCGCCAGCGTCGACGTCCCAGAGGACGTGGGGCGCGCGAGGCGCGTTCCGGGTGACTTGCGCCTCGTGGCGGTACACCCAAGCCTGTGGGTCGTCACGGCGGGTGCCCTTGACGAACATTCGGCCCGCTCGTGTGTCGACGGTGCAGGCGAGTCGAGACATGACGCCGTGCGGTGCGGTCACGGCCTCCTCGACCGGGCCCGTGTGGTGCTCGACGGCGGCCCGGGTTGCAGCTGGTAGGTCGTGCCATTCGATGCGGTCCACCGCCGGTCTCCCTGCGTTGGTCGAACAAAAAGGGGGCCGGCCCCCGGTCTGGCCACAGCGTGGCACAGACCAGAGGCCGGCGGGGGCACCGTCAGGGATGGAACGGGCTGTCCGAGCAGTTCGCGTGGCACTGCGAGCACTCGGCGAGGTCCAGCTCGGGCCAGAACTCCATGTCGATCTCGTAGCCAGCGAGTGTGATCGCGTCGACTGTCCGGGCACGGAGTGCCTTGCCGCCCCCGTGCTCCTCCGGGTCGAGGTACCCGGGCTGGTGGTCCAGGAATCGGCCGAACTTCTCCTCGCAGAACTCCCGGTACGCCTTGGTGTGGAGCAGGAAGGCGTGCCAGAAGTCGTCGACGAGGGGCGACGGGCTGAGCGGCTTGTCGCTGTAGTCGCACGCGGCGAGGAAGGCGAGCATCTGCCCGACGCCACGGTCGGCCTTCTCCTCGGTCAGCTGCGGGAACTTGGCGCGCATGTTGTCGACCAGGGTCTCGCGCAGTTCCGTGCTGATCAGCGTCCGCGCGTCGGTCGTGGTGCGCTTCTGTGCGGTGGTCACGTTCCGTGCCTCCTTGTGTTGGGGTGGTGCTTCGGACGTGGTGGTGCGCACCGCGGCAGGCCCCGGTTGGCGGCCTCGGCCGCGGTGGAGTCCCCGCCCGCCCAGGGGGAGCAGGAAGCATCCGGGCGGGCGGGGGGCCTTATGCCGCTTCCGGGGCGGCGTCGGGGATGGTCAGCGCCGGGCCGTTGGCTCGAGGGCTGTCGAAGCCGGTGCCTACGAGCATCCCGAGACAGGTGAAACCGGTAGCCGTGCCGATGGCCCAGAGGACGCTGAGGAAGAACCCGACAGGATCGGAGAGTCGCCGTAAGCGGGCGGACGCGTGGCGGGCGCTCACAGCTTGCCCCCGCGTGCCGCGTCGCGCAGTTCGAGAATGCGCCCAACCTGGTAGGCGTACAGCTCCAGCTGCGCGGGGTCGAGCACGAGCAGGGATTCGCTGGTCCCGCCGTCCTCGTAGTGGACGGTGACAGGCAGGCCACCCTGCTCGGCGCGCTGGTCGTACAGCACGTCTCGCTTCTGCGGCGTGATGTGTGTGACCTGAGCGGGGACAGGACGCAGGGTTGTTCCGTCGTGGGGGGCGGACCACTCGTCGCCGCCTCCAGGCGGCACCAGGCCGTAAGTCCGTCTGCCGTCGCCGGGCAGAGCCACGACGACACCGATCTCGCCCTTGGCGGTGTCCCGAGCGAGGTCGCCAAGTCGGGGATAGAACGGTGCGGCGGTCCCTAACTCGCCGCCCTGCGAAGGGAGATGGGGGGTTCCTCGTCGAGTCATGCCCCTGACGCTAAGAGTGCGCCAGGGGCCCAATATGAATCAGAGGAATACGACCCTCATCCGTCGAGATGGAACCGGTCTGACATGCGGCGCAGCTTCTCGCGCGTCGCGGAGCGCTCGGCGTAGACGATGCTCCGCAGCGTCGAACGGGCCATGGGGTGGTTGCGCACAAGCTGTGGGGCGATGCGCTCGGCGGTCTCCAGTTCGGCGAGCGCCTTGTCGCGGTTTCCGTCCCACAGCCAGGCTCGGGCGAGGTCCATGTGGTGGTGCCCCTGCCGGGAGTTGGGCAGGGCGGCGACCAGTTCGGGACCCGTACGACGGTTTATCGCCAGCGCTCGGGTCTGGTCGCCGTATTCCAACGCAACACTGATCGCGTGAATCTGCACGTTGCCCGGTGAGAACGTGACTGAATGCCGGTCGTAGACCGGCGGGCCCTGTTGGTTGGTCATCCGTTCGGCCGCGGCGCGGGCATGCGCGATGCGGTCCTCGGATTCCGACGGTCGGCCCGCGCGGGCGGCCGACACAGCGGCGCGCAGGTGCAGAGACCCCCACATGCGGACGGCGAGAGGGTCGCCGCGGTCGTAGTCGTCCTCGATGCTGCTGAGAGCCTTGTCGGACAGCGACAGGGAGTCGTCCCAATCGGCGGTCGCCCACATGTCCCACACGCGCATCCAGTCGGCGAGCGCGGGCATGACGGGGTCACCGGACAGGCGGGCAGACCATGCCGCACGCTCTGCGGCCATGGTGATCAGTTCGGCGTGCCCGAGGGCATGGGCGGCCGTGTGGGCGAACTTGCAGGCGACGGCGTAAATGGCGTACGCCTCTTCGCGTTCGTGGCCGTTGGAAACCTCGGCGAGCGCACGCGCCTCACGCAGCAGGTCCGGCAGCACACGCAGGATGGCCACATTGGCGGCGGCGTCTCGTAGGCGATGCAGCCTGGTCATGTCGCGCCACAGTTCGCTGGATGGCCGGGGGGTGCCCTCGAATACCGGCGTGAGGTCGTAGCGGCGTAGTTCACGCAAGATGGATGCGGCGGCGACCTGCCACTGATTGTCAGCCGGGCTGCTGGTGTATGGGCGCCCGATCAGGTCGTTGGGATGAACGTGTAGCTCAGCCGCGATGGCGTTGAGCAGGCCGACGCGGTCAATCTCGATTTGTCCGCGTTCCATCTTGGACACCCACCCCTGAGACTTCCCCAGGGCGGCGGCGAGGTCCGCCTGTGGCATGCCCAGGCGCAGGCGCGCGCGGCGAACACGGCGGCCGATCTCCTCGGCTTCTTCCAGCATGCGCGGGGCTCCATCCGTTCGGGCTCTCTCAAGAACGGTACCCATGAGGCGCGGTGAGCGTCTTCCGTGGCGGCAGAACGACAAAGGCGCCCCTGCTCTGCGGCACGAGGCCGGAGATCGGGGGCGCTTCGCGCTTCAGGCTCACCCCGATTGGGCGCGCCGGAGAACCGTTGATTGATCGGTCAGGTACCAGCGTCCGCCGGCGTTACTGGCCACGCCATGTTTCCGGAGGTACGACAGGCTCGCACTGACGGCATCTGGCGTCGTGAAGACTCCGTCCTCTGCCAGTTGATCGACGATCTCGGTACGTGTGAGGGGGGAAGCCGTCCCTGCCAGTAGCGCGCGCACGGCAGGAGTGATGCGACCTCGCCCCGTAGCCGGAGCCGTCCGGCTTGACTCAGCGTCCGGCGGAGTCGGCCTAGGTCCGCCTGCCAGGCGCGCCAGCGAAAGGGACAAACCGTACTCTTCGTCCCGCAACTGCTGAATGTGCTCGGAGGTTGCTGCAATCTCGCGCCTGACCTCAGCCAGTCGCGACTGTAGAGCCTCCACCTCGTCCACGCGGCTCAAGTTATCAGGCGGTTGCTTCATGCCCTCCCTCGCACTTGACTTGACTTGACTTGAGTTCTTGGGATGTCGTAGTCTCGTGAGGGTTCAAGATGTTGCTGAGGTGTTAGCGCGAGGGGAGTGCCGGTGGGCCTTAAGGCGAACCGCGTCGTCGATCTCTTTTCCGGCGGCGGCGGCATGAGCTGCGGCTTCTATGCGCATCCCTCATTCGACCTTGTCGGTGCCGCCGACGTGGAGGTTGGGAAGCCGAGTACCGGGCACGGTGCGATCGGTTGCAACGACACTTACGCGGCCAATCTCAAGGTGGAGCCCCTGGCCGTGGACCTGTCGGTCATCTCGGCTGACGAGCTGGCGGAGAAGATGCCGGCGGACGTGGAGGACCTTGAGGTCCTCTTGGCGTGCCCGCCCTGCACCGGTTTCTCTCGCGCGGTGTCGAAGAACTGGGCGGAGGACGACCCGAGGAATTCTCTCGTTGCGCGTGTGGCTGATCATGTAGCGCGCATGAGGCCTCGGGTGTTCATGATGGAGAATGTTCCGCAGCTCCTGAATGGGAACTTCCGGCACCACTTCGCCGCCCTTCGGGAGAACCTCCAGGGCATGGGCTACAAGGTTCACGCCTCTTCGCATGCTTTGTCCCGCTTCGGGCTCCCGCAGCAGAGAGAACGAGCCCTCGTCATCGCGGTTGCATCCGACCTCCCCCTCTACACGCTCGAAGATCTCTGGCGGGGGTACGAGGTGAGCCCTCAGGCCATTACGGTGCGACGCGCCATCGCGCATCTCCCCAAGGTCGACTCAGGCGAGACTCACCCGGACGACCCCAATCACACGAGCACCCTCCTCAAGGGCGAGTCGCTCGAAAGAATCGCGGCAATGCCTCACGACGGAGGTAGCTGGCCCGACCTGCTCGGAAACCCCGACACGGAGAAGTACCTGATTCCGTCCATGTGGAAGGCCGTTGAGCGGGGCAGGCTGAACTCTTATTGCGACGTTTACGGGCGTATGTCATGGGACAAGCCCGCTGCCACCATCAAGCGTGAGTGCTCGCATGTTGGCAACGGGCGTTATGCTCACCCCGAACAGGATCGGCAGTGCACGGTTCGCGAGCTTGGCATCCTGAACGGATTCCCATCTGACTACATGTTCACCGGCGGAAGCCGTAAGAACCTCTACCGTCAGATCGGCGACGCGGTCCCCCCTCTTGTCTCCCACCAGCTCGCGTGGGTCGCTCAGTGGATCCTCACCGGCGAGAAGCCTGATCTCGATCAGGTGGTTCTGCCTAAGACCTCGCTGCGCGTGGACGACTTCGTTGCTGCAGAATCGGCGCAGCTCACGCTTGTGTAAAGAGGGTCAGCTCATCGCTGTCGGGCTTGGACACCACCCAAGAGCCATGGTGAATGCAGTACTTCGTCTGGTACCAGAGTCGAACCTTCTCGACGCTGGAATCCAGAAGCATCCTGAAAACCTTGTCCCCGTTGGTTGGGTGTGAGAAGTCCGCGCCGAAGCTGATCCCTGGCTTTCCGCCACGGTCCTTCTTCGTGAACATCTCAGGGGTGGCCGAAGTGAAGCAGTCGAGCAGGACCTTTTTCGGTACCTCCTCCAAGGTGTAGACGAAGCTGTCAGTTCGTGTCTCCGCGCGCAGGATCAGGATGCGGTCGTACCCGTCCATGTGCCGGGGGAGGCGTTCACGAACCTCTGCTGCACATAGCTCAGCCGTCGTCGCCTCGCGCACCCAACGAGCCTCGGAGAACTTTTCGATCTTGACCTGCGTAGCACTCAGCCCCTTGGCGGCTTCCGTCTTCAGCGACCATCGCTCGCCGTTCCCGAAGACGTCATAAGCGGACTCGCCAGGCGCCGGGTTGAGATCAGCCTCGTTGTGCCCTTGGGCAATCAGGCAACGCTTCATCGCGTACTCAAAGGGCTTCTTGTTGAGCGGCGCCTCGTGATTTGAGTGGTGGAGGCTGAGGAGATTGGACATCTCCTCAGCAAATGCCTCATCTACGATGTCTACGCCTGAACCCGGGATGAACTGGACGGGGATGTTGAGGCTCTTGACCATTGATGCCACGGTCTCAAGCTGTCGCATCGACAGGTGGTTAAGTCCACTGGTGATCTCATTGGTTACCCGCTCACGGTCGCTGCTCATGGGCTGAGACTACGTTCAGCTGCCCGTCTCGTCGAAGGCGTCGGCGTGAGGCCGGACTCACGCCCCAGCGTGAAGCTGGTGTGCCGGGGTGCACGTCACCGGGCCGTGAGCTGCCACAAGTTGAGGGCGACTCCGACGATTGCGACCAGGGCGAGAACGCTTGGGAGCGGCCAGCGAGAGCGTTCGAGGGCGTCGAGCCTCTGCTCGTGGTCGGCGAGCTGTCGGTCGACTTGGTCACCGCGCTGCACGACGAGGGCGAGCTGCCCGTCGAGGCGGGCGAATCCTGCCTCGACCGCACCGCGGAGTCGCTCAAGTTCGAGGGCGACATCGGACGGCGAGGGGTCGGTCACTCGGCGGTCCCCTTATCTGTTCGGCCGAAGGCGAGCAGCTCGTCGTCGCGGTGCGGGGCGGTGCGCAGCCACGAGGGCAGCAAGCCCTCGATGACGGGAAGGGCCATCACGCGCGTGATGCCCGCGGCGACGGCGAGCACGACGCCAACGCCGGCCGCGGTCTGCGGGATGCCAGCAGCGTCGATGATGAGCGGGGCGCCGGCGGCGAGGGCGAGCACGGTCTGCAGGACGGTGCGGATGGTGCGGCGAGTGGCGTCGGTCATGGCGGTACCTCGTTCCGTGGAAAAGGGAATGGGCCGCCCGCGGTGTGCGGGCGGCCCGTGGGGCGGGGTGGTCGGGGTCAGACCTTGGGGACCTTGAGCGCGTCCCAGGAAGCGCGGCCGGGCCACCCGTCGGCGTCGTCGCCGCGGTAGCCGAGGTGGCGCTGCCACCGTGCGTACGACTGGCGGTCGGACTCGGTCCACTTGGGTCCCGGGCCATCGCGGTATGCGGAGCAGCCGACGGCGACGAGGCGCCGTCCCATGGCGGTGACGATCGGCGAGCGCGGGTGCTTCCTGAACCAGTCGGCGCCCGGGAACGGCTCGTACGCCGACGGCTTGGGCTTGGGCGGTGTGGTGCCGCCTGGGCGCGGGGCGCCCTTCTGGACCCATGCGTACAGCGCCGGTCCGGGGCAGGCGGTCGCGAATCCGTCGCGGTGTCCCTTGATCTCGTTGCCGGCGCCGCCACTCTTACGCAGCCACTCGACGGCGTCGCGCAGGCCGGCGAGCTGCGCGTCGGTCGGGGTGGTCAGACCCGAGTCGCCGACCATGGCGCACACGGCGTAATGCGCGGAGATGAGCGAGCTGTTCCCGTTGGCGCCAGTCTTCTTGTGGGCGCCGCGGCCCTCGAACACGTAGCCGTGCGGGCAGACGATCGCGTTGTACGCGATGTCGGAGTAGTTCTCCTTGGTGTTGGCGAGGTGGCTCGCCTGGATCGCGCGGACGCGTGCCGCGCACTGCCCGTGATTCTCGGGGCGGGCGAGGGACGCCGGTACGGCTGTGCCCTCGTAATGGATCTTCACCCCTCGCGTGCTGCCTATGTAGGTGAGCGGGTGTCGGGAGGGACGGGCGCCCCACTGGGCGCGGGTCACGAACTGCAAGGGCCCTCCTCGGGCATGAGAAAAGCCCCGGGCCATGAGGGCACGGGGCGTGTTGAATTGGCGGGCGGTCTAGGCGAGCGCGGCCCAGAATCGGTTACTGCCGTTCTCCATCGAGCTGAGGGTGAGGGACGCGGGCGCCGTTGCGGCACCGGTCGCGTACGAGCCGAACCGGCGAACGGTGGTCAGACCGAAGACGTTGGGTGGGGAGCCGAACGAGCTCTCGGCAACGAGCATCATCGGGCCGTCGCCCGTGCTGGTGTTGTACTGGAAGCGCCACGCGACGTAGTACAGGCCGGTGGCGGCGGAGTAGGCGGCGGTGAGCGGGACGGAGACGGTCGCCCCGCCGGCGTTGTGGACCTCGGCCGGCTCGGCTCCTGCGGTCGACAGGTCTGCGGTCTGCGCGACCCTGGTTCCGGCGGAGTTGTAGAGCGCGGCCCACGATCCGGTGGTGAGTCCGCCCGCGTATCCGCCGAAGTGCCACACGATTTTCGTCACGGACGCCGCCGACCGCAGGTAGACGGCAGTGACGCGGATCGGGCCAGATCCGGGGTAGAGCGGGGCGGAGTGCCCGACGGCGGGGTCGAATGCCCACGTGAGCAGACCAAAGTCGGACGCGCGCCACTCGCCCCCGCCGAGCGCGTCCACGTAGCTCTTCCGGGCGAGGTGGTTGTCGGCGGTCGGTGCCGCGCTCGACGAGGGAACGCTGCTGAACGTCTTCGAGCCGGCGATCGTCTGCGTTCCGGTGAGCAGGACGGCGGTTCCGGCGGCCTCGGCGCTGACGTCGGCGGCGTTCAGCACGACTGTGCCGGTCTTGCCGTTGACGGACGCGACCGCGCCCGTGCCCCCGGCTCCGACGGTGAACGTGGTTCCGTCGGACTGCCGTACTTTCAGCGCGCCGCCCTCGGCGTACAGCAGCGCCCCCGACGGGTGGCTGCTGCTCGGGACGGTGGCGGCGTTGGCCACGGCCAAGATTCCGTCATCGCCGGCGCCGTAGTTGGTCACTGAGCCGACGGTCAGGTTCTTGACCTTGGCGGCGGTGTTCGAGACGAGCTCGGCATTCTTGTTGACGG
Source organism: Streptomyces sp. NPDC059649 (assembly GCF_042734445.1). Lineage (NCBI taxonomy): Bacteria > Bacillati > Actinomycetota > Actinomycetes > Kitasatosporales > Streptomycetaceae > Streptomyces > Streptomyces sp. NPDC059649. The sequence continues at coordinate 95,257 of NZ_JBHWDV010000024.1, forward strand.
CGGTGTACGCGGACTGATCGGCGTTGGACGCTTTGAACACGTCGGCGCCGGTACCGGCGTAGACGACGTGCAGGGTTCCGTCGGTGCGGCTGTATCCGCCGTTATTGGCGACGGCGCCGACGTCGGCCGCGGCGAGGACGATGTCAGCGGCGCTCTTGCCGTTGACGGACTGGACGACGCCTGGAGCACCAGTGGCGCCGGTCGGCCCGGGGTCGCCCTTGTCGCCCTTGGGGCCGCGCAGGTTCCCGCGCGCGGTGCCCCATCCGGAGCCGCTGTTCTGGTAGACGTCGCCGGTATCGGTGCGCAGCAGCAAGTCGCCCGCCCTGGTGCCGGTGCTCGACGTGCTGCCGTTGTTCAAGTACCACGCGGCGCCGCGCACTTCGCCGCCGAGTTGCGCCCACGATCCGGCGGTGCGCTGCCAGGTGGTGACGGTCGTACTGGTCACCCCGAGCACGGTCGCCGTCTCGTACCTGATGTAGAGATCGCCGTCGATGCCGATGTCGGCGGCGGGCGGGGCGCTGCCGGTGTAGATCCGTGAGCCGGGGGCGCCGGCCGGTCCGGTGTCGCCCTTGGGTCCGGGTACGCCGACGTAGTTCGGTTTCGAGGGGTCGGTCGGGGCGATGTCGGCGAGGTCGACGAGGGGCTGCGCCTTGGGTAGCAGGACGTTGTACGTACGGCCGACGGGGATTCCGGCGAGCTGCTCGGCGACGATGTACGCCCATCCCGACGGGTCCATGTCGGGGGCGTCGGTCGCGGGCAGGGTGACCTCGATCGCGCCCTGCGCGTCGAGCGGAGCGACCACGGGGCCGCCGAGGATCACGTCGGACTGGGGGAAAGTGAGCTGCGCGGGGGCGCGGAAGGTGACGGCGCCGGACAGGGGGCGACCGGAGGGGTCGAGGAACCGTCCGCGCACGGTGACGCTCGGGATGTTCTCGGGCAGCACGAAGGAGGGCGCCTCCTTGTCAGTCGTCGATGGCGCGCAGTCCCGGCTCGTCGCCGGCGGGCGGCGGACTGTCGGCGAACGACGCGGCCGGAACGCTGAGCGGGTCTTGTGCCGCCGCTGCTGTGGCGGCTGTGCGTACGGGGGTGTCGGGCGCCTCGTCGGCGGTGAAGGTGTTCCGGGTGTAGGCCCGGTAGAGGCGCGTCTCGACGTTGACGCCGCTGTTCTTGGCGCGGTGGCTGACATCCCACGTCACGGTCTGCAGGAACTCGACGCCGTCGAGCGGCGCCTCGATCGTGCGCTGCGTCCATGTGTTCGCGGCGACGTCGTACTCGGCGAGTGTCCTCGCGCTGTCCCCGGACGGCGTCATGGTCACTTTCACTTGTCCGCCACCCGTGCCTGCGTACGTGAACACGACGATCACGGCGACCGCGTTGTGTGCGGGGCTCGCGCCCCACCACGCGGTGTCATAGGCGGTGCCGGTGTAGGACTGCCGCGCGGTCGGGTACAGGCCGATGGGTATCCAGGGGCGGCCGAGGAATCGCTCGGAGAACGCGTCATCCATCACGATCACGTCGCGGTTGCCCTGGTCGCGGTTCCACACGCGGACCATCTGTCCGGCGCCGGCGGCGTTCTCGTCGCCGACGGTGAGGGCGGCGGTGCCGTCCGTGGGGCGGGCGATGCCGACGGCCCAGTCACCCGCCGGGGTCTCGCCGGTCATGAAGATGCGGTTACCGTTCGGGGCCATGGCGATCAGCCGTCCGCCCTCGCCGATCACGACATCGCCGTGCAGCACCTCATTCAGCGCGGGACGCATCTGCGCCCGTCCGGTGAGCTCGCGCACCTGCCGTTCGAGAGCGCGGATACGGTCGAGCAGGTCGAGGGGTACAGCAGCCACTAGGCGGCCTCCATGTAGAGCTTCGCGGTTTCGGGTCGGCCGCGCACGGGTGGGGAGATCGCGAGGCCGACGACGCGGTACCGCTCGTCGAGGCCCTCGGCGAACCAGTCGTCGCGGATGCGTACGCGGACGGTGGCGCCGAGCAGAGCGGGGGACAGGGGGATGCGGTCGAGTGCGACGGTGATCTCGGGAATGGTCCGCGGCTGGCGGGCGGCGGCGAGGTCCGCGCGCGCGTGCGCGGCGAGGGTGGCCTGCTCGGTCACGGTGGAGTAGTCGGCGGTGCCGTCGAGGCGCGGCCATCCTGCGGCGATGTCCTCGTCGGCGACGAGCACCTCGGAGAGCAGTGGCAGGGACTCGGCTGCTTGGTTCTTGTTGTCCGAGGCGCCCCGTGCCTGCCACGCGTTCGCCTGAACGCTGGCGTCGATAGGCCACCCGTACGACATGATCGGCCCGGGGCGGTCGAGGACGATCTCGCTCGTTCCGGCCCTGATGATGGGCGAGCCGAGCTGCAATCGCTTGATGCGTCGCCCGCTTCCCGGGTCGCGGTACGACATGATGCGCCACTCGAACCCCTCCTCGACGGCGCCGAGTTGGTCGAGAAGCTCGCGTATGCGCGGCTGGTCGTACCGGCGATAGAGCCGGTCACGGACGACGTTCGAGACTTCCGTGCCGAACTCGATGCCGATGTCGCCGCCGTCCACAGACTGTGCGTAGGCGATCAGGCCCCGGGCGATGTCGAACTGATCAGTCTGCTTGGCCTCTTGGGTGTCGAAGACGACGCGGTGATCGAGGTAGCTCGCCCACCCGCCGGCGCCGATCTGGAGCCCGAGAAACCCGCGGTCGTTGCTGCTCACGTTGGCGGTCCAGACGACGCCGCCCCACCAGATTTCGGCGCCGCGCTCGATCCACAGAGCGGTGCGACCGGGCTCGACGGCGACGCGCGCCCGCTGTGCGATCTGCCGGTTCGGGAGCGGGACGGTCACGCTCGCCGAGCCGGTCTTGCCGATGTAGTCGTCGAACGACACGTCGGTGAGCGGCAGCGCGTCGAGGACTTGATCAGAGCGCAGATCGCACAGCAGCGCCCGATACATGGGGGCGGCCACGGGCTTACCCCCCCTCTACGCGTCGAGCGGGTACTGCACTCCGGAGAGAGCGGCCCAGGTGGTCACGCCCGTGACGCTGATGAAGCGCAATTGCCCGCTGGTCTGGACGTCGAGCTTGATGTCGACGCCGCCGGCCGCGATCGGCACGGACGTGAGCGCGGCGGGCCGGCAGTTGGCGGGCAGCACCGCGGCCAGAAGGTTCCCCGAGTTGGGGATCGAGCCGGACGTCGCCCAGGACACGCCGCCGCGGAGTTGCAGGAACGGCACGCCGGCGATGGTGACGCGCCGGTATCGCACGGTGCCCTGCGCGTTGCCGTTGTTGGTGAACCCGGAGGCGAGTGTTACCGCGGTCCACCCGACGGACGGTTCGAGGGGCTGCCACGCCGTACCGTCCCAGCGGTCGAGGCCGGCGCCGTTGTCGCGGTACTGGCCCGCATAGGCGCCCGCGAACGACAGTCCCCAACCGCGGGGGATGATCCCGCCGTACGCCGCGGTGTACCGGCGGCGGTCGGCGAGCGCGCTTTCCCACGTAATCCCGCCGGTACCGGCCGAGGCGCCCGCGGGAACGGTGATGTCCCACAGGCGCAGACAGGCCGAGGGCAGGGTCGGCGGACTCGGCGTCGCATTGGGCTGCCCTTGGACGATCTCGACGGCGACGGCGGTCTGCTCGCTCGTGTCGTACAGCCCGTCGTAGACCTTGAGTACTACCGAGTCGATGCGCGTGTACTGGGCGTTCCCGTCGCCGACGGTGAGCGTCTCGGGCGAGGTCACGGCCACGGGATAGGCGCCCTGCGCGGTGGTGCCCTGGACCAGGGCGCGGCCGGTGCTGATCTGTACCTGCATGGCGGCGACGCCTGTCGCCTTGAGCGGGTCGCCGCCGGCGATCACGCCGTCGCGGGATGTCATGGCGGACTCGGGCGCCATGGTGCCGAGCGGTACGAGGCGGGTGTCTTCTCTGGTCTGCCCGTTGGGCAGCAGCCATCCGGCGCGCACGGTCACGTCGGGGTGTCCTCCTTACCAGTAGGCAGAGCGCCACCGGAGCGAGCAGGCGGCGCGCGGGTCGCTCGATCCGGGGGCCGCGCGGAAGGTGAGCGAGGCGGCGCCAGGGGCGAGGCTGAACAGCGGCTCGGGCACGCTGCGGGCGGTCGCGGTGTAGAGGCGCGAGGCAGTGCGGTTGAGCGTGACCGTGCCGGCCGCGGTGTCGACGAGCAGCTCGTCGTCGGCGGCGAGGGCGATGTCGTATTCGAGGACGGCGCCCGTGCGCAGGTTGGTGATGGACGGGAGCTCGACGGGGCCGCAGAAGCGCACGAGGGGATGCGCGGGGGCATCGCCGTCGTTGGCCGCGGTGACCGTGCCAGTACTGCCCGGGGTCCCGAACGCGAGTGGGTAGGTCAATGCCTCGGGGCCGGGGTCGACGTGCCAGTCGAGGCCCGGCTCGGGCATCGGCAGGCGGGTCTCGGCCTGCTGCTCGACGAGCGCATAGCGGCGCGGGTCGGATGCCTCCCACTGGATCGCCGCTCCGGTGACGGTGCCGAGCGCGTAGCCCTTGCCGACGGGTACCGCGCGGCGCACCACACGGGCGTAGGCGAGTAGGGGGCCGCGCTCGTCGATCCACACGACGAGCGGCTGCTCGTCGTCGCCGAGGGCGGTCGCGGTGTTCAGTGCGCGGACGGTGGCGCCGATGGTGCCGCCGGGGGCGCGCACGACCATGTCGTCGAGCGTGATCGTGCGCGCCTGCGCGAGCAGGTGTCCGGGGTAGCTGCCGTGTCCGTCGGCGCGGTTGACGCTTCCGGAGTCGAGGGCGGGGAGTTCCTCCCACCCGGTCAGGGAGCGCCACCGGTAGGGGGTGCCGGGGCCGATGAGCAGCTCGTCGCCGAACTGGACGTGTCCGCGCTGGGTGACCTTGTCGCCGGCGGCCACGATCACCCCCTCTGCTTCATGTGCCAGGCGAGCGCGGCGGCGTTCTGCTCGGGGGTCTGCTCGCCGCCGTGCCAGTGCTCGATGTGGACCGAGGCGCCGCGCCCGCTCGGCCCGAACGCTGTTCCGCCCGCGCCGAAGGGGGCGGCGAGCTGCGGCAGGGCGGGGACGGCGGGCGGGGTGACGAGCCGGCGCATGGTGCGGTCGACGGCGTTCTGTCCGCCCTCGATGCCGCGGACGAGGCCAGCGGGAATCCAGCGGCCGATGTCACGGGCCATGACCCGCGAGGGCGAGTTGATCCCGAGCGCCCGAGCGATCGGCCCGGGGATCATGTCCTTGGCCCAGCCGATCAGCTTGTCTTTGATCCACCCGCCCATGGACTTGATGCCGTTCCACAGGCCGCGGACCACGTCTTTGCCCTTGCCGAGCAGGAGTGAGCCGAGGGAGCCGACGGCGGAGGCGAGGCGGCCGGGCAGTCCGCGCAGCCAGTCGACGGCGGCGAGCGCGAGCTGAACCTGACCGTCCTTGAAGCGGCGGAACGCGGCCGTCGCGACGTTCCAGAGTTTCGAGGCGAGGCTCGCCAGTGCCGAGACGAGGCGCCCCGGGAGCCCGGCGACCCACTTGACGCCGTCCGAGCCGAGCGTGCGCACGGCGGACCAGGCGGCCGAAAAGCCGGACTTGATCTTGTCCCAGTATTTGACGACCAGCCCGACGGCGATCCCGATCGGTCCGGTCAGGATCGCGAGCAGCATCGGCCAGTTGGCCTTGACGAAGTCGATCACCCAACCGGCCGCGCCGACGATGCCGTCGAATGCTGCCTTCAAGATCTCCCAGGCGACCGAGGCGGCCGTCTAGATGCCGGACCAGGCAGCTTGAACGATCTGCCGGAAGGTTTCGCTCTTTTGGTAGGCGAGGACGACGCCGGCGACGAGAAGCGCGATCAGCCCGACAACGAGCATGATCGGGTTGGCGGCCATGACCGCGTTCCATGCGGCCTGCGTCGCTGCCCACGCGCGCGTGGCCGTGGCCGAGATCGTCTGCCACAGGGTCCACGCCTTGACCGCGAGCGTTACGGTCGTGATGACGGTCGCGAGGACCGTGAGGACCGGAGTCGGTACGGCCGAGATGACCTGCGCGAACGCGGAGACGAGTAGCGCGGTTGTGCCGAGCAGCGGCCCGAGGGCGACGAGCAGGTCGAGGACGGCGCCGCCGAGGTTGCCGAGGGTCTGCGCCCCAGTGCGGGCAAGGTCGAGGAAGTTCGCGAACCCCTCGGAGTCGCCGAGGTTCTGCCCGAACTCCGCGAACCGCGCCGAGAGATCGGCGAGCCCGCCCGACATGCCGGTCGAGACGGGCAGGAACGCCGACAGGATGCCGGCGAACCCGATCGCAACGTTCTTGAGAACGTCGAGGAAGTTGGCGAGGTTCGGGCCGGCGGCCTCGCCCATGTCCGCGGCGAACCGCTTGAACGGCGCCGACTCGACGCCGGCGCGGACCTCGTCGAGGAAGTCGCCGAACGCCGCTGCCGCGCCCTTGACGAACGGGGTCAGGGTCGGCAGCAGATCGCGCAGCAGCTCAATGCCCTTGGCGAAGACGGGCATTGTGGTGCTGCTGAGCGAGTCGGACCAGGACTTGACGTCCTCTTTCAGTCCGATGAACGACTCGGCCGTCGCCCGGGTCGCGGGCGGCATCTTGGCGAGCGCGTCTTGATACGCCTGCTGCGCGGCGGCGGCCTCTTCCCCGCCCTTGGCCGCGGCGTCCTGCGCCGCCGTATACAGGTCGTAGGCCGAGGTGACCTGTTCGAGCTGCGGTCCGGCGGCGAGCGTGAACGCTTTGACCGCGGCCTGCGCGGCGACGGCGCCGGCGGCGAGTCCGCCGATCGCGACGCCGACCGCGGCGACCGCGGGCAGACCGACGCCGATCCCAGCAACGGCCTTGCCGACCAGGGCGAGGCACCCCGAGGCGCGCTCGGAGCCCTCGCCGACCTCGTCGCCGAGGGCGGCGCCCATTGCCGCGGACTCGGCGACGAACCGGCCGCGCAGATCGCGCAGCCTGCCATCGGTGCCGCGCTGCAAGTCGCGCAGCGCGCCCTCGGCCGAGGCGACACCCTGCCGGGCGCCGCTGTCGTCGAGGTCGATGAACCCGACGAGCTCGCCGATGGTGAGTGCCAAGGGAGCTCACCTCCCTTGGCCGCGCTATTCAGTTGTCAGTGATCGATAGGCACTCCGGTGAGTCGTGCGATCTCTGAGGGGTCGGTCACGGCGCGGGGCGTGCGCTGCCACAGGCGGGCGAACGCACTCTCGGCGGGCAGTCCGCCGAGCAGGACGAGGAAACGACGGGTGGACAGGCGGGCGAGCTGCTCGGCGTTGAGGTGGTACTCGCGGGCGAGGTCGGATTCGACCGCGGCCCAGTGGCGGATTACCGCCTGCCAGAGCTCGCCGGCTGCTTCCCCTTCCCCTTGCTCTTGGCCCGGCGGTCGGCCCGGTTCGGCGCTGCTTTTCCCGCCGCGGCGCCCTCGCGCTCGTCGTACAGGCGGGCGGCCTCGGCCATGGAGACCGAGCCGGGGCGGCGGCAGTTGGCGGTCGACCAGACGAGGACGACGCCGAGCTGCCGGTCGGTCATGCCGCGCGCGGCCCACTCGTCGAGTGCGTCCGGGCCGAACAGCGAGGCGAGCATCTTGCGGATGTCGTCGGGGTCGGCGGAGTCCTTGAGCCGTTCCATTTGCAGGGTGAACAGCAGGGGGAGCGACGTCGGCAGGCGGTACTCGTGGCCGTACAGCTTGAGCGGCACCCCTTCGCGCTGCTCGGCCTGCTCGGAAAAGAACGCGTCGAAGTCGGCGACGTCGCTCTCGTGCTGCGCGACCAGGGCGCGGGGGTCGTCGGTCACGTCGTACCTCCACCTGCGACCGGGGCCGTGCGCGGCTTGCCGCAGCGCGTGAACGTCGCGCCCCAGCTCGTCTTATCGTTCGTGCCGCCTGACTGCTCGCCCGGGGTCACGGTCGCGTCCCAGATGACCCATACGTTCTGCGTCTTGTGCCGCCACCGGATCTCGTTCTGGGAGTTGGCGCCGAGGCGGTAGGCCCATTCGTTGTCGATGTATGCCTGCCCGGGGTCCGGGGTGCCCGAGGTGACCTGCGCGTACAGGCCCTCTACCTCGATCGTGGCGCCCCGCTGCATGACGTCCTGCGAGTAGTAGCCCTCGCTGTCGTTGGTCGTGGTGTCGGCCGTCTCTTCGTTCTCCGACTCGTTGCGGTTCCAGCTCGTGAGCAGGCCGATCGGCAGCCACGTCTCGGTGGCCGCCTCGGCGTCGCGAACCTCGAAGATCCAGCCCCGTGCGTCAATCGGTCGCGACGCCAACGGGGTACCTCCTTAACTGCGGTGCGGGGTGGGGTTGGTGACGTCGACGGCGATATTCAGCACGTGCTCGTGTCTGCCGTTCGCGTCGGTGCCCATCGGGGCGGGAGTCGCGCGGGCCGCGGCGAGGACCAGCCACGGGCCGTCGCCCGGGAGTTGGATTCCGGCGAGCCCGTGAAGTGCGCCGTAGATCGCCTCGCAGCGGCGGCGCGATACGCGCGGGTCGGCTGTGCCGCGCACACGCACCTGCACAGAGCGGGTGTCGTAGCCGTTGCGCGCGTCCGGGGCGCCCGCGTCGTACAGCCACAGGCCGACCGCCTCGGCCGGCTCGGGGGGAAGGGTCTCGATGAACGTGTCGCCCGCGGTGCCGTCGGGGTCGTAGGTGAGCAGACTCTGCTCGTCGAGGTACCGGGCGAGCGCGTCGAGCAGGTCAGCGGCCACGCAGCGACCGCCGAAGCTGCGCGGCGATCAGCGCGGCGACTGTCGCCGCCTCGCTGTTCATCGGCCGTTCTAGGTACTTCGCGGACCGCCCGGGGGCGTGCTGGTATCCGAGTTCCTCGTGCTGTCTGATCGCGTATTTCGTGTCATAGGAGACGGCGGCCGTCAGCTCCTGCTCGTCGACCGATACGGTTCCGGACCGTTCGAGGGTTGCCTCGTCGATCGGGACGAGCTTTCGGGACTCGGCGAGGACGTGCTCGGCGCCGAGCAGCAGTCCGCGCAGTGCGCCCTCGTGGGTGCCGCGCAGGACGGCGTCGCCGTTGAGGCGGAGCCGGGAGCGCTGCGGACTCATTCGCACATCACCTCGCAGCAGGCAGGGACAGGAAGGCCTGGGGCGGTGTGGCGGGCGACCGAGAGCGCGGTCGTTACGCGGCCGGTCGGCAGGGTGAGACGGGAGCCGGCCGGGCAGTCGAGATCCGGCTCGGCGATGAGCTGCGCGGTCGAGGTGACCTCGCGTCCGTCGGCCGCGCGCACTTGGCGCACGGACTCGGCGACCAGGGCGGGAACGTCGGCGACCGCGGGACCGTACCGGGGGCCGTATGCGGAGTCGCCGAGGTACGGCTCGATGGTGATCCGGTGCCGCAGCAGGAACGCGGGCAGGCTCACCACGCGATCACCCGTCCCGGGGTGAGGCCGGCGCGGCGCAGTGCGCGGTCGGCCCGCGGGGCGAGCTCGACGCCGGCCGTCGCCGACGAGGTCTTGCTGCGCCCGGACAGGGACACGGGGCCGATCGAGACGGAGTCCCAGACGCCGCCGGCGCCCGTGCCGTCGTCCCCCGTGGCGATCCAGTATTCGACCTGCGCACAGACGGCGTCGCTCAAGGCGGCGGCGACCGCCGGGTCGGTCGGGTCGCCGTCCTCGTCGACCGGATAGACGGCGGTCAGCAGGGCCGAGTCGATGTCCTCACCGGCCCGTGCGATCAGCCGCTCGGCGCCCGCGGGTGCGGGGGCGCCGAGCCATGCGGCGAGAGCCTCGGGGGTGGCGTAGGGCTGCCGCGCCACGATCACCCCCTCTTGCTGCGGACAGCAGAACGGCCCGTCGACTTGGTGTCGGACGGGCCTTCTGGCTCAGTGGCGGACTCGTCGTCCGGCGGGTCGTCGTCGAGGGGCTCGACGGTGTACCCGGCGCCTTGGCAATACCCGATGATCGCCGGGTCGCTGGTGGTGGCGGTGCCGTCGACGAACGGCAGTCCGCCCGGTCCCTCCCCGGTGAAGCCGGACACTGGGGCGGTAATGCGCACGGTCACGGTCACCTCACGCGCTCTTGATGTTGCGGAACACGGCGGCGGCCTTGGTGGCCTTGAGCACCGGGGCCACCGGACCCATTTCGACCTCACCGGTCTTGACGGCGCCGGCGCGGTCGAACTCCGGGAGCCAGGTGTTCACCAGCGGTGCACCGCCCCCGACCGAGGCACCGTGGAAGCCGTCCAGCCCGTAGCGGACCGCGTACAGGTCGCCGAGGCCGGTCACGTTGCCGCCGTTTCCGGCGCCGTCGGGGTCGCGGGTGACGAGGCCGATCACGTCAGTGTTGCTGCCGGCCTTGGTCTTGAGGTCGACGAGTGGGATTCCGTTGTACGCGGTGACCGGGCGGCCGAACGCGTCGGTTGTCTTGTCGATCTGATCGCACCAGGCGGCGATGCGCTTGAACAGCGCGAGCGTCTTGCGGTTGCCGTAGATGACATTGGGGGTGTCGTCCATGGCGGCGAGCCAGTTGTCGATGTGGGTCTGCGCGGCGAGCGCGGCGGCCTTGTCGTTGACCGCCGTCCAGTCGACGAACCCCGCGGCGACGCCGTTGTTCAGCGGCAGGTACTCGGTCGAGCTGCCCGTGAGGATCTTCGACAGACCGTCGAACCCGTTCGTCTCGACCGCCTTGTCGCCGTTGATCACGGCGTCGGCGAACCTGGCGCGGCTCGCCTTGATGAGCTGCTGCATGTTGAGCGTGACGGCGCCGGAGGCGGCCGGACCGATACGGGCGATCACGCGGTCGATCTGGAAGCTACCGCCGAGCGGCACGAGGTCGACGGTGTAGCGCTGCGTCTGCACCTCGACGGGGGTGTACTCGGTGTTCAGCGCGCGGAAGTCGGCCGAGCGCTGGGTGATCAGGCGCCGGTATCCATAGGTAAGGGTGTCGCCGCCGGTCGGGGAAACGACGTTGTCGAACGTCATCCGGTCGAGGATGTCCGAGCTCTTGCGGAACTCGTCGATCACGTTCACGTCGAGGTCGTCCTGCGCGTTGTTGCGAGCCTCGGCGAGGGAAGTAGGCAAATCGGTTCTCCAGTGGTCAGGCGCCGCTCAGGCGGGCGGCGACGGCGTCGTGCAGGGTGGCGGCGCGGCGTTCGCCCGTGGGGGCGCCGTTGAACTCGGCGCCGCCGCGCACAGGGCCGCTCGCGGCCGCGCGGTACAGATCGGGGTCGGCCTCTACGGCGGACTTGATCGCGTCGCCAAGCCGCTCGCCGAACTTGGCGTCGTCCGGGTCGAGTTCGGAGAGCGCGGAGAGGAACGAGCGGGAGTTGAGCAGCCGGTCGGCGCGAGCGCCCTGCTCGCCGGCTGCCTTATAGGCGGCGAGCTCGACACGGGCCGCGCGCAGATCGGCGGCGGCTTGGCCGAGCTGCTTGTCGCGGTCGGCGATGGCGGCGGCGAGCGTGGCCGGGTCCTGCTCGCCCTGCTCGGTGCCGGGGTTGAGCGCCTTGTGCACCGCGTCGAGCGCGGCCCGCAGCTCGTCGCGCTCGTCCTGTGCGCGTTGCGCTGACTGCTCGGCCACGGCGATGCGCTGCTCTGCCGCTGAGTCGACTGCGGGCGGTGGCGCTGGGGTCGCGGTCGCCGCCGGGGGGACCGGTGGCGAAGACGTCTCGTTGCCGGGGCCGCTGCTCGGCGTTGTAGCGGAGGCCGAAGTGGGTTCAGACATGGGTGAGTTCGTCCTTGGGATGGTGTGCGGGCGATGAGAGAGGGGCCGTCATGTGGCGGGCCCTACTGGGGTGTTTGCGTGGATTGCGGAGTAACGCGCATGCGTCTACGGCGTGTACGGCGTCAGCATGGCTTTTTCTACGCAATTTCGAGCCTGAATGGGCGGCAGGGGGCGTTAAGTTGACAACACGGGCTACCCTGGAGGCGACGCCGCAAGCGGCGCCCCCTCCACCCTAGCCCGCGCTGTTAACTTGCCCCCTGACCTGCGGAAATGCCGTTTGAGGTCCCGAATTGCCCTCTTCAGTCTGGGTGTTGCGTCGGAACGCCCGACGCGAAGACCTACGGGAGGGACCTGAAGATGAGCAGTAAGACGCGGACCGGCGCTCGGCGCGAGAGCCGCCGTGCGAACGTCGGTGCGCCGCAGTGGCGGCCGGTTCGTTGGCAGTGGCGCAAGCCCCACATCCTGGAGATCACGGGCAGCATCACGGGGGTGCCCGTTGTGGCCAGCATCGCCGGATATGTTCCGGAGGGTGCTCCCGCGCTTAGCGTCGCTGGAGCTATGGCCCTCCACCTTGTGGCCGATCTCGTCGCCCGGTGCGTTCGCCGCACCCGCGACTGAGCGGCCACGTTCCGCCGGACCCTAGTCGTCGGACTCGTCGGGGAGCGGTCGGGCCTTGGAGTATCCCCGGACCCATGCCGCGCGGCGCAAGTCGCCGCGCGGGTACGGGCACGACGTGACAGGGGCGGCACTCCGTCCGGCGGCGCGGCCGGCTTCCTGCGCCCGCACTACGGACTCGCGGACGTTCACGGACACCCCCGTCAGAACTTGCGGCGCTGGTCTTCGCGCGCGTGGCGGGCGGTCTCCCCGGCATCGCCGCGGATGCCGGTTACCTGCTCGGTGAACTCGGCGAGCGTGACTCGGGGGCTCACCTCTTCCCAGAACCTGATCAAGTCCTCGGACGCGCGGGCGTACGCCACATGCGCGGGGCCGGAAAACAGGCTGTAGGGGTCGACGCCGGCGGCCTCGGCCTTTCGGTTGAGCATGTTGCCGCGGGTGTAGTCCTCGGCGGCGAGCACTTGCAGATGGACGTGTTCGCGGTACATCTCGCGTTTCTCCTCTCGGGTGTACGCGATCTGTGCCTCGCGGTCGGCGAGCTCGCGCTCGTAGGCCCAGCGTTCCGCGGCGGACATGTGCTCGGTGCCGTCCGGGCCGACGGTGATGTCGGAGCCGTAGGCGCCCCATTCGTCAGGGTTCGCGGGCTGCGGGTGATCGAGCGATACGGGCCGCAAGGCCTCGTCGAGGGCGGACCGGTTGGCGAGGTAGTCGTCGACGGTCGCGCCCGCGGCCATGGCGGGCGGCGCGGTGGGGTACCGGCGGTCGAACTCGGCGGCGATCCGGGCGGCCTCGTCGGGGCGGGCGTAGCGAACCGCCCACGCGAGCACCTCGTCGCCGAACCCGGAGAGGTCGGCGGCGAGGTGTCCGCCAGGGAAAACGGCGGAGAGTAGTTGCCGACGGTCGGCCTCGGCGGCGAGCGCGGCGAACTCGGCGGCGTCGGTGGCGATCCGGGCGCGGTGGGCGAGCTGCTCGTCGGACAGCCCGACAAGGTCGGGGCGGACCTCGGGCAGCGTGGCGGCGACGTCGCGCCGGTCCATCTCCGCCATGACACGCAGCACCTGCTCGTCGTCGAGGTGATCGAGGACGCGGGCGAGCTCGCGGTCAGAAAACACGGTCAGGTCGTCGGCGAGGACTCCGCCGGGGCGGATACGGTCGAGCAGTGCCTGCTCGTCGCGCCGGTCGAGCTCGGCCGCGGCCCGGTCGCGTTCGCCCTGGTCGAGGACACCGGACCGGAACGCGGCGGCGAACTGCTCGTCGCTCATCTCGCCCGGGGTACGCTCGTCGCCCGCGCGCAGCCGTGCGGCCTCGATCGCCTCGGCGGGTGGTGTGGGCCGACCCGTGGGGAGGTTCCCGGCGCCGATGGCCTCGCGCTCACGCTTGCGGCGCAGCTCGGGGTGCGCGGCGAGGTGCTCGCGCATCTTCTGCTGCCACCCGCGCACGCGCGCCTCGGCCTGCCGCTTGGCCGCGGGGTCGACCGCGGCGGCGGCGCGCACCTTCCATTTCCGGATGGCACGCTCGATCGCCCGCTGCCGCTGGGATGCCTCGTAACCGTTGGGGTCCTGCGCCTGCTCGACGGGGAGCACCGTCACCCCGGGCAGGAACGCCGAGACGCTGTGCCGGCAGTTGGGATGCTGCAACCCCTGCCGTCGCGCCTCGTCGAGCGATCCGGCGACACGTACGCGGACCGTGCGGCCGTCGTCGATCGCGTGCTCGGCCTCGATCGTGCGGGCGTCGCCGGGCCCGTTGAGCGCGAGAACCTTTCCTTCCCACGGGGCGCAGAGCGGGCACTCGTGCGGGGCGTCGGAGACGACGACGAGCTCGAGGTCGGCGGCGCGCAGCCGGTCGGCGTGCGCCTCGACGGCGGCGCGGCCGGTGCTCGTGCGTACGGCCATCTCCGCATAGGTGGTCATCGACCACGTGCGGCCGGCCTTGTCGGTGAACGAGCCGATCCCGCGATCGGTGAACTGCTGTACCGCGCGCTGCGTCGCCTGCCGACGGGTGTCTATGCCGAGCAGTGGCGTACCGGAGACGGCGGCGACCACCTTCCGGTAGATGTCCTCGACCGCCCGCAGAATCCCGCGGTGCGTCGCGGTGACGAGCTGCACGGTCTCGGCGGCGAGCTGGTCGACCGCCCTCGTGTTCGGGGTGACCTCGGCGGCGCGGCGGGCGTCGGCGTCGGACAGGGCGCCGAGCTCGGCGAGCCCCGCGCGTGCCCCGACGTCGTACGCCTCGGCGACCGCGTCGAACACTTCGAGCTGCACAGCGCTCGCGAGCACGTCGACGACAGCCTGCGCCGCGCGTCGAAATGGCTGCACTGCGGCGAGCTTGGCCGCGGCCCACCCCGGGGCGTCGAACCCGTCGGCGAGCTGCCGCGCCATGATCTCCAGCAGCCGCAGCTCGGCGTCGGCGTAGAGATCGCGCACACCTGCCGAGAGGTCCTCGGCCATGCCGGGGTGGATTGTCAACAGCCACCCCCTCAGAACCGCGTTCACCCGATCGGGTGACTGTGCTGGTCACATACCCCCTAGGGGTATATGTTATGTGATGTAAATCACATGAACTTGTGAAGGGGAAAGTTAGAAATGGACGAGCGAAAAAACTTCACAATCTCTGTGGCAAAGATTGGTGCGGCTAAAGTTCTCGCTTTTGGCTTCGTGACATTGCTTGCTTCGGGATGGGTTGAGGACACGGTTAGGGTCTTGGCAATGGCCGTTGTGGTGACCGTGGCCCTGATCTGTGATGCGCTGAGGCGCTGAGGCGGACGAACGACGGCAGGTGTAGTTAGTCCCATGCGCCGGTCTGTATGGGGTCGGGCGCAGTGCGGCCGGACTCGGCAAGGATGCGGTCGGCCTCCTCGCGCACTGCGGTCTCATCCCAATCGGGGTGCAGCGCGCGCACCTTGGTCTCGGCGCTGACAGCCTCGGCCTGAGACAGCAGGGCGAGGACCTGCGCCGTGCTGGCGGGGTCCTCGCTCACCGCAGGGGCGAACTCGACCTGGGGCCGCTCGACGACAAGGCCCGGTGTGAACATGGCCCGGTCGAGCATGAGCAGGGCGTGCAGCATGTCGGCGACCGCGGGTGCCCAATAGCGCACCTTCTTGTCGCGCGTGGTCATGCTGCGCCGCTCGCGAGCCTTGACCTCGGTCGCGGTGACGGCGACCTGATCGCCGAGCCCGAACGTCTGCGCCGAGTAGCCGGCGCTGCGCACCGCTTGCCGGGTGATCGCCTCGGCCGTCTGCGCGTGCTCGGCGACCCTGATGTCGAACTGCGACAGCGTGATTCCGCCCCCCTCGGTCGGGGGGATGTTCAGAAGCTGCCAGATCTCCCGGTCGTCGTCGAACGAGGCGCCGCGGCCCGGTCCGTGATCCCGCAGGTAGCCGTCGGGCACGAGCAGTCGCGCGCGGGCGAGCCGCAGGTCGCGAATCCAGCTCGACCACGTCGTATCCAACGCGTCGAGCAGGTCGTACAGCGGCGCGGCGTAGTCCGAGCGTCCGAACGGGCTGCCGCGGTGGCGCCTGCTCGGCCGGATATTGGGGATGTACGCCGCGGTCAGCAGGTCGATACCGGTCTCGATCGAGTCGCCCTCGGGGCCGAGTGAGTCGGCGAGGGCGGCGACCTCGGGGTGCTCGGTGAGCGGGACGCGCACGCCGAGCCGGTCGGGGCTGCCCTGGTAGAGGGCGTGCTCGATGCGGCCCGGGGAGTGCCGTTCGAGGTGGCGCCACACGGTGGCGGAGTCCGAGGCAAGCTCGTGCCAGAACGTCACCGCGACGAGGTGGCCCCAGCGCCATTCGGGCACGGCGGCGTCGGCGTGCACGACGGTGAGCAGCGGCCGGTCGGCGAGCGCGCGATCCCAGGTAACCCGCAGGTAGACGCCGCCGAGGGCGGACGCGACCTCGGCGGCCTCGATCAGGGTGTTCGCGATGCCGTCGGCCTCGGTGATCTCGTCGAGTCGGTCCTGCGCGGCGGTGTCGGCGACGGTGAACGTCGGGGGTTCCGCAAAGAGTAGGTCCGCGCTCGCGGTGGCGATGTCGCCGGCGAGCGGGATGTGCAGTCGGGTGTGGCGCTTGCCCGGGTGCACGTTGCCGTCGCGCGCCCACAGGCGCCGCCGTCCGTCCTTGCGCAGGGGGTTGTCGCGGTAGACCGCGGCGAGCTTGTCGTGATCGCCGCTGTACCACGCATCATCGACCCGTATCTCGGCGTACAGCTTGGCCAGTTCAGGCGGCGGCCACGGGGCGCCGTTGGCAGGCAGGGGCATTCGTCACCCCCTGTCTGTCGCGTCGGGTCCGCTTGCGGTCGGCACGGCACGTCCGGCAGTTGCGGGCGCCGCTCGGGGCGACGTAGGTGTTCGCGGCGTCGAACCAGTGACCCCGTACGCAGTGCGTGCGCCGTGCGTTGCGGGCGGCCGGCCCGGCGCCGCGCAGGATGTTGGTCCGATGCGTGACCGGTTCGAGGTGATCGGGATTCACACAGCGCCGGTTGCGACACAGGTGGTCAATCACGAGCCCGTCGGGGATCGGGCCGCGCAGCGCCTCGTACGCGACGCGGTGCGCATGCAGCGGACGCCGGTTGATCCGAACCTGCCCGTAGCCGTTGGGCTTGACGTGGCCCGTCCACTCCCAGCAGCCGCCCTCGGCGTCGCGGATTTTGTCGAGGAACCGGTCGGTCCAATCACGCATGGTGCGCCCCCTCGGACATGGCAGATCCCCAGGACCCCGGCGGGGCGCGGCCGGGGCAGAGGTGGATCGTTTACGCGGCGGTGGCGAGCAGCCCTCGCCACTCGTGCGCGGTGGAATGGATCACGTAGCGGACGGCGTCGACGCTGTGGTCGTCCTTCTTCACGGGCTTGTCCTCGCCGCGGGCCGCCGCCGTCTCGTCCCACACGTACGCGGGCAACTCCAAGAGCAGCCCCTCGCACGAGCGATGGATGCGCAGCAGCCCGGAGTCGAGGGCGACGGACACGGAACGGATGCCGTCGAGGACGTCGTTACTGGCCCGAGTCACGCCCGGGTGTCCGTCGCTCCACAACTGGACAAGGAAGGAGGCGGCCGACGGGTCGACGAACGTCCACTCGGGGACGACGTCGAGCTCGTCGAGCCAGTTACGCACGGCACGGGAGTACGCGGCGTCGGTCATCTGCCGGTGCGCGGCGCGGGCGTCGTGGCGCCACTCGCTCACCGCGTACAGCCGGTCGTCGACGCCGAGGCCGAGCAGGATCGCCGAGAACGGATTGCTCGTGCCGTAGTCGATGCCGAGCCAGTACCGGCGCATCGCTGGCAACTCGTCGACGACGTGCCGCTGCTCGTCGTACGCGTCGTAGATCGCGCCCTCGGCGACGACCCACTCGCCCAGGATCATGCGACGGCGCCAAAGGCCGGTGAACTCGGCGGCGAGCGAGGCGACATACGCCTCGGAAAGACTCGGGTTGTCGGCGAGCTGAAAGTGAAAGTCGACGAGGTCGAGCTCGTGCGCGCGATCGAGGTACTCGGTCCGCAGCCAGTGCTTAGGGCTGTCGGGGTTGGTGGTCCCGATCAGCATCGCGCCCGGAACGGAGAGACGGGCGAGCAACTGCCTAAAGAACGCTTCGGGAAGCAGCGTTACCTCGTCGCAGTAGGCGAGCGAGGCGGTCATGCCGCGCAGCCGTCCCTCGGCGCGCGCGTCCGAGGCGCCGACGAGGTGCACAACCCGCCCCGTGATCACGGCGGTTGTGGCACCCCGGGTGTGGTGCACCTCGGCGGCGACGTCGCCAAACAACAGGGGGTCGGCGAGGACGTCGAGGCAGTTGCGCTCGATCGTCTGCAAGCTGCGCCCGACGATGACGACGAGCCCCGAGGCGGGAGCGCGGCGCAGCGCGAGCAGGAAGCGCACAAGGCTCGCGATCGTCTTTCCGGACCGGACGCTGCCATGCCAGATGTTGATACGGCGGGTGGCGCGGCGGATCGAGTCGAGCTGCTTGTCGGAGAGCGGCAGGGGGCCGGTCATCACACCCCCTCACGGTCACCTCCCGTACTCCCGAGCAGGGCGTCGGCGAGGCGGTCGAGCATCGAGGCGCCGCTGCTCCCTGTGCCGGAGTGGCGTGCGAGCTCAGCGACGCGGGCATGCACCTCGGTAAGGGCACGGGCGGCGGTGGCGTGGTCGCGGGCATCGCGGGCGGACTCGGCCGCGGTGGTCTTGGCGACCTGCCCGAGGGCACCATCGAGGGCCTCGTCTGCGAGCTGCTCGCGCCGCGCGGCGGCGTCGGCCCGGTGCGCCTCGGTGGCCGCTGCGACGCGGGCGCCGCCGGCGAAGGTGAGGCCAAGCGCGTTCGCGATCTTTGAGACAGTGGCGGCGCCGCGCCCGATCTCGCGGGCGATGGCGTTACGGGACTTGCCCTCGGCGTGCAGTCGGCGCACGGCCTCGCGGTCGCGGTCGGTGATCGGCTCGGCCATGCGCCCACCTCCCGACGGGGACATGCGAACGCCCCGCCGCAGGGGGGAGTGCGGCGGGGCGTACGAGTGAGGGGCCAGAGATTCCGGGCACGCCGGAGGCGCCACCTACATTAGGTCACGGAACGATAACGATGCAAGTCCAATCGGCGCCATCGTCGCGCTCTGCCCGGCGAGGCCAAAGGCGGCCGCCCATCATGGGTCAACAGAGCGCGGTTTGTCACTTTTTGACAGGGAAGACCGTTTCCAGCTTGCCAGCTGCCTCGTAGATGACATCCATGGTCAGGCGCTTGCCCTGGCGCAGCTCGCCAAGGGTTGTGGAGGTGAGCACCCCAATGCCCTCCTCGATGGCCTGTGGGTCGGCGTCGGGGAAAGCCATCTCAAGCAGGTATCGGCACGTCTCGACGTCGGTAAGCCCTTCCGGCAGGTCGAACTCGTCGTCCGGCTGCATGTCTCGGGGAATGTCGCTCACGGGTGTCACCTCCTCTAGCTTCCCTGTGCCCGCTTTGTGCACCAGGGACACGTGACGTGTTCCATCCCAACAGGGAACAGCATCCCGATGGCGTGGGACTCGCAGCACCGAGTGTGGGCCGGGCCGTCGGGGCACATGGTGCCCCTGCTACAGAGCATCACCGTACGCAGCCAGTCCTTGTTGGCCAAGTGTTCGTCGGTGTGAATCGCGAGAAACTGCTTCGCGAAATGTGCTTCCGGCTCGTCCCCGCTGTCCTCCAGCGTCCACAGATCGCGGATCACCTCTGACCTCCGACCTAGGGGTTGCTGCTGGGCGGGTGATCGTCTCCGAAGAGTTGTCGCCTGATCTCCTCGGGGCTCATTTCCTTCATTGCCTCCAATCGGCGGCCGAAGATGCCTCCGGCGAAGATGCCGATCATCGTCGGCAGGGCGATCCACCCGAAGACGCCGAGGACGCCTCCCAGGGATCTCGCCAGGCTCCCGTGCTGCTCCATGGAAAAAGCGCTCGACAGCCCGAGTGTCAGTTCGTACGCCGTCTGGAAGCCGGAGAGAACGACGACGAAGACGAACAGGAAGGCAAAAGCGATCAATAGCGCGACGCCTAGAACAAGGAGGAGCCGACGGAAAGGGCTTAGCCACAGCGAGTAGAAGTACGTCGCAACCCGTGACCGGGTGCGCCGCCACCATCGCATCTTGGGGCGAGTCCTCGGCGTGTCTTGGGTTGATCCGGGCGATTCGCTCACTCGACCAATGTAGGAAGCGTGTGTAAAAGCCGCATTTCTGGCTCACTCGTTCGGTCGAGCACGGTGGCCCAGTCCTCGGCCGGTGCAGGTAGGTCCGTTATCACTGCCCCTCGGCAGCCCTGAGCATGCTGACCAGGGCAACGAGGTCACCCCACCCCCACACGCGCCGTCCCTGCTCGTCGACCGGTACGGGCGCGGGGCACTGCGGGCCGGTCGAACAAGTCACACTCGGGGCGGTGTCCGGGGCGGTGTGCAGTGCGAGGTCGCCGGCGCACCACGGGCACGCCCGGTCCGGTACCGGGGTGCTGCGCGCGTCGAGTCCGAGCGTCCGCAGCAGGCGCCCCTCGGCGATCCGCACAGTGCGCCGTGCCTCGTGCAGCAGGTGCTCGGGCAGGGGAGCGAACGGGGGCACGGCGAGGGTGCCGTCGAGCTGCTTCTCGGGGGTGGTGTCCTCGTCAAGCACGCGTCCCTCGACCCACACGCACGCGAAGTGCAGACCGTGCGCCCTGCTGCCGTGCGCGTGCCGGATGTCGGCCGCGCCCGGGTCGGCGAACGCCCAGCGCCGCGGGTCGCGCTGCGCCCCCTGCTCGCTGTGCTGGACGGCGGCGGCGAGGGTGTCGGCGAGCCCGAAGATCATCCGCTCGACGGCGAGGCCGGTGTCGAGGGCGTCGAGGTTGGCCGGCGCCGGGTGCTCGCGCAGCACGAGCGGGGCGCGGTCGACGACGTCGAGCTGCTCGTCGTCGACGGCGCGCAGCGTGTGCGCGAGCTGCCGTGGGGGCCACACATCGGCGGGCGGTGTCTCGACGGCGAGCAACAGCTCGGCCCACTGCTCACGGATCGTGCGCAGGGCCGCGACCGTCTCGCGAGCGGTGACTGCTCGGTTCATCGGCTGCTCTCCTCGTTGTCCTGCTCGACCTCGATCTCGTCCTCGCCCGTGCACGCGCGCCGGATGTCCTCGACGAGCTGCTGCTCGCCGTCGCCCACGATGGCGGCGAGCTTGTCGGCGAGCTGCTCGACGCGGGCGAGGCGCGCGGCGTACCGGTCGCGGTCGGACTCGGTCTCAACGAGGCACTCGTTGGCGGCGGCGAGGGTGCGGTGCAGACGCATCGCGGCGACCTGCTGTCCGCTGGCGCTGCGCCGGAACGTCTCGCACTCGGCGACCTCGGCCTCGACGTAGCCCCGCAGCGCGGCGGAGTCCTCGGGGGTGAGCACTCCGCGGTCGGCGCGGGCGAGCAGCAGGCGCAGCCCCTCGCGGCGGGCGGCGCGCTCGGCGTCGCGCAGCTCTCGACGTCCTCGACGGGAGTCGCTACGGGTACGGGTGCGGGTGTTCATTGGTCCCCCTCGTTCAGTGCGGTGCAGGTGGTGCAGTCAGGCGGGCAGGCGCCGCGGGTGTCGGCCGGACGCCGTCTCAGGGGCCCAGGGTCGCGTCGGCAGGCGAGGCGGCCGAGCGGCAGACCCGAGGCGACGACGAGCAGCACGACGAGCGCGGCGACTGTGTCGGCCGTCATGGGGCCGGATCTCCCTTCGTACGGGCACGGCCGGTGAGGCGAGCGACGAGGCGCCGAGCGCGCGAGGTCTCCCGCGCGCGAGGCGCGACCGGTCGCGCGTGCCGGGTGGTGGTGATCTCCCATCCGTCCGCGGCGAGGCGGTCGGACAGGCTCTGTGCGGTGAGCGCGGCGAGGTGGGGGTGCACGTCGAGCTCGTCGGTCAGGTGGGCGGCGATGAAGGCGCGCGCGGCTGCGGGGGTCATCGGTGCTGTCCTCCGGTGGTGTGGCGGGCGCGGCTCTCGCGCGGGGCGGGTGGCTGGCACATGAGGCGGGCGAGGCGGACCTGCTCGGCCTCGTCGCGCTCGTCCTGCGTGCCGAGTTGGGCGACTACGGCCTCGATGCGGGAGGGATGTACGCCGCTGATCTCCCGGTGTCGGCGGTAGCCGCTGCGGCAGCGCTTGCCGATCTCGGCGCGGCAGTGCGGGCACTTGGCGCCGAGCGGGTCGGGCAGTCCCTCGGCGACGAGGGCCTCGCGCTGTGTCTGTGCCGGCCGGAAGGGGGCGAGCTCGCGTGCGACGTGCTCGGGCATGTATCGGCGGGGCCCGGTGCCGACACCCGCGACAAGGGCGGCGAGACGTTTCTGCCCGGCGGGGTTGATCTCGGCCCGGTACTGGGCGGGCGGGGTGTGTCCGGTCGCGACCGCGGCGCGGGTGCCGAGCAGTTCCTCGCGCCACGCTGCCGGGTCGTCGGGGTCGGCGGACGGTACGGGGTCGGTGTGCCGGTTCATGAGCTCGGCGCGGTGCGGCGCCCATGCGGCGAGTACGTCGTGCGGCTCGACGGGGCGGTACTGCGCGGACCGGTCGGCGCCGCGCTGCTCGTAGTAGCGGCGCACGGCCTGCGAGGCGTCCCAACCGGTGTCGGACAGCGTCGCGGGTACGTCGGCGAGGGCGGCCGTCCAGTCGGCGATGGTGCGGGCGGACTGCTGCGGGTCGGCGAGGGTTCGGCGCACGCGGGAGTCGAGGCGGCCGGCGTACGCCAACAGGGCGGCGATGTGGTTGTCGATCACGGGGTGCCCTCCTTCTGGGCTTGTAGCAGGGCGAGGCCGGCGGCGAGGTTGTCGGTGTAGGCGGCGGGGTTCGCCGATCGGAGCGGGACGACGTTCGGGCCGGGGCGGGCGGCCGGGGCGCGGTCGAGGTCGCCCCAGACCTTGAGCCAGTAGCGGGCCGGCTTCGCCTCGGTGCCGGGTGCGGTGCGGGCGGTGGCGCGCTCGACGAGGGCCTCGACGCCGTGCGCCTGGACGAGGCGCCACACGTCGCGCTGCTCGCCGAGGCCGAGCGACCAGCGGACCGGGATACCGGCGGCAGCGAGTGCGTCGCCGAGCGGGTGCAGTTCGGGTATCAGCGGGGACCGGGTCGCGCGCGGCTGCCGCTGTTCTGCTTGGTGCTTGCGTTCTCTTGCGTTCTGGGGTCCGGATTCCGGACCGGTGGGGGTCCGGTTTCCGTACCCCGCTGGTCCGGTTTCCGTACCCCCCGGGGTCCGGTTCTCGGATCGGTCCGGATTCTGTACCGGTCCGGATTCCGGACCCCCGAAACGGGTCTCGTCGGGCGCGCTGCGGACGTGTCCGACGGCGCGCGGCAGGTGATAGACGGTCTCCCCGCGGGGCCCCTTGGCGCCCTCGAGGACGCGCAGCTCGTCGCCGGCGAGCAGCTTGTCGACCGCGGCCACGACGGACGAGCGGGCGGCGTTGGTGCGCCGCACGAGCATGGTCGTACCGGCGTAGGCGGTGCAGGTGTCATCGGGGCACTTGTCGGCGATGGCGAGCAACACCATGCGGGCGGTGCCCTTGGCTGCGGACTGAGTCCACACCCAATCCATGGCGTCGAGGCTCAACGGTCCGTCTCCTAATCGGGGTTGGTGATCCGGGGGGTTCGGGCCGCCCGGCGAGGGCGGCGGGGGTGTGGGCGGGGCACCGGTAGCCGGTGAGGTAGCGGCGGACGCCGTCGACGGCCCGGCAGTGGCGGCGGGCGGCGCCGTCCCAGTGGCCGCAGATCACACGGTCTGCCGCACGTCGTCGAACCGGTCGAGAAGCAACCGCAGTGCTGCGGCGGCCTGTTGTGGCACGACACCGTTCCCCAGCGCCTTGAGCTGCGCCCCTCGTGACAAGCCATCAACGCCGGTCACGTGGTGCTCGGGCAATCCCATGAGCCACTCGACGAACGCGGGACTCAAGCGCCCCTGCTCATCGATGGGCGGTGGTGCCTCGCGCGTGAGGGTCTCCCAGCGCTCGACCGCTGCGGCGTAGGGGCCCCAAGCGGTTCGATCGTCGGTGGGCTCGGGAGCCTCCGAGGAGGCGGTTTCATCCCTGTATGTCGCAAGAGGCAGAACGACCTGTGACAGGGGAGGACGGAACCCGTCGCTCGATCGTCGACCCGGAGTACCCGTGTCGCTCGCGCGAGGCGTCGGCAGCAGTGAAACCGCGGTTCGGAGATCCGGGCCGCCGTCGCCGTGGGAGCCAGCGCCGTTGGTGTCCGAGGTGCGCGGCGTCGGCAGCAGGCGGACGGCCAGACCGAGGGGCATTCCCATGTCACCCATGCCGGGGTGGCGGGCCTTCATACGGTCACGCCGCGCTCGCCATACCTCGGGGTCGATCGCGTCCTGCACGAACGTCGCCGTCGGCGTCGGCAGTAGGACGCGCCGCGATGAACACCCGCTCGCGGCGGTGGGCAGTGCCGATCTCCGACGCGCGTACGCAACACCATTCCGCGTCGTACCCGAGGCGGGCCAGGTCGCCGAGTACGGCGCCGAGTGCTCGCAGAGGAGGTTCAGCGCTTCCGTCTCCCACACACCACGGGCAGGGTTCCACGCTGCTATGCGCCGTCGCCGAGAGGAGGCCGCGGACATTTTCGATCACCACCAATCGGGGGCGTAGGGCTTGGATTGCTCGGGCGACGTGCAGCCACAGGCCCGAACGGGTGCCCTCGGCGATGCCGGCGCGGCGGCCGGCGAGACTGACGTCTTGACAGGGGAATCCGGCGGTCAGGACGTCGACGGGCTCGACCTGGTCGAAGTCGACGGCGGACAGGTCGCCGAGGTTGGTCACGTCGGGCCAGTGGTGGGCGAGGATGGCGGCGGCGTTCGGGTCGATCTCGCAGTGCCATACGACAGAGCCCCCGAGCACTTCCCGCACGCCCATATCGAGCCCGCCGTAACCGGAGCACAGAGAACCGATACGGGGGCCTGCCGTCATGCGCCCCCGTTCGGCTCGGCGGCCTCGGGCCATCCGGCGAACTCCGCCGGCACGTCTTCGACCGCGGCCTGCTGCTCGCCGTCGGGTGCCTGCTCGACGACCTCGCCCTCGATGTAGTCCGGCGGTGTGTCGAGTCCCTCGGGCGACATGTCGCGCCGCACACCCTCGTCGTGCGCCACCGCGCGGGCGAGCTCGGGCGACTTGGGGAGCAGCTTGAAGAGTTGCCGGATCACGGTCTTGCGGGCCATCGCGTCGTAGTCCGTCGACCACGGACCCGAGTCGCGCGACTTGCTGCGCTGCCGGATCGCCTCGACGTCCTCGACGCTCATCACCACGAACGCCGAGCCGCCGTTCGCCATCTTCGCGACGGCGTAATAGTCCGTCGGGCGCCCGCGATCGGACCGGGCCGGCTTGTGTCGCAGGACCGGATCGAGGCCGTACTCGTACTCGAACTCGTCGTTCTCGTACACCGCGTGGGCGGCGAGCCCGGCGGCGGCAGGGTGCTGCCAGAACAGGCGGATCATGCCCTGATAGCCGATGACGAGCTGCACCTCGTAGGCACGGACACGCTTGTTCCAGAACGGCAGCAGGTACGCCTCGCCGAGAGCGCCGCCCGGTTCGAGGCCGAGCTGCGCGCAAGTCATTAGCGCGCCACCGAACGACTCTTGCGTGCACTCGGCGAGGTGTGCTCGACTCTGCGCAGCTCGGTAAGCGCGATACGGGCGATGCGCTCGGGGTTGGCGACGTGCGCGGGCAGCGCGCGGGCGATTTCGCCGCGCATCGACTGCACGAACTGCACGAGATTGGGCTGCTGGGCGACGGCGCCGCGGGTGGTCTGGCGGGCGGGCGGGTGGCTGCGGCGGGCGGCGACGCGCTCGGCAAGGTTGGTGCTCACGCTGCGGTGCTCTCCTTCGGGACGACGAGGCGTCGGGCGCGGTGCGCCCGGAACTCGTCGGGGTGCTCGGCGGCGAGGCGCTTCGTATCGAGCGCGTCGACGCTGTGCGTGTACTGGGCGGCGAGCTTGGGGTGAGCTGCGGCGAACCGTTTCGTCGAGAGCGGCCCGTTCTGCTTCCACGTATACGCGGTACGGCCTTGAACCTTGACGATCTCGGCCTCGCCGGCAACGGCTTTCAGGCGGTCGTCGAGCTCGCGCAGCTCCTCGGCCGTGCGTTGTTCGCGCGCCTTGAGCTCGCGGCGGCGTTCAAGCAGCGGCAGCACCTCGGCCGGATCGGCGACGGTCACGGCGTCGGCCTTGACCTTGTAGAGGTGGCCGAGCAGTTCCTCGGTCGCCTCGGAACCGTCCACGGGCGGCGGCGTGCGGTTGAGCACGCGCTGCCAGAACTCGCCGACCAGGGCGACGAGGTGCTCGACGAGCTGCTCGTCGCGCTCCACCCGGTGAATGACCAGACGGTTCCCGCCGAGCAGCGCGGCGACGTGCGCGTACGAGTAGCCGGTGACGGCGAGGTACCAGTGCGTTTGCAGTGCCGGCCCGTCCGGCACGCCGAGCAGCCACTCGTCGAGCTGGAACGCGGAACGCGTCTTGATCTCCAGCAGGCTCGACGGCGTCCGCTCGCCCGGCTCGATCACGTAGCGGTCGACGTTCGCCAGCATCCAACGGCGCTCGACGTGGGCGAGCATCCCCGGGCCCTCGACGACGCCGAGGCCGGTTCGCTCGGCGAACACCCAGGCGATGGTCGGCTCGTGCTGGTGCCCCCAGAACGCCGCCTCTTCCAACTCGGGGGAGCGTGGCACGTCGCCGAGCTCGCCCGTCTTGTCGAGGTACAGCTCTAGCGGCGAGGTGTACTTGCTCATCCCGAGGACGGCGGCGATGTCCGAGCCGCCGATGCCCGTACGCCGCGCGGCAAGCCACCGCTCGCGGTCGAGACCGGGCGGGGCGACGATGACGCCGGTCGGCGTCACGGTCGCCGCGGGTGCGTTCGTCACTGCTCGCCCCCGACGTACCGGGCGTAGACACGGTGTTCGGTGCGCCCGCCCGCGGTGACCGTGCGGGCGACCGCCTCGAACGATCCCGCCGGGGCATAGGCCGGCAGCCGCGCGTCGCGGATCGCCTGAGCAGCGGAGGCAGCGCGCGGCAGCGTGTCGGGCTTCCGCACGACGCCCCACATTTTCGGGTGCGCCCGCAGCTCGCGGGCGATCCGCGCGTGCTTGGTGTTGCGCTGCTTCGGCGGCGGACCGACGAACTCGACGTGACTCACGCTCTGCTCTCTCCTCACGCTGCGGACTGCTGCTCGGCGCGCTCGGCGCGTGCCTGATGAACCAGAGGGGCGACTATTCGGCGGATCAACGCGATTTGCTCGTCGGTCGGCTCCGGCCAGTCCTCGGGGCTCGCCGGCGTCGTCGGTGGTGTGTGCGCTGTGGTCACGGCTCCCCCTTCCGATGCGTTCCACAATTCGAACAGCCAAGGGTGTAAAGCACATGAAAGCGCCCGTCCGGCTGTTGCACATCTCGAACACCCGTAACCGTAGGTGGGGGGAAACGGCACGTCAACGCAGTTCCAGGTGTACGAATCGCGATGATCGCTGGTTAGATGAGACTGTTCGAGTTTTGCAACAAGAACGGAGATGAGAGCGTGTCGGACGCCGGCACCCCCCGCCCCGAGGACACCCCGTTCCCCAAGGGCACCCCGTTCGGGGACCTGCTTCGGCAGTGCATGAAAGAGCAGGGGCTCTCGTACCGCAGGCTCGCGGAGCGTGCCATCGACCCCGAGACGGGCGCCGTGGTGGGGCACACGACTCTGCACCGGATAGCCCACGACAAGCCGATCATGGTTGATCCGGGGGTCATCGGCGCCGTCGCCGCAGCCCTCGGTCGCCCCGAGCGCGAGGTGCGCATCGCCGCCTCGCGACAGTACTGCGGCCTCGTCGCCGACGACCCGTTCGGCGCAAGTACCGACGAGACGACCGTCGTCGTCGTGCACGCCCCCGGCATGGGTCGCGAGGACATGCCCAGGGTCGAGGAATTGCTGAGGCGGTACGCCGCCGGGGAGCTGCCCCAGGAACTTACCGAGGGTGGTCAAGCGTCGAACTAGTGCGATCACTCCGGGTGGTACCCGCGTGACCTGCGGTGTTGTGCGGAGTAAGCTGACTCGGGCCTTTGACTCGGACATATGTTCGAGTCATGGGTCAGCCATGCCAACAGGGGGGCACAACCTTGATCCGCGTAACCCGCACCCAACTGGACACAGGAGCAATCGCAGTCGTTCGAGCAACCCGAGACGGACTGACGATCCGCCACATCACCCCCACGGGCGCCGCAGGACTACAGGACGCGCTGAACGGCCTTGCCCCCCGACGAGGCGATACGGGCTTGGACGACGAGAGGCCAACCGCCGATTGATCAACAGCAGGGGGCCGGGCGGGCCGATCCCCGCGGCCCCCCGGTGGTATGCGGCCAAAAGGGCCGAGTCCAGCGCGGGCGGGGCGGGGCG
>NZ_JBHWDV010000025.1:0-122595 GCF_042734445.1 Streptomyces sp. NPDC059649
CCGGAACAGCACCCACAACTCGTCCGGCACCAACCGCTCCACCAGATCCGCCATGCACAGCTCAACGAGCGATCACGCCATCAGAAACGGCGTCTAAGACCCGACGGGAGCACGGGGAGGGTGAAGGAGACGTCCAGGTTCCTGCGCTGCTGTTGGAGTCGTGCGACGGCCCGGGCGCGGAGGTCGGTGGCTTGGGTGTCCACCAGGGCTGGGCCTTCCAGGTCGAAGTCGACTTTCGTCAGGCGGTAGGCGTCGATGACGGTGCGGTAGGCCTTCACCAGCGCGTCCACCGAGCCGCAGGCCCTGGCGAGTTCGTTGCCGCTCTGCCCGCCGAAGGAGACTCGTACGTCACCGCCCTGGGCCCGGAGCCGGTCTGCTTGCCGTGCCATCGGGTTGGCGTCCAGCGGCTGCCTGCCGCCCCACTTGGGCACGCAGCCGCGCCCCGGAGAGACGAAGGCCAGGGTGTACTCCTTCGCCCCGGTCTCCTCGGCGGCCTTGAGAAGGTCCAGCGAGGGCCTGAGTGAGGTGTCCACGTAGGGCGAGAAGCCTGCGGGCTTATGGGTGGGCGGCGGGCTCGGATGCTGCGTAGCTGTTGGCTTGGGGGCTTTGGGCTTGGCCCGGTGGTGGTGGCTCGTGTTCGGGGAGGGCGTCGCTTGTGGGTGTCCGGGCTTGTGCTGGACGTCGCTCGAGCAGCCGGCGAGCAGCGCCGCGGCGGCCGCCGCGGCCGTCGCCGCCACCGTGGCGGTCCTTATCGGCCGACGGCTCGGGCGGGCGGCGGGCGCGTGGGCGAGGTTCGTCATCGTCGAGCTGTCCTTTGTGCCGTGACGTGGTCGTGCGGTGTGCGGTGCGAAGCGGCATCCGCGCCGCGGCGGACAGCGGTGCTGCATGCCTCGAACGCCGCCGAGGACGGGCTGATTCAAGGCCTCAGCTGTGATCCTACGTACCCGCCCCGCGCAGCAGGATCCGTAGAGGTGAGCGACGTCACCGAAGGGCGGGTTCCACGCGGTGATCTCTGTGCGTGACAAGGGCAGCGTGTGACGCCAGTCCGAAGGTCGCGGTGGCGGCCGGCGCACATCGGCTGCTCCGGACTCTGGGAAGCAGCTGGCGGCGACAGCTAACGGTGGGCTTTGTGCCGCTCGGGAAGGGGCGGGACAAGAGTGCCGACCATGCCCCTGCACGAGGTCCTCTTCGCTGGTACTGCAACGGCGTTTGTGCTGATGCGCCGTCAGTCTCACGGACTGTGGCCGCGTCGTTTGTCGGTCATCGGTCCATGAGAGGGGCACGCACAGAAACCTCCCCATAGTGACCGAGCGCTCGGTCGACCTCGAAGCAACCCGGCTCGCTGCACCGAGCAACGCTTACGTCGACATACAACGCTCAAGGCTGGGGTTTTCCTGGCTCGCCCGGAGTCGGCAGAGCACCTTGTCGGGGTTATAGACGCAGGTCAAGAAGGCATTCGGGTTGTCGTGAACGGCCAGGGTGGGGTTCGTCAGGAGCTTGCGGGCCTGCCGGGCGGTGAAGACGACGCCCTCGAACGCGGGGGCCTGGCTGGCGGCGAGGACAGCCCGCCGCGCGGCCGGTCCGGAGATCCCGCCCCCGGCGGCCCGGTCCGCGGCGAGGGTCGCGAGGGTCGGCGGCGACCGTGCACTCTTCCGGCTCGGAATAGTGACGCGGAGGGCCCCGCACGAAACCGGGAGGTCGGGGGTTCACGTGCGGGGCCGCTCACGGGGTGTGGGCCGTCAGACTCCGGTCAGGGTGTACGTACCCGTACCGTCCTGCCTGCCGCTGGAGTACTGGCGTATGAACTCCCCGTCCGCGTACCGGTCGTGGCCCATCATGGAGCCGGTGTACTTGTTCTGCACACCGATCTTCGAGCTGCCGGGTACGTCGCGGTAGATGTAGAACCGCTGGAGGTCGTCCTCCGTGCAGGGGGCCGTCTGCAGGACCGCCCGTTCGGTGGCCGCGTTCTGCTCGGCGATGGTCGCGCACCCGCCGTTGCCCCAGTTCCACAGGGACGCCTCGAGGACCCCGTTGTGCTCCGTCACGTTGCACAGGCGCCAGTTGTCCAGGTGGGCGCTGAAGATCGTCGAGGGCCGCAGGCGGACACCGTCGGCCGCCAGGAGCGGCGCGCCCCACGACAGGGGCTGGCCGGGTACAGCGATCTTGTAGGCGCCGGACTCGCAGTTGAGAGCGGCCCGCGCGCTACGCCCGGTGGCCTTGGGCTGTTCGGCGAACGTGCCGCTGGTGAGAGCCGGGCGCTGCACGAGGCGGTCCCGCATCTGCTTCGCCGTCGGCGCCACCGCACCCGCCGGGTGCTCGGCCTTCGCGGCGGCCGAGCCGCAGTCGAGGAGGCTCTGTGCCTTGGCCATGATGCTGTCTGCGGGCACCTTGTCCTGGCAGCGCACCGCGCCTTCCTCGAGGGTGGTGTAGGTGGTGAAGTTGCCGCTGCCGGGCCCCTCGATCCACTTCAACGCCCAACCGCCGTCGCCCTGTTGGACGCGGTTGCAGTTGAGGCTTCCGTACGTGCCGGTGACCTTCTTGGTGCCCTTGTAGACGCCGTAGTAGCCGGGCTGGTTGAAGTTCCACGTGACCGCATTCGACTCAGTGCTGGTGGAGGAGTAGTCGACCTTTACGTTCAGGCCCAGGCTCGCGCCGGCCTTGCCGAGGGTCTCGACGGCGAAACTGCCCTCGACATTGCCGTTGAGGCCGACGGAGACCGAGATGGTCGTCTGGGTGCTGGTGCTGACGGTCTGGTTGCCGGTTGTGCCCTCGGTGACGTACCAGCCCTTGAAGTGGGTGATGGTCGGGGACACTTCGGTGGTCTTGATGTACGGGTGGCGTGTGCCCAGGTCGGCCGCCGCACAGGTGTCGCCGGGCGCGGGCGTCTGCGCCGTCGTGGTGGTGGGTGCTGCAGCAGCCGGTGAGGCGGCAAGGCCCATGGCGGTGACCGCCCAGGCGGCCGCCGTAGCGGTCACCGCCATGAGTGATCTGCCGTTGCGGCTGACGGGTCCTATGGGGCGCATCGTTGCCCTTTCCCCCTGGTCGTGTGGTTCGGTCAAGGGGCGAACGTAGCGGCCACGGGGGTCCCGGCGGGAGCCCGGAACGGGCCAAAAATGATCATAGAGGGTCTTATTTCGCCTCTGTCGCGCACGGGCGGCGGACCGGTTCCGTCCCTGACGGACCTGTACGCCACCGAACAGGGCCGGCTCTCCAGATGATGCTGACGCCGCAGACCCAGCGGACGGACGGCGGTGGTCATTCCTTGCCGCGGACCACGGCGACGGAGCAGTGCGCGTGATGCAGCAGAGCCTGGCTGACCGAGCCGAGAACAGGCCGGTGAAGCCACCGCGGCCCCGCGCACCGGCCCTGGTCTGGTCCCCCTCGGTCTGGTCCAGCACTTCGGATGGGTCGAACGTCGTTGGATGCGTTGGGGTTTTGCAGCCGAGGAGGTCGTTGCCTGTCCGCCCGGCGGAGACGCCGCCCAGTGGGCTGTCGCCGTCGGCGTCCACCACAAGCCCTCGCCACCTACAACGCCGAAGTGGCCGCAGCAAAAACTCCTGGCGTCGTCAGCCGCCTTGTCCGACAAGGCTCGCCTCGGTGGCGGTTCCAGCCGGCGGCATCTACTTGTCAGGTGCCGTCGCGATAGAGGTCGGCCAGGAGGGCGGTGGCGGCGTGGGTGGAGGGGTGGGGGGC
The DNA here is from genome assembly GCF_042734445.1 of Streptomyces sp. NPDC059649. Lineage (NCBI taxonomy): Bacteria > Bacillati > Actinomycetota > Actinomycetes > Kitasatosporales > Streptomycetaceae > Streptomyces > Streptomyces sp. NPDC059649. The sequence goes on from NZ_JBHWDV010000025.1 coordinate 3,694, forward strand.
TTGCCGGTGCCAGATGAGGTGGACGGGGACGGGGTTGGCGTCGCGTAGGGGGCGGTAGGCGATGCCGTCGCGGCGGTACTGGGTGGCGGTTGCCTGTGGGGTGATGCCGACGCAGCGTCCGGTGGCGATGGCGGCAAGCCAGTCGTCGACATCCTGGGTGTACTCCACGATGGGGCGGGCGCCTTCGGGCCACAGGTCCAAGCTGGTCGTTCCGGTGCGGCGGTCCACCACGAGGGTGCGGTCGCGCGTCTCGGCCAGAGGGATGCTTCGGCGCTTTGTCCACGGGTCGTCGGAGGCGAGAGCGAGGTACCGGGGTTCGTGGCCGACGCAGTGGTGGGCGTAGCGGCGGGTGTCGATGGCAGTTCGGACGATGGCCATGTCGCACAGCCCCTCGGCGAGACCCCCGGTGGGTGAGTTGTGGCGGACGAGGTGGAGTTCCGTGTCGGGGTGGAGGTTGTGCCAGCGGCGTTGGAACTCAGCGGTGTGGCGGCCCATTGCAGACCAGGCGTGGCCGATGCGCAGCCGTGTGCGGCCGGTGGTGGCCTGGCGGACCAGTTCGTCGGACTCGGCGAGTAGGTGTCGGGCGCGTGCGATGACCTGCGCTCCAGCGGTGGTGGGGGTGACCGTGCGGCTGGTGCGGTGCAGGAGCCGCATACCCAGGATCTGCTCCAGGGCGAGCAGTGTGCGAGAGGCCGTTGCCTGAGAGATGCCCAAGTCGATCGCTGCGTCGGTGAAACTGCCGGTGTCGACGATCGCCACCAGACACCGCAAGTGCTTCAGCTCCAAGTTCCCACGGTCCATGCAGCCAGCGTATAGATGGTGTACCGGATGCATTATGCGGATGCGGTGGCGTGCCAGAGGGTCATGGCATGACACTCGATGCTCGGGCGCAGACCATCAGGGCCGATGCCACGCCTGCGATCGCACCGCGGTGGCCGGGTCTGGCACTGATGATGGGCAGTGGCCTGTCCAATCAAGCCGGAGCGGCGATCGGCGCACTCGCCTTCCCGGTCCTTGGGCCGGTGGGGGTGGTGGCGGTGCGCCAGTGGGTCGCCGCGGCGATTTTGATGGCCGCCGGCCGGCCGAGGTTGCGCTGCTTCACCCGCGCGCAGTGGCGTCTCGTACTGGGCCTGGCCGCGGTTTTCGCGACGATGAATGTCACGCTGTATGCGGCGATCGATCGCATTGGCCTCGGTCTCGCCGTCACCCTCGAGTTCCTTGGTCCGCTCACCGTGGCCTTGATGGGCTCCCGCCGTCGCATCGACCTGGTGTGTGCGCTGGCTGCCGGGTGTGCCGTCGTCGTCCTTACCCGCCCCCAGCCCAGCACCGACTACTTCGGCATCGCCCTGGCACTGCTCGCGGCTGGCTGCTGGGGCTGCTACATCTTGCTCAACCGTACGGTGGGTAAGCGTCTTCCGGGCCTGGAGGGATCGGCCGCGGCAGCGGCGGTCTCAGCCGTGTTCTACCTGCCCGTCGGCGCCGGCAGCTTGCTGGCCCACCAGCCCACCGTCGAGTCCTTGATGTGTGCGCTGGCTGCTGGAGTTCTCTCCTCTGCGGTGCCGTTCCTGTGTGACCTCCTGGCACTGCGCCGGGTTCCCGCGAGGTTCTTCGGGGTCTTCATGAGCATCAACCCGGTATGCGCCACGTTGATCGGCATGCTCGTCCTCGCTGAGCGCCTCGATCCGGCCTCGTGGCTGGCGATGGCCGTGATTGTCACCGCAAATACGGTCGCCGTGGGGAGCTCGGCGCGCCGCGAAAGAAGCAGCCCTCGTGACCTGAGGGACACCTCCGCTGCGCGATCCGGCTGACGGTCACGGGAATGCACACGGCGGGCGTGACGCGACTGGGGCCGCGCAACCCGCGACGACCAGCCCGCTCGGCTCCCGTGCCGGCATACGACGAGGAAGCCGGACGATCCGTCCGGCCCCTTCGGGCGTGCATCCAGGTGTCCCCGTACCGCACCAACCGTGACGGCTTTTCAGCAGGTCAGAGTACGCATCGCCCTCGGTTTCGCATCGCTCGCCCTCGCGAGCGGTGGTCTCGGCGGGGGTGTCGTCGTAGCCGCCGACGACGGAGAAGCGACGACACAGCAGCCCACGACGGAGGTCTCCCGCTCCGCACGGGCCGGGGACAAGCAGACGACGGGCCGGGCGTGCCGCACGCAGACCGGGAGCGGGTCTTCGAACGGTTCGTCCGAGCGGACGACGCCCGCGACTTGCGATGCCGGAGGGGCTGGCCTGGGGCTGGCCATCGTCCGCGACGTCGTCCTCCGGCATGCCGGAACCATCTCCAACGACGAAGCGGACGGCAGCGGCGCCCGCTTCACCGTCACGCTGCCTGCGGCCCCTACGGCAGACCCGGCGGGCTGAGCGCGCCGAACGCCCGGTCAGGCCCCACCATCGGGGCTGGAAGGAGCGTTCGTCTTCGGCGCAGACTCGCCCAGCGCCGTGAGGATGTCGCGGACGGTGTGGTCGAAGAGCGGTTCGGGGTCGGTCAGGGCGAAGTCGAGGTGGCCGAAGACCTCCACGGCCACCGCCCCGTACAGCCGCGCCCAGCAGGAGACGAAGACGTAGATGCCCTCCAGGGGCACGGGCTCGCCGGAGAGGTGCTCGCGTACCTCCTCCAGCTGGGCGGTCCAGGCCGGGTCCAGGTCAGTGGGCGGCTGGATGTTTCCGCGGCGCCACAGCTGGACCATCAACTCCAGCAGGACACCGCCGAACCGCCAGCTGGGGTCGTGTGCGGCGGCGCCGGGTGCGGTGTCGGCGTCCGTGAGCGGTTTGGCGAACAGCAGCCCGAACTCCTGGGGATGGGCCAGTGCCCAGCGGCGCAATTCGCGGCAGGCTTCGCCCAGTTGCTGCCCCGGTTCGGAGGCGGGGTGGCGGTCGCGGGCCGCTGCCAGGGCCGTGGCCAGCTCGTCGTAGAGGGACGAGGTCAGCGCCTGGATCAGGTCCCGGTGAGCGGCGTAGTAGCGGTAGAGGCCAGGCGCCGTCATGCCCATCTCGCGGGCGATGGCCCGCAGCGTGACGGCGGCCGGTCCTTCCTCGACCAGCAGTCGCCGGCCGGTTTGCAAGATCTCGGCCAGCGCCTCTTCGCGGACGCGGTGGCGGCGTCGGGTCGGGGAGGTTCCTGGAGTGCTCGGCACAGCGGCCCGCCCGCCTTCCACTTGACAAAGTTAACGCCTATCACTTTACCTTTCTCCCGAAAGTTAACAGTGTTAGCAATCTCTTCGGGGGAGCCCCATGAAGCACGGCACGAAGCACGGCCTGAGGTATGGCATCGTCCTGACCTACACAGTCACCCCGCGGTGGCTGGCGCTGTCGCGCGAGGAACGCAACGCGATGCGCACGGAGCATCTGGAGCCGGTCTTCGCCGCCTATGCGGACCGGGTGACGGCCCGCTTCTTCGACGCCGAAGCGTTCACCGGGCGGGTCTCGGACTTCGCCGTACTGGAGACCGATGACCTGGGCGCGTACTACTTCCTCGTCGAGGCCCTGCGCGACACCCCCGTCATCAGCGAGGGCTACCTCACCTTCGCCGACATCTTCCTGGGCGTCGAGGACGGCTTCCAGGCGTATGAGGAGTCTCTGTCGCACGGGACCGTGTCGAACGGGGGCGGATCCCGGTGACGTGACCGCACCAAAGGGATACGAGCGGCAGTGGCCGATGCGGCTGCTGCGGGGCACAGCGGTTCTGGTGTTCCTGGACACGCTCGTACAGGCAGCCCTGGCCGGTCTGTTCGTCACCGGGGACCTCGACCTGCTGGCCTGGCACGCGGCCAACGCCGGTGTGCTCAGCGCGCTCACGGTCATCCAGACCGCGCTCGCGGTGGTGGTGTGGCGGCGGTTGCGGGGACCGGGCTGGCCCGCGGCTGTCAGCGCGGCGCTTGTCGGACTGGTAAGTGTGCAGCAGGGGTTGGGCGAGGCGCGGGTGCTGGCCGGGCACATACCGCTGGGCATGGCGGTCTTCGGCTGCGCGACGGCCACGGTCAGAACTCTTCTGAGGACGCCTGATGGGCCGCCAGGCCCCTATCGGACACGCCCGCCGACCCGGTGCCGGCACACACCACCCCTGCTCAGCGGGGGCGACACAGCTGAGACAAAACACTCCGGCCAGAAATCTCCTGAGTAAGACCCGGCTCCGGGACAGCACCCGCCATGCTCCCAGCAGGACGCCGTGGCTGCTTGGGCTGCGTCGAGAGCTCTAGTTCGGTTGTCTTCCGTGTCCCCCGCGCTCTCGCCGTCGGAGGAGCCGCCCCGGCGGTCCGGTTGCGGTCCATCAGTTCCGGTTGCGGTCCATCAGGTAGGCGCGTGCCGCGTCGGGCACAGGCAGGGGCGACTGGGTGCGGATGAGCCGTTCCGCACCCACGAGGACGGTGGGGACCGCCCGTTTGCGTACGCGTCCGCGGCTGGGTTACTTGACATCGACTCGTCCTACCCGGTCGGGGCCGGTCGTCAGTGCCTCGCATGTGGTCTGCCACACGGGGGCGCCCGGGTGGAGTTGGGTGTAGAGGTAGGCCGCGGTGAGCCGGGCGAGGGCGGCAACTCGCTCCGGGTTCTCGTCGGTGGTCTCGGCGGCGTCGTATCCGGCAATGCCGCCGAGTCCGTGCTCCGCGTCGAACAGGGTGAGCAGGGTCTTGGGGCCGGGGGCGAGGGCGTAGGGGTCGGCGTGCCAGTCCGGTCCCATGTCCGTGAAGTGCCGAGAGTCGTCCTTGTCGCCGACGACGACCAGCGCGGGTGCGGTCATGGTGGAGAAGTCGACGGCCCCGATGATGGGCCACTGCTCGGCCATGGGCCCGTTGAGGATGTCGCCGCCCCTACCGGGCGCGGCGAGCAGTACGCCCGCCTTGATCCGGGGCTCGACGAGGTGCACCACGTTCCCGGTGTCGGGGTCGGTGAGCCCGGCGCCCAGCAGGAGGGCGGCGGTGAAGCCGCCGAGCGAGTGCCCGGCGAGGGCGACCTTGGCGTGGTCGATCCGTCCGGCGAGCTGCGGCACGGCGTTCTCGATCACGTCGAGCCGGTCGAGGATGTGGGTCATGTCCTCGGCACGGGAGCGCCAGAAGTCGGGTGCGCCTGGTGCGTCGGCGACCAGGTGGCTCAGTGTCCTGGAGGTGAGGTGGGTGGGCTGGATGACGACGAATCCGTGTGCCGCCCAGAAGTTGGCGAGCGGTGCGTAGCCGTTGAGCGAGGAGAGGTGGTTCGAGGGGCCGTGGCCGTGGGAGAGGAGGATGACGGGGAGGCTGGTTCCGGTCACGGGGGCGGAGACGCGTACCTGGAGGTCCACGGGACGTCCGGGCACGGAGAGGACTACGGGGCTGAAGGACAGGACCGGGACGGGTGTGCCCAAGGTGTCGGCGCTGGTGGCGGTGGTTGTGCTCACGATGTGGGTTCCCTTTCGGTGGCGCCTGCCGCCCGCCCGGTCTCCTGCGGCCGGCGGGCGGACAAGACGGTCAGGAGCGCCCCGTTTCGGTTAAGGTGAAACGGAACACTGCTCCATTTACTATCTGGAGCGGTGCTCCGTTTTGTCAAGTGGTGTCGAAGGAGAACGTGATGGCCACCGAGGGCCCCGCAGGAGAGTCGCCGTCCCGAAGCAAGCGGTCCGATGCCCAGCGCAACCGGCAGACGGTACTCACCGCTGCCGCCGAGGTCTTCGTCACCTCCGGCGTCGACGCGCCGATCCGCCAGATCGCGGCCCAGGCAGGCGTCGGGATGGCCACGATCTACCGCCACTTCCCGACCCGGGCGGATCTGGTCACCGCCGTCTACCACCACCAGATCGAGGCATGCGCCGAGGCCGGCCCCCGTCTGCTGGCGAGTGCCGACTCCCCGCTCGACGCACTGCGCCAATGGATCGACCTTTTCGTCGACTTCCTGGTCACCAAGCACGGACTCGCCGACGCCCTGCAGTCGGACAGCGACCGCTTCGCCGCGCTGCACGCCTACTTCCTCGACCGCCTGCTGCCCGTCTGCGCCCAACTGCTCGACGCCGCGGCCGAGGCCGACGAAATCAGGCCCGGCACACGGCCCTACGAGCTGATGCGCGGCATCGGCAACCTCTGCATCGGACGCGACAACGACCCCCGGTACGACCCCCGGCGCCTGATCGCCCTCCTCCTCCAGGGACTCCAGCAACCTCAGGAGTGCTGATGCCGACGAGCGACATCGAGACTCGGTGCTCAAGGCCGCGGTCGGGGGCGGGGTAGCCGAGCAGCGGATCAGGGAGGTCCGCCCAGCTCTCGACGCCGCGCGACGGCTCTCGGTCGTCGAGCAGACCCACAGGTGCTGCGTGCGGTGCGGCGCGACCTGCGCTCCGTCTACGCCGACCACTACCGCATCCTCGGCGCCCCCTCCACCGGCGAACCCTTGAAGGTCCTGGAGACCCTGGACGAACGCGGCCACGACTCCGCGTTCTTCCTCGTCGACCAGTGGATATTGATCAAGCCGAGCGGGTGTTGACAACGCTCGTGATCAATGCACCGGATGAAGCGGCGCATGGCCGTGGTCAGGGTCGGGGTTACTGCGCGGGGTGGTGCAGGCGCAGTGCGAGGGCGGCGATGTCGTCGTCCAGGCGTCCTTGGCTGTAGTGGAGCAGGTCGCGGTGCAGAGCCGTGAGCAGTTCGTCGGGTGGTGTGGGGGGTTGTTGGCGCATCCAGGTGGCCAGGGGGAAGAATGCGCCGTCGCGGGCTCGGGCCTCGGTGACTCCGTCGGTATAGAGGAGCAGTAGGTCGCCGGGGGTGAAGTCGAAGGTGTCGATGGTGTAGTGGTCGCCGATGACTTCGGCGAGGTTGAGCAGCGGGGAGGGGGTGGTGGGTTCCAGGGTGCGGAGGCCGCCGCGGTTGAGGAGGAGCGGTGGGGGGTGTCCGCAGTTGAGGATGTTGATGTGTCCGCTCTTGTGGGGGATTTCGGCGAGGAGGGCGGTGGCGAAGCGTTCGAGGGGGCCTTCGGGGGGAAAGGCGGCGTTGTATCGGGTGCTGGTGGCGTCCAGCCGGCGCGCAATGCTGGCCATGTCGGGCTCGGTGTGGGCTGCTTCGCGGAAGGAGTTGACGATGGCCGCGGCAGCTCCTACCGCTGGTAGGCCTTTGCCGCGTACGTCACCGATCAGCAGCCTGACCCCGTATCGGGTGTCGACCACCTCGTAGAAATCTCCGCCGATACGGGCCTCCGCGGCGGCTGCGAGGTAGAGGGAGTCGATTTCGATGCTGCCCAAGCGGCGTGGCATCGGGCTGAGGACCACCTGCTGCGCCGCGTCGGCGACCAGCCGCACCTGAAAGAGGGTCCGCTCCCGCTGGAGACGGACATGACTTCCGTACGCGGCCGCCACGGTGACCGCGATGATCCCCCCAGCCGTCCACCATGTCCCCAAACCAGGAAACACAAGGCTCAGACCAATCATCAAAAACAAGCAGACCGTTCCCAACAACACCGTGGGAAGCACCGGCCACATCGCAGCAGCGAGAGCCGGCGCCGCCGGCAAAAGACGACTGAACGCCACCTCCGGAGGCGTCACATACGCCAAAGCAGCGATCACCACCGTCAAAACCACCGGCGACAAACGCACAAACCACCCCCACCCGCGACCGCCACCCCACCACCACCCAGACCCAATCACGCCCCTACAATATCCACACAAACGAGACACAGCGCCCCATGTCGCCCCACCAACACCGACAGTGTGTCGCGCCAGCCCCACACACCGCCGACAAGACCACCGAAAACCCCAACACCCGCAGCAACGCAACCACCACCCCGACGGATCTCCGCCGTCCCCGCGCTCGAGCCACCGCCACCACACGTACCAGCGCGGTCGTCCCCACCAACGTGGGGTGATCCGTTATCCGTCGTCGCGCCCTGAGACGCCGTGCTTGTGGCCCCGAAGTCCTGGCCAGACACCAGCCGCAAGGTGACCGGTGGCCTTGGGTCGGCTTCGACAGGCGGGCGCCTGGAGTCCGCGTGGCGGAGGACGGCCGGTCGAGAAACCGATCGACAGACGGGTCCACGAGGCACTGGGATGGCTCCAACTGCCCGCTGCATGGACCGGGCCGACCGCAGGAGTTGCTCTTGGCGACAGGGAGAACCGCGGCCCCCCGCCCCGCGATCGATGCCGCACTGGCCAGGCGTCTGGTCGATACGCAGTTCCCGCAGTGGGCCGAGCTACCTCTCACGCTGCTCGACCCGGCCGGTTCGGACCATGTGATCTACCGGCTGGGCGAGGACCTGTCCGTCCGGCTGCCCCGCCATGCGGGAGCCATCGGGCAGGCGAGGAAGGAGTCTGAGTGGCTTCCCAGGCTCGCCCCGCACCTGCCACTGGCCATCCCCGTGCCGGTGGCGGTGGGTGAGCCCGACTTCGACTATCCGTGGCCGTGGGCGGTGTCCCGCTGGCTGGACGGCGAGGTGGCGACTGCCGAGGCCTTGGCCGACTCGTCCCGGGCTGCCGTCCAACTGGCGGAGTTCCTCACCGCCCTTCAGGCATTCGCGCCAGAGGACTCCCCCGTCGGGGACGCGGGCGAGGACCTCGCCGGTCGGCCGCTGGCCGACCGGGACCGCGCGACGCGGGCCGCTATCGCTGAGGTCGATGGTGCGTTCGACGCCGCGGCCATGACCGAGTTGTGGGACGCGGCGCTGAGCGCCCCCGAGTGGGATCGCCCTCCGGTCTGGTTCCACGGCGACTTCCACACCGGCAACCTGCTCACCGTCGACGGCCGCCTCAGCGCGGTCATCGACTTCGGCGGGCTCGGCATCGGCGACCCGGCCTGTGACCTGACCATCGCCTTCACCCTGATGTCTGCCGGGAGCCGGGCTGCCTTCCGCGCCACGCTCGGCGCCGACGCCGCCACCTGGACCCGGGGCCGCGGCTGGGCCCTGGCCACGGGCCTGAACGCCTACACCTCCTACGCCGCCACCAATCCCCGGATCGCCGCACAGACCACCCGCCAGATCACCGAGGCTCTGATCGGCTGATCAACTCAACCCAGGACATGTGGGTTCATGGAGAACGCCCTGAGCCCATTTCGGGCTCCGATCTGTACGCCCGAGGGGCGAGGCGATCGTGGCCCAGATGATGCTCTGGTCGGACGAGATACGGTCCGTCACCGGCCTGATCGAGCCGGCCCCGGAGCCCTGGCGCCCGGAACTCCCGGGCCCTGGCACCACGAGACCGCCAGAGAGCAGCTGGAGAGCATCAGTGGATGCAGCAAGGCCTCCAACTGGGTTCGAGACCAGATGAGTTGCTCATTGCTGCATCAAGACGTTCGGACAACACGTCGTCTCCGCAACGACCCATCACCGCCGAGGCCACCGGCCACCGGCCACCTGGCTACGGGACGTCACAGATCATCGGTTCAAGCTTCTCACTTGACCGACGCCCACACCCGATCCACCGCGACCAAGCGTTGGCGTCGGCCGGGCGGATCGGGTCGGTGGACTGAGCGACTCGGTCGCCGTATCAACTCACCAGGTTCATCCACGTGCTCGGGCCGACGATGCCGTCGGGGGTCAGCCCCTTGGACCTCTGGAAGGTGATCACGGCGTCCCGGGTTCCGGCCCCGAAGCGACCGTCCACCGTGACAGCGGCGCCATGGGCCTTCAACTCGTCCTGGACTGCCCGCACGGCCGCGCCGGTGTCGCCGTGCCGCACGGTGACGATCAGGTGCTGCCAGGTCTTCGGCCCCACGATCCCGTCGGCGGTCAGCCCCTGGGCCCTCTGGAACGAGACCACCGCGTCCCGGGTTCCCGTCCCGAACCGGCCGTCCACCGTGAGGGACGCCCCGTGGGCGCCGAGCAGGTACTGCACGGTGGTCACCTGCCGGCCTGCCTGCCCCTGCTGCACCAGGGGCCAGCTGGGAGCCGGCAGCGGAGGCGTGTAGTCACCCAGGGCGAACGTCTTCAGGTCCTTCAGGCTGCCGTTGAAGACGTCCTGGTCCCCCGGGAAGGCGCCCGAGGCGGCGGTCTGCCAGACGGTGTAGGTGTTCCAGCCGGCGGGCAGCGGGGTGGGCGTGCCGGACTGGTTGACGATCCACAGCGGGTCGGTCCTGCCGAAACCCCGGTAGTTCCCGGTGCAGGTCGCCCACCAGCTGGCGGCGGTGTAGATCGCCGGATGCCGGCCCGTCCGGGCGTGGTACTCGTTCACGAATGCCGCGATCCAGCTGGTCATCGCGCTGCGGCTGAGTCCCCAGCAGGAGTCACCGTGCGCGTTGGCCTCGATGTCCAGGGCTCCGGGGAGGGTCTTGCCGTCGCGCTTCCACTTGCCGCCGTGGGCCAGGAAGTAGTCGGCCTGCGCACGTCCACCGGAGACGTCCGGGCGGGCGAAGTGGTAGGCGCCGCGAATCAGACCGGCGCCGGCCGCCCCGTTGTACTGCTGTGAGAAGTAGCTGTTGGTGTAGCTGACCCCTTCGGTCGCCTTCACGTAGGCGAAGGCGGCGCCCTTGGCGGCCGTCGCTTTCCAATCGACATGGGGGTTGTGGCCGCTCACATCGAGCCCGCGCACCTGAGCCGTGGACCGGGCCGCGCCGGTGGCCACGGTGGTGTCCGCGTGGGCCACACCGTGGACGCCGATGCCCAGGGCCGCGAGTCCGGCGGCGAGCACCGCCGCACCGCGGACCCGCCACCCGGCCCTGCCCACCGCTCCGCTGCGGGCGTGGGGATACCTCATCGCTGTCTCTCCGTTCTGGTTCCGTGGTCGGTCATGCACGGCGTCGCCGGCCCTCCAGGGCATGCGACGCCGTGCACCGGTCCCTGCGGGGGCGCCGGACGCGCCGGCAGGGACCGACGGGCCTGTCAGGCATGGCCCGCTACGGGCGCACCAGGCCGTAGAAGACGGATCCGGACAGCGGGTAGCTCTTGTCGTAGACGCCGTGCTGACCGGGACGGGCGGGATTGGACGTGTTGCCCGAGATCACGCGCACGGTTCCACCGCTGACCTGGTCGACGACGCCGATGTGGTACCGGTTGTGCGCGCTGCCGAAGATGATGAGGTCTCCGGGCTTAGCGGTGCCGAGACCGCTGGTGCCGACCCACCTGTGGTGCGCGACGGCCCACTCGTAGACGCGGGGCACGTAGGTCATGAAGGGGATGTCGGCACCGGACTTGCGCCAGGCCCAGGTGGCGAAGGCCGCACACCACTCGTCACACACGCTGTACGGCTTGCCGGGAACGCACTTGTGGGAGTCAGCCGTGACGCCGATCTGGCTCTTGGCGGTCTTCACGATCCGGGCCCGGAGCCCGGTCGTGGCGTGGCAGCTCTTGACGAGCCGCTCGATGCCCATGGCCTTCATCGTCTGCTCTCCGGCGATGCCGTCCGCCGAGAGGTGATGGGCGGCCTGGTAGCTCTTGACCGCGCTGGTCGTGGGCGTCCCGTAGTCGCCGTTGGCCGGGGCACCGGCCTTGGCCTGCACCTGCTTGACCACGGACGTGAGGCCGGCGAGCGTCTGCGGGCCGATGACGCCGTCGGCACCGAGGCACCGGTCGCTCTGGAAGGACTGCGTCGCCGCCTTGGTCTTGGGGCCGCCGACACCGTCCACGTCACCGGCGTTGTAGGCCAGTCCGTTCAGGTCGCGCTGGGCCAGCTTGATCTCCGACGAGGCGGCGGCCGGCCTGACCGTTGACGAGAGGGCCGCCGAAGCCTGGCCCGGCACGGCCGCCAGGGCACCGGCCGCGACCGCGGCCGTCAGCAGACCCACCGCAGCCCGCCGGGAGCGCCGCAGCGGCTGCCGGGGTGAAGGAGCGTTCGTCAGCATTTTCGGAACTCCTCGTGTTCAGGGAGAAGAGCAGGTGAGACCCGGGAAGAGCGTTCACACGGCATGCGTTCCGGCCGTACGCCCGCTGATTCGCCCCCGGAGGGCGACGGCGGCTCCCCCGCGTCCGCCGTCGCCAAGTCGGTTCTACGGCAGGCCACGTTGTCCGGTGTCGGCGAAGCGGCTCCGGACAACCGGCTCCGGACAATAGGCTCGCCGCGACACCTCACGGATTCGGGGGCAGTACAAGTGCCGAGGAAAGAAACGCCGTTGGAGGACGCCGGCAGCGCACTGACCGACTTCGCCGCGGGGCTGCGCCTGTTGCGGGACAAAGCGGGGAAGCCCACCTACCGCCAGCTCGCGACGAAGGCGCATTACTCGTCGACAACGCTCGCGGACGCGGCCGGGGGCCGGAAGCTGCCCAGTCTGGAGGTCACCCTCGCCTTCGTCCGGGCCTGCGGGGGCGACGAGGAGGAATGGCGGGCGCGCTGGCACGAGGTCGCCGCGGGCCTCGCCCCCGCGTCGCCGAACGGGCGGGACCACGCGGGCCCGGAACAGGACCGGCCATGCCCCTATGTGGGCCTTGCCGCCTTCCAGCCGGAGGACGCCTCCTGGTTCTTCGGGCGCGAAAGGCTCACGGACGACCTGGTCACCCGGGTCCGCGCCGACCGGTTCGTCGCGGTGTTCGGGGCGTCGGGATCCGGCAAGTCCTCGCTCCTGCGCGCCGGTCTGGTCCCGCGCCTGAGCGGGGGCGCCCCGGACGGCGACCCGGGGTGGCCGGCCCTGCTGTTCAGCCCGGGAGCCCATCCACTGGAGGAGTGCGCGGCCCGTCTCGCGGCCTTCGCCGGAGGCTCGGCCCCGGCACTGCACCGGGAGCTGAGCGGCGACCCCCGGGCCCTGCACCAGGCGGTGCTCCAGGCGCTGGCCACAAGGGACTGCCCCGACGGCACGGATCTGCTGCTGGTCGTCGACCAGTTCGAAGAGGTCTTCACCCTCTGCCGGAGCAAGGACGAACGCGACCACTTCGTCACCGCGTTACTCACTGCGGCCCAGGCCGCCAACAGCCGTACCCGGGTGGTCATCGGCGTCCGGGCCGACTTCTACGCGAGTTGCTCGGAACACCCCGAACTCGTCGCGGCCCTGCAGGACGCCCAGTTGCTCGTCGGCCCCATGTCGACGGAGGAACTGCGCCGTGCCGTCAGCCGGCCGGCCGTCCGCTCCGAATGCGCCGTGGAGACAGCCCTGCTGGCCCGCGTCGTGGCGGAGGCCACCGGACAGACCAACGTCCTGCCGCTGGTCTCCCACGCCATGCGGGAAACCTGGCTACGCCGCCGCGGCAACACCCTGGCCCTGAGCGGCTACGAGGCCGCGGGGGGAATCGCGCACGCCCTGGCCAACACCGCCGAGTCCCTCTACCAGGAGTTGACCGCCGAGCAGCAGCGGCTCACCCGGTCCGTCCTGCTGCGGATGGTGGCCCTCGGCGAGGGCACCGACGACACCAAACGGCCCGTACCGCGTGCGGACCTCGGCCCGGACGCCGACGCCGTGCTGGAACTGCTCGCCCGGGCGCGGCTGGTCACCCTGGACAGGGACGGCGCCGAGATTACCCACGAGGCGCTGTTGCACGCCTGGCCCAGGCTGCGCCGTTGGATCGACGAGGACCGGGCCGGTCTGCTCATGCACCAGCAGATCACCGAGGCTGCCGCCGTCTGGCAACGGCAGGGGCGCGATCCAGGCGCCCTGTACCGGGGCGGTGTCCTGGCCGCGGCGCGTCAGTGGGCCGCCACCCGCGGCGACGGGCTGGTCCCCGGGCCCCGCGTCGAGGAGTTCCTCGCCACGTCCGTCCGGCACGCGGGCCGCGCGGCCCGGCTGCGCCGCGCCGGAATCGCCGCCGTGTGCGTCCTCGCGCTCGTTGCGTCCGTGGCCGCCGTCGTGGCGTTCAAGAAGAGCGCGACCGCCCAGGCCGAGCGCAACAACGCCATCGCGGGAGAGGTGCAGGTCGAGGCCGGCCAGCTGCGGGAGACCGATCCTTCGCTCGCCGCCCAACTCGACATCGCCGCCTACCGCATCCGCCCGCAGCCGGAGGTGCGCACCGACCTGATCAGCGCCGCCGGCGCCCCGGTGTCCAGGCGCCTGGCCGCCGGCAGCGGCACCGTGTACGCGGTGGCCTACAGCCCCGACCGCCGCACCCTGGCCGCGGCGGGAGCGGACGGCATGATCCGCCTGTGGAACGTCGCGGACCCGGCCGACCCGGTGCCACTCGGCCGCCCCGTCGCCAGCCACAGCCAGTGGGTCTACTGGCTCGCCTTCAGCCCCGACGGCCGCACCCTGGCCTCCGCCGGACGCGATCGCACGGTCCGGCTGTGGAACGTCACCCGCCCGGCACACCCCGCCCCCTGGGGGAAGCCGCTGACCGGCCACGGGAGTTACGTCTTCTCCGTCTCCTTCAGCCGGGACGGCCACACGCTCGCCAGCGCGAGCGCCGACGGCACGGTCCGGCTGTGGAACGTCGCCGATCCGGCCCACCCACAGCGGCTCGGACAACCGCTGAAGGGCCACGACCACGGCGCCGTGGCCTCGGCCGCATTCAGCCCCGACGGCCGCACCCTCGCCAGCGCGGGGCACGATCACACCATTCGGCTGTGGGACGTCACCGCCCCGGCCCGCCCCCGGCGGCTGGGACGGCTCACCGGCTTCAAGGACACCGTGTACGCCGTCGCCTTCAGCCCCGACAGCCGCCTCTTGGCGGGCGTGGGCAACGACCACACCGTCCGGCTGTGGAACGTCGCCCACCCGGCCGACCCGGTGCAGCTCGGGGCACCCCTGACCGCTGCCCACGACACCGTGTACGCGGTCGCCTTCAGCCCCGACGGACGCGTCATGGCCACCGCCGGAGCGGACCACACCGTCCGCCTGTGGAACGTCATGGACCCCTCCGCACCCGTCCCGATCGGGCAGCCCCTCACCGGTCACACCGAATACGTCTACTGGCTGGCGTTCAGCCCCGACGGGCACAGCCTGGCCTCGGCCGGAGCCGACCACACCGTCAGACTCTGGCACCTTCCGAGCACCCTGCTGCCGGACCCGAGCTACGTCAACACCGTGGCCTTCAGCCCCGTACGGCACATCCTGGCCAGCGGCAGCACCGACAGCACCGTCCGCTTGTGGAACGTCGCCGACCCGGCACGGCCCACACCCCTCGGCCGCCCTCTCACCGGCCATCACAACGCCGTACGGAAACTGGGGTTCAGCCCCGACGGCAGTCTCCTGGCCAGCGCCAGCCGGGACGGCACCATCCGGCTGTGGGACGTCCGGCACCCTGGGCGGGCCGCGCTCGTGGGGCAGCCGCTCACCGGCCACCGGGGTGAGGTCAACTCGGTCTCCTTCAGCCCGGACGGCCGGACGCTGGCGAGCGCGGGCCTGCACGACAGGCAGGTCCGCCTGTGGGACGTCTCGCGGCCGGCGCACGCCACCGGCCTGGGTGAGCCACTCACCGTCCACCGCGGACCGGTCACCGCCGTGGCGTTCGGCCCACGAGGGCACGTGCTGGCCACGGCCTCCGCGGACGACACCACCCGGCTCTGGGACGTGGCCCGTCCGGCGAGGCCCGTCCCACTGGGCCACCCCCTCGCCGCCCGGAGCGGCGGTGTCTACGGCGTGGCGTTCAGCCCCGACGGCCGGACCCTGGCCACGGCCAACGTCGACCACACGGTACGGCTGTGGAACGTCACCGACCCCGCCCGTCCGCTGGCCCTGGCCGAGCCCCTGACCGGCCACACCAGCTTCGTGTACGCGGTCGCCTTCAGCCCGGACGGTCACACCCTGGCCAGCAGCAGCGACGACCACACCGTGGACCTGTGGAACGTCACCGACCCCGGCCACCCGTCCCAGCTGGGTACCGCTCTCGTCGGCCACACCGGGCCGATCGACGACGTGGCCTTCAGCCCGGACGGCCACTCCCTCGCGAGCGCGAGCGACGATCGCACCGTACGACTGTGGACCCTCGACCCCGACCAGGCGATCCGGCGGCTGTGCGCCGCGACCGGCGGTGTCACCGCGCGGCAGTGGCATCAGTACGTGCCCGAACTGGCCCTGAACCAGCCGTGTTCCTGACCCGGCCGACGGCGCCGAGCGCACCGGCCCCACCCGTCTGACCTGCGGAGCTCCGTCGTCATTGTCCGGACGATGCTGTCCGGTGCCGGCTCGCCGACACCGGACAACCACATCGGGCTAGACAGGATTCGGTGGCACGAGCGGGACCGGCCGGCGCAGCCGCTGGCCCCGCCTGCACGGGCCACTGCTTCCATCCCGACGAACGAACGGAAAGCAGATGTCCACTCGGAAGATGACTGCGAGGCTCGGCCTGCTGGCCGCTGCCGTGACCATGCTCACCGGCGGTCTGTCCACGACGGCAAACGCCTCGCCCGCCGCGGCCACACTCCAGTACGGGAGCCAGGGCTGGGGAGTGAAGTGCGTCCAACAGGCCGTCAACGACTGGGCGTGGCGGACCGGCCGCGGCTGGCCGCTGTCGGTGGACGGCGGCTTCGGGTCCGGGACCCGGGCCTGGGTCAAGAAGTTCCAGTCCGCCTCCGGCGTCTCCGCCGACGGCGTCGTGGGCCAGCGGACCGGCAACAGCGTGCTGGCCAACCTTCAGGGCGACAGCACATGGCGACACGACTGCTACGACTACGTCCCCAGCACCCACGGCTGACGGGCCCGTCCTTCGCTCGCGCCGGAAGGGCGACCTGCCGGCCGGTCGGTGACAATGACCGCGCCGCGACCGCCGCTTCCCAAGAGGCGGCGGTCGCACGGCGGCCGACCGTCACGCCCTCCTCAAACCCAAGTCCTGGCGGCGCAGCGGAGGCATGCGCGGTCGAGCGGCAGCAGCTCCATCACCAGCGCTAACGGATCAGTGGTTGTGACACAGCTTCTCAGCTTGCCCCTGACCTCGGTAGAGAGTGCCCCCGGGGGCAGGGCGCGCCGGTATCGGAGCCCCCAGCACCAGGAGCCGACACCGTGACAACAGCCCTCACCGTCTGGGAGGACTTCGACGTCCCCGCGTACGCCCGCGGCGGCCAGGTCACCCTCAACCTCCGACGGTCCCCGCCGCAGAGTCCGGCCCCACCCCGGCGACCCGCGCACTGCGCGCCGCCCTCCCCGACGACGCCGACTTCCCGCTCCGTCCGGTCGACGCTCAGGCCCCGGCGCAGCTTGGTGCCCGCCCAGTACGCCAGGTATGCCAAGGTCGGATCACCAGACGGGCCGTCCAGCCTGTTGGTCCGCAAGTTCACTGTCGGACTTACGTGTCTGACCGCTGAGGGAGCGTGCGGAAACGGCGTCAGCCGTGCCCGTCCGCGTCCGCGCCAACGCGGCCGCATCGCCCCGGAACGCCCAGGACATCTTCGGCTCCATCACGTATCGGAACACCCGCCGTACCGGCCGCGTGCACAGCAGCGTGATCAGCGTGACGGCCAGCAACGTCACCACGACCTCGCCGACCGGCGTGCGCACCCAGGGGAGAGTGTCGTACCAACCGGACCAGCGTGCCATCTTGATCGCGAAACCGTGCAGCAGATAGCCGTACAGCGTGCCCGCGCCCAGCTTCGTGAACCACGTCTGTCGCGATGGCACCAGGGCCAGGAAGCACACGGTGAGTACCAAGGCGCAGCCGAACAGCGCGAGTTCCATGACCGGGGAGACCCACGCCGGCATGCCCAGGTCCTGTACGGCGTTGTTCTGCCGGAGCCATGCGGAGTTCATGCGCGGCGCCGCCCAGTACGCGAAGACGACGGCGGCCAGCATCACCGGCGCTGCCGCGACGCGGATCGCGCGCTGCCGTAGCAGGCCGAAGTGGGCCGGCTTCAGGTGCAGTCCGAGGACGAAGAACGGCAGGAACTGCAGTACCCGCCGCATGGCGAAGTCGTTGCCGACCTGAGGTGAGGCCGCCGCGAGCACGGCGATCACCAGCGCCAGTGGGACGGGCCAACGCACGAGGTTCCAGAGAGGGGTGGTCAACCGCCAGATGAAGAGAGCCGCCAGGAACCAGTCCAGGTAGTACGGGCTGGTGAGGCTGATCGGCTCGTCCGGGGTGTCGTGCACCCAGCGCTGGAAGTAGGCGTAGAGAACCTCGAACACCACGTACGGCACGGCGACACTGGTGATGAGCCGCTTGAGCTTGGCCGGGCTGAGGTCGAATCCGCGGGAGAAGTAGCCGGAGATGAGGACGAACGCCGGTATGTGGAAGGTGTAGACGGTCATGTACAGCGCCATCGCCACCCGGCCACCGTGGGTGAGCGGCTCCCACGTATGCCCCATGGCGACGAGGACGACCGCCAGGTACTTCGCGTTGTCGAAGAACGGATCTCTCCCGCCGGACTGGGGATCGATGCGTGGGGCGGGAGCCTGCCGCCCCTCGGGCGCCGGGTCCATAGAACGTTCGAGGGGGATGGCCACGCGGAACATTTGAGGCACCCTAGCTGGACAGCTGTAATGCGCAAAACCGTCCACACGACTGATCCGTCGTCCGCCCGTCAGTTCGGCGCAACGACCGGCCAACGTGATTGTTCCGCCTGCTTGATGCCGCATCATCTGCCTCAAGGAGGCGTGTACGCGGCGAACTGGGCCAGCCGTTGTCGCGCTACGGCGGAAGAGCCGCTCCGGGCATCGGATGGCGCCCGAGCAACGGCGCCGCCGCGAGATCCAGCCCTCGCACGCGCCCGGCTCTCCCGCCTGGACAGCTACCTCGCCGGGCGGCGGGCCCTCGCACAGCTCTCACCAACTGCGCCGACTCCCCCGGACTGGGGTGTCTGACCTGGCACAGCTGGTCACCCACCCTGAACGGGACACTCACGGCGCCTGGTTGGACCAGGGAGAGGGGCACATCAGTGGTGACGGCAGTTGGCCGAGCAGGCGGGCCTTGCAGCACTTCGGGGAGGTGCTGCAGAAACTGACGGAGTGGGAGGGGTGTCAGGCACCGGCGCTGGAGCGGCTAGTTTGGGTGCAGGACTGGTACGCGGGCCCGTGGTGGCACGGGTACACGGGGGACGAGAGGTCGGGAAGAGTGTCGCTGCGCGAAGGTGATCCAGCCGAGATCGGTGGTTATCCACTTGAGGCCCGGCTCGGCTCGGGTGGCATGGGCACGGTCTTTCTCGCCCGTACGAGTTCAGGGCGACCTGTCGCGATCAAACTGATCCACCCGCAGTTCGCGGCGAACGACGAGTTCCGCACCCGCTTCCGGCAAGAGGTGGCGGCGGCGAGGCGGGTGAGCGGCGCGTTCACCGCCGCCGTGGTCGACGCTGCGCCTGAGGCCGAGCAGCCGTGGATGGCGACCAGCTATATCCAGGGGCACACCCTCTCCCGGCGCATCGCCACGAAGGGCCCCCTGAGCGGAGCGGAGCTGAGGAGGCTCGCCATCGGGCTGGCGGAGGCGCTGCGGGACATCCACCGGGTGGGGGTCGTCCACCGTGACCTGAAGCCCTCGAACGTCGTGCTCTCACCCGAGGGCCCACGCGTCATCGACTTCGGCATTTCGCGCGCCGTGGACCAGCAGACGCTGACGGTGACAGGGCGGGTCATCGGTACGCCGCCCTTCATGTCTCCGGAGCAGTTGCAGACGCCGCGTGATGTGGGGCCGCGGTCCGATGTCTTCTCGCTGGGGACGCTGCTGGCGTACGCGGCGACGGGCTACGGGCCCTTCGACGCGGAGAGCCCATACATAGTGGCGTATCAGGTGGTGCACGGGGAGCCGTCGCTGGAGGACGTGCCGCTGGCCTTGCGCACGGTCGTCGAGTCGTGCCTGGCCAAGGAGCCCAATGGGCGCCCCTCGGCGGACGAACTCCTCGTGCTGCTACGGGACCTGCCGGCCGACCTCGGCCAGAACGACGCGGGGGAAGGTGGCACGGGCCGCACCCGCGACATGATCACCCAGCATCACCTCGCGACGCCGGCCACCCCGGCGCCGACCGCCCCGACCACACCGGGGCCGACTGCCCCGACCACCACCCCGGCCGGTCCCGATACGGGGAGCGTCGACACCTCCATCGGCCGCCGGCCGCGTGGCCGATGGCGTCCCGTGCTCGCGGCTGCGGTCGCGGTCACGGTGGCAGCGATCGGTGGCGGAGTCGCGGCACTGACGGCAGGCGGCTTAGGAGGGAACAGCGGCGGCGACAAGGGCAACAGCCTTGCGGCCCCGGTTGCCGCACTTCCGGACGGCTTCAAGCCGTGGCACCGGACCGTGCGGGGCGGTCGCGAGGACCTACCCGACGAGCTGCGTTGCGTCGCGCACGGCGACGCGCTGTTCTGCGGGGGCGGCGGTGTCGTCGCGGCCCGTATCAGGGCCAAGGACGGCTCGCGGGTGTGGACGGCGAAGAGCCCCGGCGTCCCCGTCAATGGCATGTACCTGGTGGGCGCCACCGACGACACGGTGCTCGGTTACCGCTTCGCCGCCCAGGACGCCCCGCAGGACCCTCGCAGCGAGGTGGTGGCCATCGACGCGAACAGCGGCCGGGAGCTGTGGTCCGTGCCGTCCGGCGCCCAGTCGACGGCCGTCACGGGTCGGACTCAGGACGCCATTGTGGTCGGCTCCGACGTCGTGACGGTCGACGCTTCCCACTCCCGCTTCGAGGCCCGCGACGCGCACAGCGGTCAGGTCACATGGACGTCGCCGTTCCCTGCGGGTAAGCAGTGCGCTCCCGTCCCGGTGGGCCCAGGGCTCGTCGCGATGTGCGCGACGGATGGGGAGGTGGGTGCCTTGGCGGTGCGCCACCCCACCCTGTACCCGGTCGACCGCGCCTCGGGGACACTGGGCAGGCCCATCGCGGTCAACGGCCCCGCCGTGCCGATGGGCGTCGCCGACGGCAAGCTCGTACTCCTGCACGTACACCTGGGGGGAACGGAGCTGGACCGCTTCAACGGGGTGGCACGGGTCGACCCGGCCTCGCACAAGGTCACGTACTCCCGACTGGCGAAGACATACACGGGGACGCCCGGCATGGTGGGCAGCACCGTCTACGTGAGCGGGCAGACCGGTCTCATCACGGCACTCGACCCCGCGACCGGCCGGAAGAAGTGGTCGCGGCAGACTGGCGTGGAGGGCGCGTCGGGTCCTGTCGCGGGAGCCGACGCACTGTATTTCAGCTCGGCCACCGGCCGGGTGGTCGCGCTGTCGCCGCACGATGGCAAACCCCTGTGGACAACAGATCCGCGGGCCGATGGGTTGACGGGCGAGGGGGGCGCAAGCCCGCGGGTGACTCTTTCGGGGCGTGCGGTGATCGTGGCCGCGGACAAGAACACTCTCTTCGCTTTCGACGCGCAGAAACCGCCGAAGTCGGGCTGACCCGGGCGGCTGGGCGGCGGCTGCCATATCGGCAGGGAGTACCGCGCGAACCTCCGCCGCCGGCACCACGTACCAAGATCCGGGCCAGGTGCGGCCCAACTCGGCTTCGTATCGGGTCATGCCGCAAACGTCGAAGGCCGAGCTGTACGCGGCTATCCGGCGTGACCATCGCGGCGGCATGTCGATGCGGGAGCTTGAGCGCAAGCACGGCGTGACGTGGTGGAGGGTGCGGAAGGCGCTGGGCTCGGCCTGGCCGGAGCCGCGGCTCTGCGCGGCCATCGTCGACCGGCTCACCTTCAACGGCACCCTTATCGGCAAGGAGGTCCTGCCCGTCCTACGCGACCGCGCTCCATATGGAGGGGCGCCGCCAAGGGTCCTCTACGCACTCACACCAAGCGGACAGGCCCTCCGCCCGACGTTCGGCGCACTCGTCCGGTGGAGCGGCCACTACCTCCGGGGCTGACCACGGGACCTTCTCAACCGTCCGGCGATTTCCAGGTGCTGGTCCAGCGCGGGACGCTGCGTGTGCCGAGTGCCGGCGGTCTGCGGGGAGCGGTAGCGCCGAGAGGGGTGGCGCTCGGCGAAAGCCCGCAGCCGGCAAGTCGGTCGGCAAGAGTCAACGGAGTGGTCCCCCCGGCGGCTCCAGAGGCAACAAGCGTGTGGCAGGCATCGCCGCGGGTCGTGGCCCGGCGGTGCGTAGTCGGGGGCTCCGGGCTGCGTTCGGCCGGATATCCGGACTCTTGGGCATGGCTGGATTCGAGCCCAATTGTTCGAAGGTGCGTGCGATGTCCTATGTATGGGGCATGGATCCGGTTTCGGCCAAGGTGTCATGCCGTCTATCGCGCCGCAGTCTTCGGATTCTAGGCTTGGTGACTCGCTACTCGGTGTGAGCGTGCCCGCCCTGGGGTGCCATGCACCCGTTCCCGACTTCCTCCCCACTCCGCTTCCTGCGCCCTGCCATGCCCGGGTTCGGCCGGCCCTTCTGAACGGTGTCCAGGCCGCCCGGTCGCTCCCCGCTGCCCGCTGCCCGCTGCCCGCTGCCCGCTGCCCGCTGTGCAAGGAGGACGTTTGTGCCCGCAGAGGTGATCTTCTTCAACGTAGGCCAAGGGGACTGCACGCTGATCGTCTTCCACGACGGCGATCCCGCCAGAGGCGATTCCGCGGTGCTGGTGGACGCCGGATCCAAGAAGGAGGTCGGTCACGCCTCGTTGGGCGGAACGGACAGCAAGGCGAAGGCGGAGAACAGGAAACGGGTCAAGGACAAGATCGCGGGCTACCTGGGCGGCCTCAAGAACCCGAACACGCTCGACTACGTCGTTGTCACCCACCCCGACGTGGATCACTACAACCTGATTCCGTACATGCTCCTGGAAGACGACGAGTCGGCGCTGAAATACACCGTCAACAACCTGCTCTACGTGGGAACTCCCGCCGAGCACCATACGAAGCGGGCCACCAAGGCGACCACCAGAGACCTCCTGATCCCGACGAGCAAATACAACCCAAAAATCAAGAAAAAGGAAGTCGTGGCCTCCCCCGCCACTCCCCGGAGACTCGATCTGGCGGGCAGCGGCAGCGGTGCTGCCGGCCTCTATGTGATCGCGGCCAACACCGTCTGCACCAAGAACGAGGTGACGGAAGCCAAGAAGCGCCGCACCGATGGCACCACCTCCGGCCTGCGGATCCCACTGGCCGGATGGCCTGGCGTCGCGGTGCGGGCCGGATCGGATGACGAGGAAGAACTCGACCTCCCCGCCGAGGCGGAGGACAACCGGAAGTCGATCTGTCTGATGCTGGTCGGCGCAGCCGCCGGGGGCAAGGAACAGCGGGTCTTCCTCATGGCGGACGCCGGCCACGAGGTCGAGGACGTCCTTACCGACAAGCGCAACAACGCGCGGTGGACCCCGAAACTGAAGCGCACCGGGAACACCTGGCTGAAGGTGGGCCACCACGGCAGCGACACCGCGACCTCTCCCAAATGGCTGGACCACATCACGCCCGACGGCATGTTCATCAGCTCCGGGACGCTGCCGTTCGGCGTCTCGGGCATCCCGAAATTCTCCCACCTGAAGACGATCGTCCAAAGGTGGATCGACAAAAAGCTGCCTGCGGTGGTGGTCGACCCGGACCCGGCGAACCCGCTGCTCCCGGACATCGCCTACTACGGGGACGCCACGGGCGAACTCCCCCGCCCGATGTTGGCGCCCGCCGCAGCCTCCGAAGGCGCCTATTACCGGCTGGAGGGCGGCATCAAGGGAGTCGCCACGACGCTGACCCGGATGCCCGGAAAGGGACGGGACAAGGACTCCAAGGCGCTCAAGGTATCCCTGGGTCACGATTGGCATCTCGCCATCGATTCCAAGGGGCCCAACACCTATTCGATCACCTATAAGTGAGGGGCCGGCGCGCATGACGCTGTCCGTAGCCGCATTGCGGGAGAAGCTCACGAACAGTGCGGGTGGTGAATTCCGATTGACGGCACAGGAATTGGGGATTCCCGCCGCCTCCACCCTCTTCGACGACCATCTCGGCACCGATTCCCTCACCGTCACGGGCGCCGACCCGCAGGTCGAGCAGCTGGCAGTGGGCGGCGAGCTGAAACTGCGCCATCTCGACACGCCCGTCCCGGTCTTCGCCTCCTTCCTGGCCGACGAGACCGGTGAGGACGTCACCGGGGTGCACCTGGACACCACGCTCCCGGGCTGGAACATTCCGTCCGGCCACCTCGCTATGGATCCCGGCGTTCTGCGCGGTTCCGGATTTGATGTCCTGCACCTCCTGCTGGACGCCACACCGGACCCGGAGGGCACCGTCGCGCCACGCACCGGGATCGGTGCCGAGCGCCCCCTCTCCGGTGCCTCCGGCGGGCCGAAGGCGTACGTCGCCGGGCTCCAGCCCCAACACGAGTGCTCCTCCTGGCAGTTGGCGGGATTCTTCACGCCGGTTCCGCTGGGCGCCCTGGGTGATCTGGCCACGCTGGCGCCGGGACTGACGGGCACGGCGTTCGACCTTCCGGAGGAAATCGGAAACGTCGGCGACCTGCATGTCAGTGCGCTGTCCGTCAGCTTCGCGCCGGCCGGCGGCGGGAGCGACGGCGAGCTGCTTTCCTTCTGGATCCGGGTCCGGCTGGGCGTCGACTGGACGGTGATCCCGGACACCTTCACGATCTCCGGGCTGCGGGCCGAGTTCGACATCCGGCCTTCACCGGAGGGCTTCAAGGTCGGCGCGCTGTTCGGCGGCGTACTCACCCTCGGCGACGGCATCGAGGTCGCCGCCGCGTTCCGGGTTCCCGGCCGCCAGGTCTTCGCGCAGCTCACCAGGCCGATACCGCTGGCCCCGCTGCTGGCGACGTACTTCCCGGGCCTGGACCTGCCCGCCGACGCGCTGACCGTGGCGGAACTCCGGCTCTACGCCCAGGCCGGGAGCGGACCTCCCGCCTACAGCCTCGCTCTCGCCCTGGACGGTGACTGGCCGCTGCCCGTCCACGGCATCACCCTCCGCGAGCTGGATCTGACGATCGACATCGGGGGCGGCACCAAGAACGCCTCGGTGACCGCCGGCTGGGCGGTCGGCGAGGGCACGGTCCGGGTCGCCGCGGCGTACCAGGACGGCGGCTGGCAGTTCAGCGGCGCGGCTTTCGGCATCACCGCGGCCGACCTCTTCCGGATCTTCGATGCCCAACCGCCTTCGCTCATCGCCGACTTGACCCTTCGGGAGCTCGGCATCGCCTTCGACAGCCGCGGGGAGGGCATCGAGCTGTCCGGTGCGCTCGGCTTCCCTCTCGGCGACGCGGACGCGGCCCTCACACTCACCGCGACCCTCACCCGAGGCGACTCCGGCTATGACAAGACCGTGACCGGGCGGCTCGCGGTGGTCGTACCCGGATCGCCTGCCACGGACCCCGATGCCGCCGGGGCGGACGACGTACACCTGCTGGACGACGGAGAGCGCGCCGGGTACCGCCTGCTGACCTTCGAGGTGAACTACCAGGAAGACGGCATCGGGTCCGTCGTCAGCGGGAAGTGGGAGGGAAAGCCCGGTGTACCGCTCACCGATCTGGTGGCCGCACTGGGACTCGACCTCCCCGAGGTGCCGGACGCGCTCAAGCCGGTGCTGGAGTCCTTCTCCGTCCAATACCACTCCCCTACCGGTGCGTTGCTGCTCACCGCCGCAACCGAGCACACCGGGTGGGTCTACGCGGGACTGCCCGGCGGGCCCAACGGGAAGCGGCTTTCGGCCGTCGCCGTACGGGGGCGGCTGGACGCGCGTGCCTCCTCCCTCCCGCTGATCGGGGACGCGATCCCCAAGGAGCACGACGTGGTGCTGGACGGGGTGGCGTTCACCGGCACCCCGCAGGGCTGGACCACCGCCAAGGCGCAACAGGTCAACGCCGCACTGGACGTCCTCGACCCCGTCGTCCCGCGACGGCTGCCGCGGTTCGGGACGGAGCACGCCGGGCCCGGGTACGCGGTGCAGATCGAGCTGTCGCTCGGCGGGGTGCCGCAGCCGCCACTGCTGCTGCCGATCACCGGGAAGCCCGGTGGTGCCGGCGCGACGGCCACCGGACCGGACCGCCCGCCCCTCGCGCTGCCGTCCGGCGCCCGCGGTACGGCGGACGACACGGCCTCGCGCGAGCTGGAGCTGACGTTCGGACCGGTGCGGCTGCGCCGCCTCGTCCTCGGATTCGCCGACGGCGCGGTCTTCGTCGCCTTGGACGCGCTGTTCACCGCCGGGCCGGTGGAGTTCGCGCTGCTCGGCCTCGGCATCGGGATCGATCCCGAGCTACGCCCCGTCCCGGTGCTGCGCGGTGCCGCGCTGTTCGTCGACAAGGCGCCGCTGAAGGTGGCCGGGGTGCTGGAGCGGCGGAAGACCGAGGAGTACGACGAGCTGGTCACCGGCATGCTGGCGGTGGAGACCGGTTTCTTCGCCCTGCAGGCGATGGGTTCCTACGCCCGCAGTCGCGCCGGCTGGGCGTCCGTCTTCCTCTTCGGGGAGGTCGGCGCACAAGGCGGGGCCGCGCTCTTCGGGCCACCCGCGTTCACCGTCAACGCGCTCTCCGGGGGCTTCGGCGTGAACAGCACCGTACGCACCCCCGACATCACCGAGGTTCCACGATTCCCGCTGGTCAACCGGCTCACCGGCGGCGGTCCCGACGACCCGGCGCCGGAGCAGGTCCTGGAGGAACTGATGGGTCCCGGGGCCTGGGTGCGGCCGCATCCGGACCGCTACTGGGGCGCGATCGGCTTGGAGTTCACCACCTTCAGGTTCCTGCACACCCGGGCCCTGGCGCTGGTGGAGTTCGGGGACGCGTTCAAGGTGATGATCCTGGGCCGCACCTCCCTCACCTTCCCCAAGAACGCGAGCGCCGACCGGAAGGTGCACGCCCGCCTCAACATCGATGTCAAGCTGGCCTACGAGGCGGTCAAGAACCTGCTGTCGCTGGACATCGCGGTCGCCGAGGGCTCGTACGTCTTCGATCCGGCCATCCGGCTCACCGGCGGTATCGCCGTCTACGTGTGGACCGGTGGGCAGCACGGCGGCGACTTCGTCATCAGCGCCGGCGGCTACCACCCGAAGTACCGGATCCCGGCGCACTATCCGCGCCCGGCACCACTGGGATTCGTCTGGTCCCCGGACGACAAGCTGCGGGTCTCCGCACAGGGCTACACCGCGCTCACCCCGAACGCCCTCATGCTCGGCGGCCGGCTGGATGCCCGCTACGACCGGGGGCTGCTCTCGGCGTGGTTCACCGCCCACCTGGACGCCCTGATCCAGTGGAACCCCTTCCGCCTGGAGGTCGCACTCGGCATCCGCATCGGCGTGGCCTTCACCATCAAGGTGTGGTTCGTGAAGGTGCGCGTCTCCATCGAGGTCGGTATCGACCTGGCGCTGTGGACACCGCCGCTGGGCGGCCGGGTGAGCGTCAAGGTGTGGTTCATCTCCTTCTCGTTCTCCTTCGGCTCCGGTCGCACCGGCCCGCCCGCGATCTCCTGGAGCGAGTTCCGGCAACAGCTGCCCGAGCCGCTCACCATCGCCCCGCTGCGCGGTGTGCTCGCCGATGTCGCCCCCTCCGAGCTCGCCGCCCGCAGCGCGGCCGGCAAGCCCACCCTGGTCTCGGCGTTCGGCTTCGCCCTCAGCACCGAGGCGGCGCTGCCCGCCAGCCGTATCACCGTCAACGGTGCGGACCTGCCGATCGACACCCGGCAGGTCGACATCCGGCCGATGAAGGAGCAGAACGTCACCTCCGAGCACAAGGTGACGGTGTATCAGCGCGACACTGTCTTCGACTGGAACCGGTACGGCTGGAAGATCACCCCGGTCGCCAAGTCGGTGTCCCAGGCGCTCTACGGCGTACCGCGGGACGAGCCGACGCTGGCCGACCCCGATCTGCTGCCGGACCGCCCCGGCGGCGTCCGCATCGAGGTGCCCCCGCCGGACGAGGGTGACGCGGTCGGCCCGATCACGGCCCGTGCGCTCGATGTGGAACGGCTCGACGACGGCCGGATCCCGCTGCGCCACGACGCCGTCGACGGCCCCGCCCCGCGCGAGGACGCCGACAGCATCCGCACCCTCACCGAAACCCTCGCCACCGCCGCCACCGCGGCCCGCCGCAGCGCCGTCCACACCGCGCTCATCGGGCTCGGCGTGGCCCCGGCCGGCGACTGCGACGGCCCCCTTGACCACTGGGCCGAGCAGGCCGGCCACGCCCTCACCGACCCGCCCCTGACCACCGCCGCGAGGTGATGCGCCGATGACCACCGCACCGAAGACCGCCGGCCCACCGCCGGTCGCCGCCCCCGACCTTGACATCACCTTCCTCGACCATCTGCGGCCCCGCGCCACCGCGGGTTCCTACCGGGTGACCGTCGAACAGGTCCTCAAGGACTCCGACGGACAGACCCTCAACCCCGGCGACCCGCTCACCGCCGAGCACAGCTTCGAGATCCGGGCCCCGCAGTTCGTGCTCGACGCCGCCAGCGTGCACGCCTTCCATCCGGCCCCCGGTGCCGCCGGCGACTTCACCCGTACGCTGCCGCACGTCACCCTGACCAGGGCTCCGCTGCCATGGGAGCGGGAACAGCGCTGGTCCCGCGCCGACCGCCGCGCCCCCTGGATGGCGCTGCTGCTCTTCCGGGCCGGCGAACTCCCCGACGATCCCGAAGGGCTGGCGCACACCACCAAGCGCACGGTGGCCAAGCTGGTCACCCCTGAGCCGGGGGTGCTCGGCCCGGCCCTCACCGGCCTGCCGCCGGAGACGCTGGGCAGCGACTGCCACACCATCGACGTCCCCGCCGCGCTCTTCAACGCCCTGGTGCCGCGTGAGGAGGAGCTGTACTACCTGGCGCACGTGCGGGACGTGCGGCCCGCCGCGCTCCGCGACGACGGCGAGACGTTCACCGGGGCACGTTCGGCGTCCTCACCGGCAACCGCTTCCCCGTCACCACCGGCGACTACGCCGCTCACCTGGTCTCGTTCGAAGGCTTCGCCGGGCGACTGGAAGGCGAACTGCCGCCGGAGACCGAGTTCGTCCGGCTGGCCTCCTTGTGGGCCTGGTCCTTCCGCTGCGACACCAGGGCCGCCTTCGACGCCCAGGGCATCCTGCAACAGCTGGTCTCCCCCGGCAATGACGACCCGGAGAACCTGGCGCTCCGTCTCCCGCCGCAGACCGACCCGCCGTCGGATCCGGACGACGCCCAGCAGCTCGCCCTGGAGCGGCTGCGCCGCGGCTTCGTCCCCGTCGCGCACCGGGTCCTGTCCGGGGAGCGGACCTACGGCTGGTATCGCGGGCCCGCCACCCCGGTCACCGCCCCCGAGGTGCCGCCGGTGGTCGGCGAGCGCGGCACCCACACCACCGCCGACCACGCCCTGATCTACGAGGCCGAGCACGGCCTCTTCGACGTCAGCTACGCCGCCGCCTGGACCCTCGGCCGGGCCCTCGGCCTCGCCGATCCGCAGTACGCCGCCGAGACCGTCCGCGCCCGGCGCCAACTGGCCAACGCCGCCGCCCAGTTGATGGTGCGCGGCAGCACCCGCGGCGCCGGCCCGTCCGACCTCGTCACCGGCCGCCGCGGCCTCCGGGCGCTGCACGAGCTGGCCCGCGAACGCGGCGGGCGGTCTCTCGCCGAGGCCCTCGCCGCTCCCCAGATCCCGTCCCGGCCCGCCAGCGACGACGCCGACGTCCGGGAACAGCGCCCCCGGATCAGCCGCGCCGAGGCCCGCGCCGCCTCCCACGCCCTGCTCGCCGGCGAGGACGGGCAGGCGGTGCTGCGTGCCACCGCCGAGAGCACCACCGGAAGCCTCCCGCAGTGGCTGGACCAGCTGACTCTGCTCCGCGGAGTGCCGTTCCCCTACCTCGTACCGGACGCCCGGATGCTGCCGCCGGAATCGCTGCGGCTGTTCCGGATCGACCCGGCGTGGCTCGCCGCGCTCACCGCCGGGGCCCACGATGTGGGCGTCCACACCTCCCTGGACCATCGGCTCGCCCCGGCACTCCGCCAGGCCGCCGCCGGCCGCACCGCGGTGGCTCCGCCCGCCGCCGGGCTACTGATCCGCTCCGCGCTGGTCCCGGCCTGGCCGCAGATCCGTGTCAACGCCCACCGCAACGGCGTCGCGCTCGCCGAGCTCCGCCGCGACCACCCCGACCACGACGTCCTGCTCTGCCTCTTCGACGGGGTACCGGACGAACTGGTACTGCGGGAGCCCAGCCAGGGCATCCGCTTCGGCATCGACTCCGGGGACCTGATCAACCTCCGGCAGCTCGAGGCGGGTGGCGACCCGGAGCTGGGCGCGTCGCTGCCGGGGCGACGCTTCCCTTCGGACGGTTCGAGCACCGTCTTCACCGCGTATCTGCGCGACGGCGGCGCCGGGGACCCGGACGGGGTGCTCCGCCTGCTCGACGGCGACGGACGGGAGGGCCTGATCACCGGCCTCGCCCGCGAATTCGGGCTGGACTCGCTACGGCCGTCCCAGCTCGCCGTCGAGCTCATCAACTCCCCGATCGAGCAGCCGCTCACCGTCCGCCCGGCAGACCGGTGAAGGAGCCGACATCGATGAGCGCGACCGATCTGATCGTCCCGATCGAGCTGCACGCCATGGTCTACAACTGGGGCGTGCAGGGCTCGGAGCCGTTCCACCGCTGGTTCCCCACGTACCAGCAGATGCTGCGCGACCAGGGCACCGCCGAGCCCACCCCCAGTCCCTCCCCTCCGCAGCAGGACCTGGTCGACAAGTACGGCGTCTACTTGCAGTGGCAGCTTCCCGAGGCGCTCGCCACCGGCCACTACGACCCGGAGAGCCGGGAGACCACGTTCCCGCTGATCCCCAACCGATGGCTGATCGTCCGCTACTACGACGGCACGGACGGCACCCGGAAGGCGGCCGGCTGGGTGGTGGCCTCCGACTTCCTGCACTCCGAACACCCGGACTGGAACCCCGGCACGGAGCGCCGTACCCAGTACGTCAACCCGCGCGGCGACAACGCCCCGTTCCTCGACTTCATCGGCCGCGCCGACAAGCTCGAGGCGGACCGGCCGTGGCGCGAACCGGCGCGCCGGGAACCGCACTTGACCGCCATCGGCCCCGGCGTTCCCGCCTTCGCCGCGTTCGAGCCCTACCACCGCAATGTGCTCTCCTTCTACGACAGCCTGAACGACCTGCGGCCGCACCCCACCGCGCCGGCCCCGGACAACACCTTCAGCTACCTGGCGATCGGCTGGTACACCGAGCGCGGCATCGACCTGCTCACCACGGCCGCCGGCATCCCCGGCCTGCTGCCGCCGGACGCCGAAGGCCCCGAGGACGTGATCCGCGCCCTGCACTGGGCCCTCCCCCAGGGCGCCGACGGCAGCGCGCTCACCGATTCCCGCTATGTCGGCACCGCGCTCGGCGTCCCCTGGCAGCAGGGTGCCTCCGCGCCGCCGTCCGCCAAGCCGGACTACGGGCGGGTGAAGGTCGCCCTGGGCCACAGCACCGATGACGCCGCCGGGGCCCTGACAGCACATCAGACACGCTCCGGCCGCACCGCCGACCTGCTGCGTGCCCTCTACCACGGCACCATCGACACCTTCGACGGTGCCGACGGCGCCTGCGAACTGGACGACGCCACCCGCAAGACCTGGTTCGCCGGGCGCACCGGCGGCTATGCCTGGGAGATCGTGGACCGTCCGACGCAGAACGGCGAGCCGCCCGCCCGGCACCGGCGCGCCGAGGAACCCGACTGGCTGCCCGAACTCAATTCCCGTCAGGCCGCGTACGACGCGATGGAGCCGCGGTTGCGCCACAGCCAGCAGCGGTACTGGTCGCTGCACTGGCTGCGCGGGCTGCCCGGCCGGCAGCGGCCCGAGGGCTTCGCCGAGGCGGCCTGGGAGGAGCTGCGGCCGGACCGCCCCGGCAACCTGCACGACCGCACCGCCGCCCTGCACCAGCAGGCCGCGACACTGCTGGCGCGGCTCCCGCACGGCAGCACCCCGAAAGAGCTTCAGACCGCCATCGACGCCTACGCGGCGGCTCACGGCCTGCCCGAGCACCTGGAGCTGAAGCGGGTCGCCGCCGCCCCCTTCCATCAGCCCGCCGACCCCGTGCTGCTGATCGAGGGCTCCGGCGCCACCCAGCCGCTCACCCGCGACGCCGATCATCCGCTGCCCTGCCGGATCCCGGGCCGGCTTCTGGCGTCGGCGTACTTCGACGGGGCGTGGCACGACGTCCCCGGCTCCCCGCCCGCGCCCGAGCTGGGTGGGGACGTTCCCGCGGTGTGCGCGGCGATGCTGCCGGAGTTCGCGCTGCTCGACACCGCCGCCCGCACCCCCGCCGCCGGGCCCGGGCCGACCGCCCTGCACAACCTCGTCGCCGATCCTTCCGGGCTCACCCGGGGTCTGCCGGCCGAGTACACCGCGGTGTGGCGGCAGCCCTGGCTGCCGATGTTCGTGCAGTGGGACCTGCGCTACAGCCCCACCCCGTACCACAGCGGGAACCGGGAGAACTGGGAGTTCGACGGCAACGACTACGCCTGGCGGGGCACCGGCTCGATGGTCGGCAGCGAGGAGGACGCCCGCCAGCGGGTGTTCCGCGGCCGGGCCTTCCTCGCCCCGACGACGGTGCATGTGCTGCGCGGGCAGCTGCGCCGCTATCTGGAGACCTTCCCCGAGCCGGAGACCGCCGGGCTGGAGGCGCTGCGCGAGGACTGCAAGGAGCTCGACGTGCTGTCGCAGAGCCTGGATGGCCTCAACGACTGGCTGCTGCGGCAGGACGGCGCGGCCCGGCTGGTGCCCGACGCGCGGAGCGCCGACCTCACCGGCGACGGCAGCACCGTGCCCCGGCCCGGCCCGCGGGAGCAGTCCGCCGCGCCGGAAGAGGTCTTCCAGCCGGTGCGCGCCGGACAGTTCTTCTTCACCGACCTGCGGATCATCGACCGGTACGGGCGGGTGCTCGACATCGTCGCCGACAACGAGGGCCGCCCCGAGCGCTTCGAGCCCCGGCGGGCAGTGAGCGTCACACCGACGCGGGGCCGCAAGCTGTTCGAGGACGTACGCGGAGACCAGCGCTTCATCCAGCTGCCGCCGCGGATGCTGCACGAGGCCCGGGTGCGTCTGGACACCGTGGACGCCCATGACGGCAGCCGGTACGCCACCGGGCCGCGAGCGGCGGACGTCGGGACGGTGTCCGCCGCCCCGGCCGATGTGGCGGCGGGCCGC
Organism: Streptomyces sp. NPDC059649; assembly: GCF_042734445.1. Classification (NCBI taxonomy): domain Bacteria; kingdom Bacillati; phylum Actinomycetota; class Actinomycetes; order Kitasatosporales; family Streptomycetaceae; genus Streptomyces; species Streptomyces sp. NPDC059649. Next base: position 36,443 of record NZ_JBHWDV010000025.1, read on the forward strand.
CTGGGCGCCGGGGCAGGTGCGGGCGCCGGCCCGGTCGCCGGCTGGCTCCTGCTCAACTACCTCGACCGGACACTGTTGGTGTACGGGCCCGACGGGGCGCCACTGGGCGAGCTGCGGGTCGTACGGAACGTCTCCGGGGGCCGGGCGACGGCTTGGAATCCGTTGCCGCACTCCCCGTACGACAACCCGGGATCGGACGCCTTCAAGGCGGCCTTCCCGCAGTTGAGCGGCTTCGCCACGGAGCTACTGGGCCAACCCGCGCCCTCGTTCGACGACCTGATGGAATCGATCGACGAGGCGCTGGAGCGGGTCGAGTCACCGCACGCGGAGGACGACCGGACCGCGGCCCGGCTGCTCGGCCGCCCCCTGGCGCTGATCCGCGCCGACCTGGGCATCGACCTGCGCGGCCCGCTGCTGACCAACGCCAGCTGGCAAACCGTCATCGATCCGCCCCAGGAGGAGTATCCGGACTACACATGGCCGGTGCGGCTCGGCGAGGCCGAGCGGCTGTCGGACGGGCTCATCGGCTACTACGCGACGGACGGCGAGCCGGGAGACGCCATCAGCTACCGCCGACTGCATGCCGTCGCGCCGGTGGACGGCAGCGACTACACCGTACCGATCGGGCACGGCGAGGGGCTGGCGCTGCCCGCACGGATCACCACGGACGATCCGGTGACCCACCATCTGACGCTGCTCGCCGACCCCCACGCCCCGGTGCACGCCAGCACCGGCATCCTGCCGATCGAGGCGCTGGAACTGCCCGCCGACCTGGTGCACCAGGCGCTGTTGCGGATCCGCGCCTCCTTCCGCCTCAACCCGCTGCTGGCACCGCTGCGCGACGGGCAGTTGGACGCCCGGCGGACGCCGGACCTGCACTCCGTGCGTACGGCGGCCGGCCCGGGCGGCGCGGACGAGTTGCCCCAGGGCCTGGTCATGCCGCAGCCGGCCCAGTGGCACGGCACCTGGACCTGGGCCGAACCGGACCTGGCGGACGGCGCCGAACTGCCGGCCTGGTCCGAAACCCCCATCGCCCCCGCCGACACCCGCTTCCACGCCGACGACCCGGCGCCGGCCGCCCGCGCCGGCTACCTCCAGCTGCACCCGGTGCAGGAAGTGCCGAACCGATCCGGAACCGGCAGCGCCGCCACCCGACCTGCCACCTGAGACGCACGAAGTAAGAGGCAAGAGGCAAGCGGTACGACGTAAGGAGCACCTCCGATGGGGCGCATCATCCGCGGCGGCAGCGCACTGCTTCCGCTCGACATCTCCACCTATCCGCCCGAGCTGAACATCGGGCACCCGGATCCGGTGACGCTGAAGGTCACCGTCGGCGCGGACCTCACCGGGACGGTGCTCTGCGACAAACTCACCGTCAGGCTGCGGATCGGCGAGGGCGGATCCGCGTGGACCGCGAACCGGGGCGCCCTGAAGTCCGGCGTCACCGGCGGAGAAGGCCCGGGACAGGGCGACGGCTGGACTCCGGAGGACGGCTACGACGACGGCGAATGGCAGGTCTTCGCATTCGACCCGACGACCCAGGCCCGCTTCGACGGCACCTGGAAACTGACCCTGAACATCTTCGACATCGAACTCAACGACGCACCGGGCTGGGCCGAGCTCCAGGTCGTCGAGCAGACCTCGACCAGCGGCCCGACCAGCGAGAAGACCACCAACGCCCAGGTGCAGAAGGCCCCGGACACCTTCGTCTTCCACAGCTTCCACCCGGAGCACCTCATGGTCGGCAACGGCGACCGGGCGAAGCTGGAATGGCAGGGAACGCAGGACGCCGCCTACACCATGTTCTGGGACAAGAACGAGGAGCAGTTGCGGTTCGGCCCCAGCAAGCCGTTCGGCGAGTGGTTCTCCCCGGCACTGCACGAGCCCACCGGCTTCATGCTCCAGGCCCGCTACACCAAGGACGGCAAGACGTTCGAGCGGACACTGACGACGGCTGTCGGCGTCGTCGACCCCGACCTGACGGTCTCGAACCTGACCGTGCTGGGCGCCCTCACCGCAGCCGGCGAGGTGACCACCACCGGCGCCCTGACCAGCAAGGGGGCGCTCACTGCCGAGGCCGGTCTGACCGCGTCCGGCGGCATTACCGCCACCGACGGCATCGTCCGCATCCGCGACCTCCGCGGGCCGTACGGCGAGCATCTGACGATCGACAGCCCGACGGACTTCCTCGCCGGCGACGATGTCACCGTGGCGGCCAGCCTCACCACGAACGGCTCGTTCTACCCGACCGGCGGAATGACCGCGACCGGGGACATCGTGCGGATCAAGGACCTGCGCGGCCCCTACGGCCAGTGGTTGAAGATCAACAGCTCGACGGAGTTCCTGCCGGACAACGACGTGCTGGTCAACGGCGGCTTGGGAATCAAGGGCACGCTCACCACCAACGGAGCCACCGACCTCGCCGGCAGTCCCCAGCAGTGCGGGCTGACGTGGAACACCACCCGCGGTTGGACCGCCCCGACGACCGGCCTCGCCATCGCCGAGGTCCGCTGCGGCGGCGGAGACCGCAACCCGAAGGTCACCATCACCTCCGACGGGCAATCCGTCGATGCCAGCACCTTCAAGTTCAACGATCCGGTCCGCCCCGGGTACTCGGTCGCCGTCCTCGCGATCCGGAAAGGCGCGGACTTCACGGTCTGGTTCGGCGACGCCGGCGGTGACGACGGCCCCGACTGGAAGGCCGCCTGGTTCACCTGGGTCCCGTTCGGAGTCGGCGCACTGGACATGTGACGCGTACAAGAAGGCACGTGACACACGAGCTGGAGAAAGGCAGAGCTCCATGAACGAGATCATCCGGTCCGGCACCGCGCTGCTTCCGTACGCCGTCGAGACCTTCCCGCCCGAGCTCAACGCCAGCACACCCGGCAAGCCGGTCACCGCCACGCTCAAGGTGGTGGTCGGCGCCGGGCTGACCAGGTCGGTGCGCTGCGACCGGCTCACCGTCAAACTCCGCATCGGCGAGGGCGCCGCGGCCTGGACCGGCAACCGGACCGCGCTCGACTCCGGAGTCGTCGGCGGGGAATCCCCCGGACAAGGCGACGGCTGGACCAAGTACGACGGCTATCCGGAGGGCGACTGGCAGGTCTTCGAGTTCGAACCGACCACCACCGCCGTATTCGACGGAAATTGGCGACTCACCCTCAACGTGTTCCACATCGAGGTCAACAGCGCCCCGGGATGGGCCGAGTTCCAATTGGTCGAGAAGACCTCGACCGGCGGCACCACCAGCGACAAAGTCACCAATGCGCAGGTACAGAAAGCGCCCAGTGCGTTCATCTTCCACAGTTTCCATCCCAAGGACCTGTTGGTCGGGAACGGCGATCGCGCGACACTGCTGTGGCAGGGCACCCAGGACGCCGCCTACACGATGTACTGGGGCGAGACCCACGAGGAACTGAATTTCGGACCTGACCAGCCCTTCGGCCAATGGCGGTCACCCGAACTCCACACCCCCACCGGCTTTATGCTCCAGGCCCGCTATACCGAGGACGGAAAGACGTACGAACGGACGTTGACGACGACCGTCAGCGTCATCAAGCCCGACCTGGAGCTGCGCCACCTCACGGTCAACGGCACACTGACCGCCAAGGGTGCGGTGACGGCCGAAGGCGCACTGACCGCGAACGGCACGCTCACCGCCAACGGCACTCTCCACGCGAACGGCGACGTCAACGCGGTCGCCGCAGCAGGCACCGTCAGAATTCGCGAACTGCGCGGCCCGTACGGAGTCGCCCTACGCGTCAACAGCAACACCGAGTTCCTGGTGAACAACACCGTCACCGTCAACGGCAACATCAATGCCAAGGGCGGTCTCACGGCCACGGAGAACAACTTCGTCAGGATCCGCGAACTACGCGGCCCTTACGGCGAACCACTGAAAATCAACAGCCACACCCAGTTCCTGCCCGGCAACGACGTGACCGTCAACCGGATGCTGGAGACCAAGGGCCTGCTCAGGCTGTCGGGGCCGACCGAACTGCTCGGTCAGCCGCAGTCCTGGAGCCTGACGTGGAACACCTCGCGGACATTCACCGCCCCCACCTCCGGCCTGGCGATCGGCCATGTCTACTGCGGCGGCGGAAACCGCAACCCGATGGTCACCATCTCCTCGGAGGGCCGCACGACACGCGCCAGCGCACTGAAGTTCAACGGCCCCGAGCGCCTCGGCTACGAAACCGCCGTCCTCGGCATCCGAAAAGGAAAATCCTGCACGGTGGAGTTCAAGGACTCGGGCGGGGACTCCGGCTCGGGATGGAAGTCCGCCTGGTTCATCTGGATTCCCTTCGGGGCCGGATCCCTCTCGCTGTAGCTCCTGCCACTGCTTCATCGACGAGAAACGCCCCTGTTACCAGGCGCCCGCCGGGTGGTGCGGTGCCGCGGCTGAGCCGCATCCCGAACACAGAAACCTCCGCCGTCGCCAACCGACGGGGGCCTCACTGTCATGGCGGCCTGGAGTGGGAACTGTCGGACGAGGACGAGCAGCACGCGATCACTCTGCTCTTCCAGCTCCTGGACGAGTTCGCCGCCGAACAGGAAGTCTCGAAGGGTGCTGGCCGATGGGGGCAGGAGCTGGTCATAGCCGTGCGGCCGTGCGGATCAGGCCGGCCAGGGCGAGGGAGCGGCTGTGGGCGGGCCAGGCGATGTGGGTCACGACGGGAGGCGCGTCGGTCAAGGGGACGGCCGTGTGCTCGGCCCACAGCCAGGAGCGGGCGGAGTCGGGGACGACCGCCACGGTGCGTCCGAGGGCGATCAACTGGGCCAGTTGCGTCTGGTTGTGGATCTCGGGGCCCGGGCCGGGTGCGTAGGTGCCGTGGGTGGGCCAGCGGGCGAGCGGCAGATCGGGGACACCCCTGACATCGGCCAGGGACAAGGTCTCGCGGGCGGCGAGGGGGTGCCCGGCAGGCAGGACGGCAACCTGCCCCTCGGTCGTCAGTGCCTCGCTGTCGAACCCGGCGAGGGAGTTCCACGGCGTGTGCATCAGCGCGACATCAGCGCGTCCGTCGCGCAGCAGCTCTTCCTGCTCGGAAATGCCGCACGGCAGCACCTCGATCTCGGCACTGTCGGGCTCGGCCGCGTAGGCGTCGAGAAGTTTCCGCAGCAGTTCGTGGGACGCGGCGGCCTTCACCGCGAGGACCAGCCGACCGCGGGGGCCGCCAGGGCTGTCGGCACCGCCGGCGCGCCGGGTGCGGCGAGCGGCGGCAGCGGTCGCGTCGAGGGCCGCCCGGCCCTCGTGCAACAGCACCTCTCCGGCACCGGTCAGGCGGACACCACGGCGGTTGCGCTGCAACAGGCAGACCCCGAGGCGCCGTTCGAGCTGCTGGATCGCCCGCGACAGCGGCGGCTGGGCCATGCCGAGGCGCTCGGCGGCGCGCCCGAAGTGCAGTTCCTCGGCGACGGCCACGAAGTACCTCAGCTCGCGGGTCTCCAGGGTGTCCACGGCCGCAGCCTACGCGGTGATACCCGGCAGGTATGACAGGACACCGTATCGGTGTTGGCCGCGCCACTCGTCCGCGGGCCAACATCATCAGCATGAGCGAAACGATGATCGCGCTGGTGACCGGCGCGAACAAGGGCATCGGGTACGAGATCGCGGCCGGGCTGGGCAGCCTCGGGTACCGCGTGGGCGTGGGAGCCCGCGACGCCGCCCGACGCGAAACCGCCGTCGGGAAGCTGCGCGCCGTCGGCGTGGACGCGTTCGGGGTACCGCTGGACGTGACCGACGACCAGAGCGTCACTGCTGCCGCGGAACTGATCGAACGGCTGGCCGGGCGCCTGGACGCCCTGGTCAACAATGCCGGTATCTCGGGCGAGATGGGCCCGGGGTGGGTGCAGGACCCGACCGCGCTCGACCTGGAGGTGCTCCGCACGGTCGTGGACACCAACGTCATGGGTGTCGTCCGGGTGACCAACGCGATGCTGCCACTGCTACGGCGCTCGGCCGCGCCACGCATCGTCAACGTCTCCAGTAGCGTCGGCTCCCTGGCCCGGCAGGCGGACCCAGGCATCGAGATTCCGATCATGGCGGCCTACGCGCCGTCGAAGTCGTTCCTCAACGCCCTCACCGTGCAGTACGCCCGGCAGTTCGCCGGTACGAACATCCTGATCAACGCCGCCTGCCCGGGCCTGGTCGCGACCGACTTCACAGGCTTCCAAGGGCCCCGCACTCCTGAACAGGGCGCGGCCACAGCGATCCGGCTCGCCACCCTGCCCGACGGCGGCCCGACCGGTTCGTTCTTCGAGGACGACGGCGTCGTCCCCTGGTGATCACGAACCCGCCGTGAATCGACGAGGCTCCGGTAGGTCCACGAAACGGTGGAGAAGGACCAGATCGACTGAGACAGCGTCAGGCATCTACCCGACAGGGACCAGACCGACTGGGATTCCGGCGACGCGGCGTCTCAACCGATCTGGTCGCCGCAGGCAACGGCCCCGATCCCGGACCAGGTCGTCGGAGACGGGACACCCGATCACGGGACGCCCTCGGTAGTTCGGATCGGTCGCGGCGTGGGGTACGGGAGCCGCCAGGCCAAGGCCGCCTGCCCGCGGCCGGCGCTGACCCGCTGTGCGCCGCCCGGTTCAACATCGAGCCGGTAAACCTCCGGTTCGCCGGCGGCCCGCCAACGGAGGGTCGTGTCGTGGATCTCTGCCCAGATGTTCCGCGGTCCACGGGCCGTGACCGACCATGCGCCGGTCACGGCCGGGCGGGTAACCATCCAGGAGCCACAGTCGGGCGCGCCGATCGCCAGGTTTTCGACGCCCCGGTGCCGCACCAGGCCCGGGTACAGGGCGTCCAGCGTGAGCCAGAAGCCGCGGGCGTCCTCCGGTGGCGGCTCCTCGGACGCGCGAAAGACCTGGGCCTGTGCGTCGTCGGTGCGCTCGGCCTAGATGTCTGCGCGGTCGACTGCCGTCAACGGCGTCATCGCATGGAGGCAAGCCGGCTCGGGGAGGCCGCTGCCCGGTGCGGGCAGCGGCGAGGCGAGGAAGTCAGCAGTCAGGGAGCAGCGGCGGGGTGGCGGCACAATTGGCCGGCGAGTTGTTGGTAACCGGGCTCACGAGCAGCAAGACGCTGCCGGCGTTCTTGTAGATGCCACCGCCGGCGACGGTGGCGATGTTGTCGTGGACGGTACTGGCGCTGGCCACCAGCGAGTTGTCGCTGTAGATGCCGCCGCCGTACGAGGCCGCGCTGTCGCGTATGGAGCTGGCGGTCAGGTTCACGATGCCGCCGAGGTTGGCGATCCCACCACCCACACCGAGGCCGGCGTCACCACGGGTGATGGTCAGCGTGTTGAGGCTGAGCTGGCCGTGGGCGGCCGGGTCGTGCGACGGACCGTCCACCTCGAAGATCCGGAACGGGGCGGCCCCCGGCGCACGGACGATCTCCGTGACCAGCCCGGTCATGGAGATCGAAGTGGTGATGTTCGGAACTCCGGCCGGTCCCCCGGCGCCGCCTGCACTGTGCGCGCTGGTGAGGGTGTAGGTGCAGAACGGTGCCAGGTTCAGACTGCCGCCACCTGCGGCGTTGGCCCCGTTGACCGCGTCGACCAGAGCCTGCTCGCTGCAGGCGACGAGCGTCGGGACCGCTGCCTGCGTGGGCGGGGCGCTGACCGCGCACAGCGTCAGAGCACTGGCCACGGTCAACAGTCGGAGCATACGGACGGCTCGCACAGCGCCTCCTGGGACGTATGTCTGAGCCACCCACACGGGCCGAGGTCTCCGCACGAGACCCAGCAGCTGATGCCTCCTCCGACAAGGCGCGACAAGGCGCTGCGATGCGCCGCGAACCGAGGCCCCTCGGGGACCGGCGGCCGCACTTCACTCCCTGACGGAGGGATGGGCAGCCCACCTGGTCGGACACCGGAAGTAACTCATCCGGGCGATACAGCCGGCAAGGAATAGGGCCGACGGTCACCCTTTCGGCGGAGCGTGCACGGCGTTCACCACGCCCACCGCCCGGTCCCGCCGCCTCAACGGCCGGTCGCGGAACCCGCCCCCGGCGGCATCGACGGGTGGGGGTGGCTGATCCTGGCCATCGGCGCGCTCGTCGTCATCCGGTTCCTGGTCAAGAAGTTCACCTCCGACTGACCCGTCAGGGGGCGTCGCCCCCACCCATGCCCGTCCCTCCACCTACTCCCGCACAGCCAGCCGCCGCCCCGGCTCTCCGCCATCCGCAGCGCATCGGTCAACTCTCGGTCTGGAAAGCGAAGTTCGCCGGCTCCGGCCGAGTGCCCCTCCAGCATGTGGTCCACATGCCGGAGAAAATGGTCCGCCGTGGTGAGCTGCGCGAGAGGGCCCCGCCAGGCGGCCACGACACCGCCGATCGATGCTGAGGCACATCGGCCGGGCACTCACCTCCGGCTCCCGACGGGGCTCCGGCGCTGGGCACGGAGACGGCTCTCACGGGGCAGCTGATGCCGGGCGCCAAGGCGCCTTGGGCTGGACGGAGGAGGCGCCTTGCGGCCGTCGGGCAGGAGCAGGGGCCGGCCCGGCGTGGACCGTCCGCCCACCCGACCCCGTCGGCTGTTTCGCACCTCACACGCAGGGGCGTGCAACAGCGCACGGAATCGAGAAAGGAACTCTTAGCCTACGTTCATACAAAGCCCTCAGTGCGCCAGTTTCACCTGTCGCCTCCTTCACCCCATGGCTTTAATCAAGGCAAGCGAGATTGACGGCGCACCTGATGTGGCGCCGCGTCGCTGCGTAAGGACGACCCGCCCCCGGGCACCGGCCCCGAGGCAAGGGGTCTCCACATGCCTTCCCGCCCCACTGCCCGCTGGGGCCTCCCTTGCGGTTGCCGGCCGCGTCAGCCATCCGCCCTGCTCTTGCAACCCAGCAGCGCGACACGTTCGAAGGAGAAAGACCATGGCAACCATCACCTCGTTAGTGGACACGACCACCACCACCAACCAGGGCAAGCCCGGGGACACCGTTCAGATCAACGGAACGGGTCTCGCCACCACCACGCGGGTCAACTTCGGTGCGGCAGTGGTCACCCCGACAGGCGTCACCGCCAACCAGGTCACCTTCGTGGTCCCCAGCGCGGCGCCCTGCTCCGGCCAGGTCTCGGTCAGCGTCACCAGCAGTGCCGGCGCCACCAGCAACGCGCTGCCGTTCTTCGTCGCCGCGACGCCAACCACCACGGCGCTGAGCGTCACCTGTGTGTCGGCCGCCACGGGTGGCCCGGTGACACTGTTCGGCACCAACTTCCTCACCGGAACGCAGGTCGGGGTGGGCACCGTCGGCAACGTAGCGGTCACCCCCACCCAGTCGAGCCAGGTCGCCTTCACCGCACCGGCCAACCCGGGCCAGGTCGGTACGGTATCGACCCAGCCGGTGACCATCACCACCGCCGGCGGTACCAGCACCTCGGGCACCACCCTGATCGACTACTACCTCGCGCCGGCCATCACCTCGGTGCTCCCCACCTCGGGTACGGTGGGGGACCAGATCACCATCAACGGAACCGGCTTCATCGGCGTCGACACCGTCACCTTCACCGACAGCGCCGCCGCCACCGCCACCGCGGTCTTCACCCCCGTCAGCGACACCCAACTCGTCGCCACCGTGCCCGGCGGACTCGCCACCGGCGCCGGAACCATCACGGTCCACACCTGCGGCGGCAACTCCAACGCCCAGGCCTTCACGATCACCTGACCTCGAGGACGGCCGGGCTCCCGCAGCGCGACCACCAAGTCGCCGCCCGCCCCGCAGCGCTTGGCGCTGACGGTTGGCCACACGAGCCGCGCCCTGGCCGACAACTGCCGGCCGGGGCGCGGTCCTCTCAGGCATGACGAGAAGGAGAAGAGCATCATGGCCCCCGTAGTGACCAGCGTCAGCCCCAGCCAAGGGCCCCCAGCGGGAGGCACCAGCGTCACCCTCACCGGATCCGGCTTCACCGGCGCCACCTTGGTCAGGTTCGGCCCCACCGGCACCAACTTCGTCATCGTGAGCGACACCCTGATCACGGCCAAGACCCCCGCAGGAACCGGCACGGTCCAGGTCACCGTCACGGCGCCGACAGGAACCAGCACCCAGAACGTGCTCTTCACCTACACCTCAGTCCCATCCCTCAGCAGTCTCAGCCCTCCCTCGGGCCCCGCCTCGGGTGGCAATACGGTGACTCTCAACGGCACCAATCTTTCCGGAGCCGTGGCGGTGTTCTTCGGTTCCAGCCCGGCGACCATCTTGACCAACACCGCGACGCAGATCACGGTCGTTGCGCCGGCCGGGCCGCCCTCTTCCGTCGGTGTCACAGTCATCACGGCCGGCGGGATCAGTAACGCCCTCAGCTATACCTACGTCGCTGCTACAACGCCGGTTCTCAGCAGCCTCAGTCCCACGTCGGGCCCCACCTCAGGCGGAAATACGGTGACACTCAACGGCACCAACCTCTCCGGAGCCACCTCGGTGAAGTTCGGCACGAACCCGGCCACCATCCTCACCAACACCGGCACCCAGATCACCGTCAGCGCACCAGCCGGCCCACCGTCGCCGGTCAACGTCACCGTCACCACCCCCAGCGGCACCAGCAATCCACTGCCCTACTTCTACATCGCCGCGCCCACCGTGAACGACCTGTCCACGCACCTCGGCCCGGCCACCGGAGGCAACACCGTCACCGTCTTCGGCAGCAATCTGACGCTCACCAGCGCCGTGAACTTCGGGGGGAATCCGGCCACCGGCATCAACGTGGTATCCGACAACCAGTTGACCGTGACCGCTCCGGCCGGATCCGGCACCGTCGCCGTCACCGTCACGACACCGGGCGGGACCAGCACGACGGCCACCGGGAACCCGTACTACACGTACCTCGCAGCGCCCGTCCTGACCAGCCTCACCCCCTCCCACGGTTCTGACCTCGGAGGCGACGCGATCGTGCTGGGCGGCAGCGACCTCACCTACACCGATGCGGTGACCTTCGGCGGCGTCCCGGCCACGTTCGCGGCGATCTCCGACACCCAGGTCGTCGCCACCAGCCCGGGCGGAGCGCCCGGCACGGTGAATGTCGTGGCGCACACCCCTGCCGGGAACAGCAACCCCCAGCCGTACGTCTACGACCCGTCCTGAGCCACCGCAAGGGTGTTCCGTCGGTTCCGCGAGCAGCAAGAGGAGCCGCCCGGCAAGAGTGGCCATTTCGCGGGCAACCGTACTCAGGCGTGCAGGCCTCTGCATGGGCGACACTGTCCGATCGCCATGGAGGAGCCATGAACGCAGCGAGATCACGCCAAGGTGCCCTGGCGGGCGCGGTGTTGATGGGAGCGGCGCTGGCCGCCATGACTGCCCCGCCCGCCGCCGCGGTCGTCGGAGGTGACCGGGCCGCCATCACGAAGTACCCCTGGACGGTCGCCCTGACCTCGTCGGACGACATGAAGACCGCGGAGTGCGCGGGCACGCTCGTCGCGCCGGACAAGGTGCTCACCGCGTCACACTGCGTGAAGCAGGCCACCATCGACACCGTTCGGGTGATCGGCGGACGCGAAGACCTCCGGCAGACCGGCAAGGGCAGGGTCCGCAAGGTCGCGAAACTGTGGATCCACCCCAAGGCCCACACCCAAGGAAGCGGCGCCATCTACGCGCATGACATAGCCGTCCTCACCCTCAACTCCCCCATGCCGTACCGGACTCTGCCGCTCGCTACGCCGGCGCAGCAGAAGCTGTACCAGGAAGGGACGCCCAACCGGGTCCTGGGCTGGGGTTCCACCACGGGCCGGGAGGACGACGACCGGGTGCCGCCGTTGCAGACGGCGCTCATCCCCAACCGGGGCGACGAGAGTTGCGTCACCGCGTACGGCAGCCGCCGCTACGACAAGCGCTACACGATGTGCCTGGGCTACCCGACCGGCGGCGTCAGCGCCTGCCACGGGGACAGTGGAGGCCCCGTCATCGCAGGTGGGCGGCTGGTCGGCGTCATCAGCGGCGGTGGCAGCTGCACCGACCGCCGCTACCCGGGCGTCGCCAACAAGACCGCTTCTTACTACGCGCTCCTCCAGAGCCAGATAGCCGGACGGACAGCCGGACAGGAAGGAGCGTCCCGATGATGGAGCGACACACCTGGGCGCGTGTGTCCGCCCTGGTTGCCGGTCTCATGACGCTCGTCGCACTCGGCGTCGTCGTCCTGCCGGCACCGACCGCCCACGCCATCGTCGGCGGGCGGAGGACGAGTACGGCCCAGGCACCCTGGACCGTCGCGATCAACCTGTGGCGGCAGACCAACACGTACCCGCGCTCGGGGCAGTTCTGCGGCGGCACCCTGGTCACCCCGACGAAGGTCGTCACGGCAGCCCACTGTGTCGTCGACGAGGCGCCCACCGATCTGGGGGCCGTCGCGGGCCGCACCGACCTGCGCCGCCATGACGGCACGCTGCGCAAGGTGACCAGGGTGTGGATCCACCCGCGGTTCGGCCGCCATCTGGAGAACGACGTCGCCGTCCTCACACTCGACGCACCCATGCCGGCGACCTACACCCCGCTGCCCATCGCCACGGCTTCTGACACCGATCCGTACCGTCCGGGTACCAGGGCACGGGTCTACGGCTGGGGTCTGCTGGACTACGAGAACCATGCGGCGAACGCCCTGCGGTCGGCGCCCCTGCGCGTCCTGCCCGACAGGACGTGCCGGCGGCTCAACCCCGACGGCGACTTCGACCCCCGGATGCACGCCTGCGCCAACGACCCGGTCACCGGCGCCCACCACACCGAAGGGGACAGCGGCGGTCCACTCGTCGCCGACGGAAAGCTGATCGGGATCGTCAGCTGGCTGGCCAACAGCAATGCCTCCACACCCACCCCCGGTGTCTACACACGCGTCTCGGCCTTCTCCCGCGAGATCGCCGACCAGCTCCGGTAGTGAGGCGAGGAGCACGTGTGCGGTGGCTGTGTTCACGAGTTCGGCCAGCACCCGAGCCCGAGTGAGGAACTGGCCAAGGCTGGTTGATCACTCCAGGTTGCCGCTTGCCGGCCCGGCACCGGGCCGGCACCGCGCACTGCCCATACGAACGGCCACCGCGCCGCCCATTCGACCAGGGCACGGGTTTTCCCGTGCAGTCCGTCGCGTTCGTCCTGCTCGTCGACGTCCGACGGCTCCGTCCAGGTCACCACAGCAAGCCGCTCAAGACCGAGCAACGGAGCAATGCACTCGTTCGCGTCAACCATCCACGTCGTGGCCCGGACCAGCTCACACGGAAGCGCGGACAGCTTGACTCCTTGACTCCGTACTGGGGGTTCATCCTGGTCAGCAGTGGGTTCACGTCGGCTGCACGCAGATGGGGACCGGTCGCACCAAGTCGTCTTGCCGCGCCCGGCGGGGGAACTGCCCCATTCGGCCGCGAGGGCATCGACGATCAGCAGTCCCCGCCCGGACTCGGCCTCCTTGTTGTCGGTCTCACCGGCGGTGAGGATCTCGATCGGCACAGGTGGATGCGGATCGCTGTCCCGTACTTCGACACGGAGCCGGTCCGGGTACTCCCGCAGCCGTAGATCCACGTCGCTGTGCGCATGGATGAGAGCGTTGGTGACGACCTCGGACGCCAGCAACTCCAGAGTGTCCAGCAAGGGCATCAGGTCCCATTGGCCCAGCGACTCCCGCAGGAAATGGCGTACGTGCGCCACGCCGCGCAGATCATGACGCTGAACCGAGGTGCGTGCTACCCGGCGTTGACCACCAGGCTGAGCTCCTTCGTACCGCACCACCAGCAGGGCGACGTCATCGCCCTGCTGCGGGGCGCGGAGTGCAGTGCTGCATCAAACGATCCGCCGGCACCTCAACGTCCTCCGTGCAGTTGTCGGCCAGCACATGGGCCAGTCGCTCGACGGCGGCATCCACCCCCAACCGACGTGTGTCCAGCAGACCATCGGTGAACAGGGCCACCACCGACCCCGGCGACAGAAGGGCCTCACTCTGCTGGTACACGGCATGCGGGTCAACGCCCAACGGCGGTCCCATGGGTGGCTGCGCCTGGACGGTCCGGCCCTGGGCGTCGCTGATCAGCGGCCCCGGGTGGCCGGCGGTGGCGAGGCTGGCGCTTCCGAGCGCCAGATCCAACCACAGGCAGCAGCAACTGGCGTACAGGCCGGTGTCCAACCCCGCAAGCAGATGGTTGCTCCGCTCCAGCACCCTGCCCGGTTCGTGCCCCTCGGCGGCGTAGGCCGTGTCGCGCTGCGCAGCTGGCCCATGGTGCCCGCTGCTTCCAGGCTGTGGCCCTGCACATCCCCGATGACGAGCCCGATGCCCCCCTCAGGCAACCGAAGGTTGTCGTACCAGTCACCACCCACCTCCGCCCCCTCGTTCGCGGGCTGCCGCAGGGCGATGAGCCCCTCGGGCTGACGGATCAGAACGTACCGGCGACTTTCCGCCAACTCGCCGCCGCGACCGCATCGTTCTTACAGCCGAGGCAGGCGGCCATCGTGCCGGACGACAAGTGCCCCCAATTGGCCGTAGATGCCAGTCATGCTCGTGCAGCCGCGGCCGAGTTGGGAGACCCCTAAGCCGTCGGGTTCAGCAGGATGGGGTCCATCGTTCCTCCGTCACTCTGTCAGGGCCGCGCGGAGGAACGCGAGGATCTCCGTCTGGGCGGCCTCGGCCTGTGGTTCCACGCCGGGCAGGGTGAGGAACGCGTGTCGCGCTCCCGGGTATTCGGTGAGCCGCACGGAGGTCCCGGCCGCCTGGAGTCGCTCGGCGTAGCGGCGGCCGTGGTCGGCGAGCGCGTCCTGGGTGGGCACCAGCACGAGCGCCGGGGCGAGCCCGCTCAGGTCGTCCGCGTACAGCGGCGAGACTGTGCGGGCGTCGACTCCCGGCGGGACGGCGAGCCGCTGGACGAACCGCAGTTGCGGCAGGGCCCGGGTCGGGTGGTACGCGTACTCGGCGATCGAGGGGTGGTCGAACATCGTCTCGGTCACGTCGACCGCGGGGTTGACCAGCACCTGCGCCCTGAGCTCCAGGCCGGCTTCCCTGGCCCGGATGGCCGTCAGTGCGCTGATCAGCGCGCCGCAGCTCTCACCGAAGACGGCCGCGCGCGCCGGGTCGACGCCCCACTGCGCGGCGTGCCGCACCACGTGGTTGAGCACGTCCCAGCCGTCGTCGGCGGCGTTCGCGAGCGGGCTGCCGGGGGCGAGGAGGCGGTGCTCGACCGAGACGACGACAGCGGGCAGTCGGGCGGCGAGGCGGCTGTTGGTCCAGTCGCACTGCACCGCCGTGCCCACGAAGCCGCCTCCGTGGACATGGACCACGAGTGGCAGGTCGGTGCGGGCCACGGCTTCGTCGTCTCCCGCCGGCGTCGGCCGGTAGACCCGGACCGGTACGTCGCGGCCGGGCAGCGCGATCTCCTGCCAGGCGATCGCGGCGCCGGGGTCCGGCTCTCCGAGGATCGTCCGCGCCGCACTGGAGGCCCGGAAGCGGTTCTCCGCGTCGCGGTAGGCGCGCAGTTCCTCGGTCGTGATCACCGAGAAGTCCGGCTCCGGCGGCCGCGTCGTGGTCGTGCTCTCGCTCATGTCTCCTTCTCCCCTCCCGGCCGGATGCCGGGTGCGTCGTTGCGATCTGACAGTGCGTCGTCGCGGTCTGACAGTGCGGTGAGTGCGTTGACCTCATTATGCACGCGGTGCGTGCATCAGCAAGTGCATAGGTTAGGCTGAGTCCGAACGGGAGGGGCGACGAGAGGGGCGAGATGACTGGCCGCAGGCGATGGTCGACCGAGGAGATCCTGGACACGGCGGCGGAACTGCTGCGCACGAGCGACGCCGAGTCGTTCAGCGTGCGCAAACTCGCCGCAGTGCTCGGGACCGACTCCTCCAGCCTCTACCGGCACTTCCGCAACAAGACCGAACTGCTGCGTGCGGTTGCCGACCGGATCCTGCTGGCCGCCATGGACGGCTACCGCCCCGAAGGCAACTGGAAGCAGCGCGTCACCGCCTTGGCCCTGCGCCTGCGCGAGGTCTTCGGCGAGCAACCCCAACTCGCCGCGGTGTGGGGACGCTATGGGTCCGGCGGCACCGGATCCCGATTGGTCATGGAGGAGCTGTTGCAGGCCCTGCGCGCATCCGGCCTGCCCGACGAGGAGGTCCCGGTGCGATACCACCGCATCGTGATCCTCCTCGCCGCGCTGATCGCCTCCGAGGCCGGCATCAGCACCATCACCCCGAACGAGTACGAACAGGGCATGGAGCAGTTCCGCGTCGCGGTGCTCGGCGCCGACCCCGAACGCTTCCCCGCCCTGGCCCACTTCGCCCGCGACATCCGCCCCCTCGGAGCAGACCGCCGCGCCGCATTCGAAGAAATCCTTGCCGCCCAACTCGCCCACATCGAGGCCCAGATCCCCTGACGTGCCGGATGACGAGTGCGATGGGGTCGGGCCGGGTCGGATCGGGTCGCGTCGCTGCCGCAGGCCGGTGCCGGACGCCGGGTGCAGGAGACCCGGTGCAGGACGCCGGGTGCAGGAGACCCGGTGCAGGAGACCCGGTGCAGGAGTAGCGGCCGAGGACGTTGATGTGGTCGTACCGGAGCGAGGAGAGCCGGGGGGTCGTTCAGACCGAGCCCGCCCAGCCGCCCAGCCGCCCACCGACTGGGCAGTGGGCACTCCGGGCACGGGGCGCGGGCCGGGCACCTGGCCGCCGCCTCGGCGGCGGCCAGCGCGGTGAGAGCGATGTGGCGATGGGTCACCTGTCTCGGTCTACCGACCCCCGACAGACGTTGCCCATCGGCGCATTGTGTGATCACCTCGGCCTGCTGTGCGGGTGCGCGGCCCGGCCCACCAGCGGTATCGGCGGCGCCACTACTAGCCACTACTGGTTCGTATTTGCTGCGTCACGCGGCGCCGGCCACCGGCGGGAAGCAGCCAGCTTGCGGCGACCGTCCTCGAAGCTGTTGGGCAAGCTGCTAGGGAGGTTGGCCATGCGCTATGAAGATGACGTCTACTTCCACCGGTGTCCGATCGAAGGGCAAGGCGACACCATGACCTCACGACAGGTACGCAAACGGTGTCAGGCGCTCGTCAAGACGCTCGACCTACCCCGGCCGTTTTCCGTCGATGCATTCGTCAAGGGGCTGTCGGCGCAGCGGGGGCGGCCGATCCTGATCCACACGCTGTCGATCGGGGCCGCCATCAACGCCTGCGGGTTGTGGATCGCCACCGATGCCAGCGACAACATCTACGTCGAGGAGAAGACCACCAAGTTCCATCAGGAGCACATCATTCTCCATGAAATCGGGCACATCCTGTGCGAACACGGCCGCAGCGACCGGGAGTTCCACGAGGTGCTCGCCATGCTGTTGCCCAGCATCCGGCCCGAGATGATCAGCCGGCTTCTGCGTCGCAGCAATTACACCAATGAGCAGGAGCGGGAAGCCGAACTCGTCGCCAGCCTGATCTACTCGGCCGCGGGGATCCTCACACCCTCGCCGTCGAGCGGGGTTCGGGGCAAGCTCGAAGCCGCACTCGGGATCCGGGAGTAGAGGCCGAACCATGAGCTCACTTTCCCTCTACGAACTCGGTTCCCGTGTCGAGCTTTCGGGCGCGTTGGCGCTGTGGCTGGCGATCATCCTGCGAGTGCCTGGTGCCCGTCACTCCCGTCAGCAGAAGATGTTGCTGGTCGCCGTGGTCGGGATCGCCGGGTCGATCACCGTCTATCTCGACCCCGTCACCGCGGCCTTGAACCGATCCTTCACCTTCGCCCAGAGCTGCGGGTTGTTCATGAACGCCTGGGGCGTCCTCAGCTCGGCCCTCATCCTCGATTTCGTCCTCGCGGCGATGTCCCGGCGCCGGCCGTGGCTCATCTACGGCACCATGATCGTCACCATCGCCGCGCTGATCGCCCTGAACTTCACCATCGCGCCGCACGCCGGCTGCGTCACTGCGCAGCCCGTCCCGTGGTACAGCCCCTTCTGGTGGATTCTGGTGGCAGCTCATCTTGTCGGCACGGTCCCCTGCGCCGTGCTGTGTGTGCGCTACGGCCGCCGGGCCCACGACGACCGGCCGTTGCGCACCGGCCTGTTGCTGCTCGCCGCCGGCTTCACCTCGTCCTCCCTGTTCTGGTGCGTCGTTCTGGCCTTCCTCCTGGCACGCCCCGTCTGGCTGGGCGCACTGTTCCCACTGAACATCGGCGTCACCGCCTGGCTGATGACCGCAGGGGTCTGCCTGCCCCTGGCACTGACCATCCGCCGCACGGCCCGCGACGCACGCGCCCTGTGGTGTCTGAGCCCCCTGTGGCGTGACCTGACCGAAGCCGTCCCGCACGTCACCCTGGACGGAGCCCGTCCCCGGATCCGGGCGGTGGTGGGAAGCCCGCAGTCGATCCGGCTCAGGCTCTACCGCCAGGTCATCGAGATCCTCGATGTCCTGCTCGTTCTGCAGGATTACGTGCGGCCCGAGGTGGTCGATCGTGCCCGACGTCACGTCACCGAGCACGGTGTCCCCGAAGAACACATGGAGCCGATCGTCACTGCGTGCTGGCTGCAGAGTGCCCTCCAGGCCGTGGCGGCCGCCGGCGCGACCCAACCGAACCCGCTCACGCCCGTGAACCTCAAGGACGACGGGCTCCGCAGCGAGACCGACTTCCTCCTCGCCGTCCTGCGCGCTCGCACACATCCCGCTGTCCGCTCCTTCGACCCCTCCCCCACCGCACCCGCACCCGCCATGCCGGAGGGACGCGACCACCACACCCCGACCAACACCATCACCTAGGCGACATTCATGACACAGCACTCCGCCACCCCGGCCCCCTACCGCACCGGCTTGCTGAGCAACGAAGCCCCGCACGAACGTGACCGTCTTCGGTCCATCCAGCGCAGCGTGGATGCGTTCACCATCAAAGTCATCCAGGACCTTCCCCTCGAAGCCTCCTTCAACTGCCTGGAACTGGGTGCGGGCGCGGGTTCCATCGCCTACTGGCTCGCCGCACGCTGCCCCGAGGGACGAGTGGTCGCCGTCGACCTCGACACCCGACACCTCGATATGCGCCGAGCCGAGAACCTGGAGGTCCAGGAAGCAGACATCACCTCTGAGGACTACGCGCCCGGAAGCTTCGACCTCATCCACGCCCGCTACCTCTTCTGCCACCTCCCGCAGCGCGACGAGGTCATCGCGCGAGCCACCCGCTGGCTCGCCCCCGGCGGATGGCTCATCGTCGAAGAGCCCTACCACCTGCCGGCCGACACCTCACCCTCTCCTCTGGTCCAGCGCGTCCTGGCCGCCTATCAGCGCGCGTACCGCGACAACGGCGCAGACATGACCTGGGCGCGGAGCCTTCCCTCCCTGCTCGCCCACAACGCTCTGAGCGAGGTGTCCTTCGCCGGAAACCTCGGCTGCATGGGCGGCGGCACCAAGGACCGCTGGCTCCCCCTCATCACCCAGGCAGCCCCCGCCATGCTCGCCGACGGAGTCATCACCCAAGAAGACCTGACGCAATTCACCACCCTCCTCGAAGACCCGGCGTTCATCGACATCCCGCAGGTCACGATCGCCGCATGGGGCCGGCGCCCCGAAGCGACAGCGAGCACGCACTGAGCCGGAGACCGACTCGTCTCGGCCTCCCGGCGCCCGTGGTCTTCCGGCCCGGCCGGTGCCTCGACGACCGGCCGCGACCGGTCGTGGCCGGTCGTGGCCGGTCGTCGCCGGTCGTCGCCGGTCGTCGCCGGTTCGTCGCGGCACCGGCTCGTTCGGCCAGCGCACCTGGCTCGCAGCGCGGCACCGCCTACCGCCTGCTTCCGGCCTGGCGGCACGACCTCACTTCAGGTGCCGGCCGAAGAACCGGGTCCCGTCGTCCACCTCGAACCACGGGGTGCCGGCGTGCCCGCCCAAGTTGGCATGCAGCGTCTTCTCCTTGGAGCCGAAGGCGTCGAACAGGTCCAGGGCCCACTGCCGGTCGTTCCCTTCGTCGTCCCACTGCAGCAGGAACAGCAGCGGAATGGTGACCTTCCGGGCCTCCTCGCGCAGGGCGCGGGGCACGAAACCCCCGGCGAAGAATCCGGCGGCCGCGATGCGCGGCTCGACCACCGCCAGCCGAATGCCGATGGCGGTCATCCCCGAGTACCCGACCGGGCCACCGATCTCGGGCAGCGCAAGGAGGGCGTCCAGAGTGGTCCGCCGTTCAGGCACCGCCTTTTCGACCAGCGGGACGATGAAGGACTCGAAGATCTCGTCGACCGGCTCCCCTGCCGCCATCGCCCGACGGAGGTCGGCGCGAGCCTGCTCGTCGACGGCGGAACGGGGCCGCTCACCGTGCCCGGGGTGGTCGATGGCGGCCACCGCGTAGCCGTACTCCGTCGCGGAGTGCCGGGCCCGGGCCACCAGCCGCGATTCCCGCTTGTGCAAGCCGCCGTTGTGGCCGATCAGGATCAGCGGGGCAGATGCGGATCAAGGCGTCCACAGGATGCCGGGGATCTCGCCAAGGGTGAATTCGCGTTCGAGGACGCCGTCGTCGAGTTGGCGACGTCCCCGGCCGCGCACACGCCGGATACGACTTGGCGGGTGGGACTTGGTGGGTGGGACTTGGCAGGTGGGACTCGGCGGGTGGGATCGCACAGGACCTGCGGCCTGCTGCCTGCTGCCTGCTGCCTGCTGCCTGCGGGCTTCGGTGGCGAGTTGCGGTGCCTCATGGGTGGCTGTGGGACAGTTCCGGCTCGTGCTGTGATGTCTGGTCGTGTCGGGGCAGCAGGAGCGGGGTGGTCAGGATGAGCAGTCCCACGGCCGTGAGAGCGGTGCGTGGGGTGGTGACGTCGGCGAGCAGCCCGGCGAGCGCGGTGAGGCCGGCGATGGACGCCTGCTGGCCGATGGACCAGGCCGACAGGGTGCGGGCGACGAGATGCTTGGGGGTGTGTTCGAGCCGGTAGGTGGCGAGCACCGGGGTGTAG
Source organism: Streptomyces sp. NPDC059649 (assembly GCF_042734445.1). Classification (NCBI taxonomy): domain Bacteria; kingdom Bacillati; phylum Actinomycetota; class Actinomycetes; order Kitasatosporales; family Streptomycetaceae; genus Streptomyces; species Streptomyces sp. NPDC059649. The sequence continues at coordinate 57,300 of NZ_JBHWDV010000025.1, forward strand.
AGGCTCATGTTGACGATGATCGCCAGCTCGACAGCCATCACGGTGACGAGGCCGACGATGCCGGGACGGACGAAGGCCAGGCCGATCAGCCAGATGGCGCGCAGGGTGCCGACGGTCCGGAAGACCGCGTGCCGGCCGTAGCGGGCCACGACACGGCGGGCCAGCCGCGAGCCGATGAGTCCGCCGAGGCAGGGGGCGGCGAAGGCGAGGCCGTACTGCCAGGGTGGGAACCCGAGCTGGCGAAGCAGGAGCACGGCCAGCAGCGGCTCGGTGGCCATGATCAGACCGGCGACGAGCATCTGGTTCAGGTAGAGCGCCCGCAAACCGGGATGGCCCATGATGTGTCGCCAGCCGTCAAGCAACGCGCCCGCCCGGACCGGGTTTTTGCCGGTCGTTCGCGGCGCTTCTTCCTGGCCGCGGATCGCGGTGATGCCCAGTGCGGAGAGGAGGTAGCTGAGTGCGTCGGCCACCACGGTGGTGACCGGCCCGAACAGGCCGATCGCCGCCCCGCCCAAGGGAGGGCCGATCGCGATGGAGCTCCAGTTCGTGGACTCGAACCGCGCGTTGGCCACGAGCAGGTCATCCGGCCGGACGAGACCTTTGAGGTAGGCGCCGCTGGCTGCGTTGAAGGCGATCTTGGCTGCGGCGACCACGGCCGAGATCACGAGCAGTTGGACGAAACTGAGCCATCCGAAGGCGTAGGCGACCGGGATCGTCGCCATGGCCGCGAACCGGGCCAGGTCCATCGTGATCATGACCGGTCGCTTGTGGCGGAACTCCACCCACGGCGCGAGGGGCACCGCGATCAGCGCGCCCACCGCGGGCCCCACCGCGGACAGCGCGGACACCTCGGCAGGGCCGGCATGCAAGACCAGTACGGCGACCAGCGGCAAGGCCCCGAACCCCAGCCCGGACCCGTACGCGCTCACCGCGTACGCCGCCCACAGCCAGCCGAACTGCCGGCCCAACGATCTCCTGCCCACCATGCTCACAGCCCCCTTGGTGCCCCACCCGAACAAACCGACGTTGACCAGTGAGAGCTAAGCGACAGACACAACGGCAGGTCAAACAACTGCCCTACCATCGATCCACAACCATTCGTTGTTCACTAAGGTGGACCGGCGTGGATCTCGAAGCAGTACGTACCTTCGTCGCCGTCGCGGAAGCGGGCCAGTTCCAGAAGGCCGCTACCGATCTGTCGATCACCCAGCAGGCTGTCTCCAAGCGCATCGCCGCGCTGGAGCGCAACCTCGGCGTGCGGTTGTTCACCCGAGCCCCCCGCGGCGCCGAGCTCACCATCGACGGGCAGGCGTTCCTGCCCCACGCGCGCGAGCTGCTGCGTGTCACCGAGCGCGCGGTCGCGTCCGTGCGCACCGGCCACCGTCCACTGCGCGTCGACATCATCGCCTCGCGCGTCGCGCCCTCGGGCCTGATGCGCGGCTTCCACCAGGCGCACCCCGAGATCGACCTCGACGTGGTGATGCTGTTCGACATCGAGACCGCCGTCGCCGCCATCCGGTCCGGTGCGATCGACGCGTCCTTCCGCGCCGTCGCCGCGCCCGGCCGGCCCCTGCCCGAGGACATCGCCTCCGTCCGGGTGCTCGACGAGCCGCACCAGCTCCTCACCGGCCCCGCCCACGCGCTGGCGGGAGCCCGGTCGGTCACCGTCGCCCACCTCGCCGGGCACCGGATCTGGATGCCCGGCCTCGTTCCCGGCACCGAGTGGGCCGCCTACTACGACGACCTCGCCGCCGAGTTCGGCCTCACCATCGAGGCGACCGGCCCCAACTTCGGCTCCGACGCGCTTCTCGACACCGTCGCCGACACCCCGGCCCTGGCCACCTTCACGACCGAGCAGACCCGCCTCGTCTGGCCCGCCGGCCACGGCCTGCGCCGCATCCCGGTGACCGACCCGACGCCCGTCTACCCGCACTCGCTCCTGTGGCACCGCGACAACCCGCACCCGGCGCTGGCCACCCTCCGCGCCCACCTCGCCGCCACAGCGGCCGGCCACGACGCCGCCGGTACCTGGGCACCGGGCTGGGTGATTCCGCACTGAACGAGCTTCGCTGAGCGGCCGACCCTGCCGGGCTGAGATCGTCTCCGGCGACGGTCCGGCGGCCGCACAGCGACTCCTACCGAGATGCCTGGAGGCCGTGCGCGCAACCAGAAATGTGTGGGTCGGCATGAGCGCGCAGCAGGAGTGCCACCCAGCTGCGGTAGGGCTTCCACCGCTCCGCGAGCCGTACGAGCCCCGGCCCACCGGCCGCCTGGTCGTCGAGGCCGTAGGCGGCGGTCATGGCGGTGTGCAGGCGGGGTTCGTGGCGGGGGAAGAGGTCGGGGTGCCCGGCACCGCGGATGAGGATGAGCTCGGCGGAGAACGGGCCGATGCCGGGAAGCTCCCGCAGGGCGGCGAGCGCCTCCTGGGCGGGCATGGCGCGCAGAGCGGCGGCGTCGAGACGGCCGACGGCTGCCGCGTCGGCGATCGCGTGCAGCCGCTGGACCTTGACCTCGGTCAGGCCGGGAAAGCTCGTGAGGGTGCGCAGGACGTGCGGGGCGGGGAAGGCGCACAGCTCGTGCCCGGCGACCCGGACACGCTGCCCGTGCCGCTGTGCGAGCAGCGTCTTGACGGCGGCGGCGTGGCTCCTGCGGACCCGGTGGCCGATGACGGCCCATGTCGCGGCCTCGTAGGGCGAGTTGAAGCACACCGGCCGCAGCCCCGGGAACTCCTCCATGAGTCCCGCCACGACGGGGTCCGCCGACGCGAGGACCGGAAAGCCGGAGCCGTCGACGTCCAGGGAGAGATTGCGGGCGACGCCGGCCGTGGCTGACTCCCAGTCGTCGCCGTCGGCGGATGCCTCGGTGCCGGGGCCGGTGGCCGGGTGGAAGGCGAGGTCGGCATGCACCGCGCCCGTGCCGGAGCCGGGCCCCTCCCGCGGTGGTTCCTGCCGCACGGCGGCGGTGACCGTGCCATGGCCGTCGTCCGAGGGAAACGCCAGGCGCAGCACCCCGTCGGCGCCCTGCCGGTAGGGGGCGGGGGTGAAGCCTTCCAGGAAGCGCAGACTCGCCGCGAGGGAGAACGGGCCTCGGGGGCTGAGGACGACGGCCTTCACGGTCAGCCTCCGTGGACGGTGAGCCGGTAGCCCTCGGGCCCGGTGAAGGAGAACGTCGGCCCGAAGGGGCTGTCCGTGAGCGGGGTGACGTCTTCCGTGCCCGCCGCCAGCAGCTGCTCGCGCAGCGCCGGGGCGTCGGTGGTGCGCAGCCACAGCGCCACACCCAGGCCAGGACGGTCGACGGTGTCGAGGTCGACGCCGGGAAGCAACTCGCGGACCGCGAACGGGATGGGGGTGGTGGCGAAGACGACCGCGTGGGCCGGTCCACCGGGGGCTCGTCGCAGTCCGAGCTTCTCCTCGAAGAACGCGGCCGCGGCCGGCACGTTCCTCACCTGCAGAGCGATGAAATCGGGGCCTTCGACGGTGGCGGTCATGGGAACTCCAAGGGGGGTCGGGTTGGTCTTCCAGAAGCTTTCAATGTCAGGACTTTGACATAGCCGAAGATAGGCACCGACCGTCAGGCATGTCAAAATGCTGACATGGAGAACCGTGCGCCCGTGCCCCCGCCCCATCCAGCCAACGACGTCACCGAGCACGTGGGATACCGGCTCAAGAGGGCCTCGGCCGCCTTGCGCGGCGCCATGGACAAGGCCCTGCGCGAACACGACCTCACCGTCCCGCAGTACTCCTGCCTGGAGCTCCTCGACGAACAGCCCGGCCTGTCCAACGCCGACCTCGCCCGGGGCACCTTCGTCACCCGGCAGTCCGCCAACGTCGTGCTGCGCGGCCTGAAGGAGGCGGGCCTGATCACCCAGGCGACCAGCACCGATCACGGCCGCGCCCTGCCCATCCACCTCACCGCGGCCGGACAGCAGCGCCTGCACGCGGCCCGCGGCGCCGTCTACGCCATCGAGGAACGCATGATCAAAAACATCCCTGCCCGACGACTGACCGCCCTCCTGGCCGACCTCGACGCCATGACCGAGGCCCTCGACACCTGACCGCTGCCCGCTCCGGTTTCTTCGCCGTAGGTGGTGCCGGGCGGTCCGTGCCGACAGACGCGTGTCGATGCCGGGCGCTGGCCAGTGGGGCACCGCTCTCGGCACAATGCCGCCGTGGAGTTACTGACTACCGCGCTTCCCGTGGGCGCCACGGTGTTCGTCGCCCTCGTGGGTTACCTCCAGTGGAGACGCAGTGAGCGGCGCCAAGCCGAGAACGAGACGGCGCGCCAGGAACTGGAGCAGGCGGAGCGACGTCGCGTCGCCCGCGGACCGTATGACCAACAGCGGCTGGAAGCCCTCCAGGAACTGCTCGGCAAACTCCGCGACCTTGAAATCCAGTCGCGGTGGAACGCGGGCGGTCAGGATCTGCGGGCCGAGGTCCCGAAGATCAACACCTTCCTGATCAAGCATGGCGAGGTGCTGGAGGACGAAGAGCGGCGGCTGGCCCAGCAGTTCCTCGAAGGGCTGACATGGATCGACCATCGCGAGGCTGAAGAGCGGCACAGGTGGGAGGAACAGCGGGAACAGGAGCTTTCCGCGCACGGCAGCGACATCGGCTCATACGAGAGCTCCTGGGAGCGGACGGGACCTTTGCCACCTCCCGATCGGGTTCATGAAGCCCAACAAGCCGTGCAGAGATGGACGTCGGCGCGGGATGCCCTGGAGGAACGGCTGCGTAAGGCCCTGCAAGGCATGTGAGCGAGCAACGTCGCATCACGAGGCCAGGTTCATGTTCGCTGGGCGGCGTTCGGCACGACGAACGACCCGGTGCCTCTCACGCGGCGCCCTCACAGTACGGCGGGGCTTGCCGCGGCACCCCTGGCAGCGGCTCTCAGCCGCCGCGGCGTACCCGGGCCGCCTTGCGGGCCTCGGCGAGCTTACGGGCCTCGATGGCCTTGCGGGACTTGCCGCCGGTGCCGCGGGAGGCGTCCTTGCTGGTGCCCAGGCCGCGGAAGGGGGCGTTGGCGTTCTTGGCCCGGGGCGCGACGGGCCCTCCGTCGAGCGGGGTCCCGGAGGGGGCCTTGGCCCCGGTGATCCGGCTCAGCTCCGCCTCGCCCGAGCGCACCTTGGTGACCGTCGGCTCTATGCCGGCCTCGGCCAGCAGCCGGCTCATCTCGCGGCGCTGGCCGGACAGCACCAGCGTCACGACGCTGCCGGACTCACCGGCCCGGGCGGTGCGGCCCGCACGGTGCAGATAGTCCTTGGGGTCGGCGGGCGGGTCGACGTTGACCACGAGGTCGAGATCGTCGACGTGCAGACCACGGGCCGCGACATTGGTCGCCACCAGGACGGTGATCTGGCCGTTCTTGAACTGCGCGAGGGTCCGTGTGCGCTGCGGTTGGGACTTGCCGCTGTGCAGGGCCGCGGCGTGCACTCCGCTGGCCCGCAGATGCCGGGTGAGCTGGTCGACCGCGTGCTTGGTGTCCAGGAACAGCAGTACGCGGCCGTCGCGGGCGGCGATCTCCGTGGTGACGGCGTACCGGTCGGGGCCGTGGACGACCAGCACGTGGTGGTCCATCGTCGTGACCGCGCCCGCGGACGGGTCGACCGAGTGGACGACGGGGTCGTGGAGGTAGCGGCGGACCAGGTGGTCGACGTCGCGGTCCAGGGTGGCCGAGAACAGCATCCGCTGGCCGTCGCGGTGCACCTGGTCGAGCACCTCGGTGACTTGCGGCAGGAAGCCCATGTCACACATCTGGTCGGCCTCGTCGAGGACGGTGATCCGCACCCGTCCCAGGCGACAGGCCCCGCGCTCGACGAGGTCGTGCAGGCGGCCAGGGGTGGCGACGACGACCTCGGCCCCGTCGCGCAGCGCAGCGGTCTGCCGGCCGATCGACATACCGCCGACGACCGTGGCCATCCGCAGCCGGAGCGCGTCGGCATACGGCGCGAGCGCCTCGGTGACCTGCTGGGCCAGCTCCCGGGTAGGCACCAGGATCAGAGCGAGGGGCTGCTTCGGCTCCGCGCGCCGCCCGGCCGTCCGTACGAGCAGCGGCAGACCGAAGGCGAGGGTCTTCCCCGATCCGGTGCGTCCTCGCCCCAGGACATCGCGTCCCGCGAGGGCGTTGGGCAGCGTGGCTGCCTGGATCGGGAAGGGCTCGCGCAGGCCGAGCTCGGTGAGCGTTCGCAGCACCTCGGCCGGCAGTTCCAGGTCGGCGAAGGAGGCGACCGGGGACATCGTCGGGGTGAGCGTCGCTGGCCGGGCGAGGTCGCCGTGCGAGGTACCGGGGCGGTCCGGGTGATTCATGAAGAGCCTTCCGCAAGGGGAACGTACCGAGGAAGGCCCGGCAGGAATGAGCAACCGACGAACAAGGGAAACCGGACGGGCAGAATCGCCAGCCGCCACGTCCGTGCAAACGTCTGAGGCTAACACACGGTGACAGTTCGACCCGGCGTTGTGGTGCTGATCGCTCCGCCTCCGTCGGTGATGCGACACAGACTGAGAGCCATTTCCGACGTGTCTGGACGATTTCCCTGGCAAGGCGTCTTCAGCAGGGAAGAGCGGTCAAGTCCCCCGGCAGTGAACCTCACGACGCACAGCTGGGTTGTGGGAGCTGGACGACGCCGGCCCGGCCGACGTGACGCGTGGGGTGCTGGACTCCGCTCATGTGCGGGCTGAAGGGGGGCGAACTCTGCTGCTACAAGCGCCTGATCCGCCGGCCCCCCACATAGGACACGACCCACGGGGAACATTCGTCCAATCCACCGGTGCGTACCGGCGGAGACAGTGGGCGCATGACTGTTTCTGACAGCGATCCCTACGTGAACGGCGGCCAGGCGACCGAGAGTTGGTCCCTGTTGCTGGACGACGGCGACATCTACGTGTGCCAGGACGGCCCCCGCGAGGCCCCCGCGCTCCTGCTCATCCACGGGTCCGCGTCCTCGACCCGCTCGTGGGACCGTTTTGTTCCGCTGCTGAGCGGATCTCACCGTGTCATCCGGCTCGATCTGCTCGGACACGGCCGGTCGGGCAAACCGGCCGACCGCAGCTACGCGATACCGGACCAGGCACGTCGGGCCGGCGTGGTACTGGACCGGCTCGGCGTCGAACACGCCGTGGTCGTCGGTCATTCCAGCGGTGGCGCGGTCGCCACCGCTCTCGCCGAAGAGCGGCCCGACCTGGTGACCGCGCTCGTGCTCATCAACACCGGGCCCAGCCTGGACGCCTTCATCGCACCGGACTCCGCCGCAGCCGGCCCCACGCAGTGGCCGCCGACCGACGAGCAGCTCCGGCGGCTCGCGAGCACGGGTTTCAGCCGCGCGGGCTACCAGGCACCGGAAGAGCTGCTGGACGAGGTGCGCGCCATGACCCACCACACGTGCACCACGACGATGCGGGCCACCCGCTCCTACCTGGAGCAGCGGGCGCTGCCGGATCGACTGCGGGTCCTGGGCAAGCCGCTATTGGTGATCTTCGGCGAGGACGACCGCAGATGGCGCTCGTCGTCCGCCTACGACTACCGCGCCGTTCCGGGCGCGCAGGTCGAGTTGCTGCCCGGCCTTGGGCACTCGCCCGTGCTCGAGGATCCGCCCCGGACCGCCGGCCCCCTGCTGGCCTTCACCGCGATCCACGCCGTACGGGTGGACTGAAGGAAAGGAGGAGTGCCGTGCGGATTCTCGTCTCCGGCGCCAGCATCGCCGGTCCCGTTCTGGCCTACTGGCTCACCAGGTACGGGTACTCCGTCACCGTCGTCGAGCGCGCGCCGGCCCTGCGCAAGACCGGCGGCCACGCGGTTGACCTGTTTCGGCCCGCGGTGGACATCTCGGAGAAAATGGGCGTGCTCCCGCGTATCGAGGAGCGGGCCACCGGCACGCACCGGATGACCGTCTACCGGGAGGGCTCACGGCGTCCCGTCCGGGCGGATCTCTCCAAGATCTTCAGCGGCGCCTCCGAGCGCCACGTGGAGATCCTGCGCGACGACCTGAGCGAGATCTACTACGACGCCGCACGCGACGACGTCGAGTACGTCTTCGGCGACTCGATCACCGCGATCTCGCCCGACGGCGAGGTGCGGTTCGAAAACGCCGCACCGCGCCGCTTCGACCTCGTCGTCGGCGCGTACGTCCTCGCCGGCGAGCTGGCCCGGGCGGGCGGTGACCACGCGCGCGCCTTCCGCGCCTACGAGCGCGTGATGGCCGAGCACGTGCGCGGCAGTCGCGAGGTCGCGCTGAGCGCGGCGAAGACCCTGATCCCCACGTCCCGCCTCGGCGTGTGGGGACTGGCCCAGGGCGCCCGCCTGATCTCCGCCCTGCCCGCGGGCCCCAGCCGCGCCCTCGTTCGCCTCACCACCAAGAGTGCGCGCCTCTACCACTCCGTGGCCCTCGACGACTATCCGCCGTCATCCGCCGCATCAGCCGTGACGCTCGAAGAGCGCTCTTGATCACGCCACGGCGTCCGGTCAGCGGGCGGCGAGGAGTTCGAGCGTGTCGATCACGCGGTTCGAGAAGCCCCACTCGTTGTCGTACCAGGCGACCACCTTGACGTGGCGGCCGTCGACGCGGGTGAGGGCCGAGTCGAAGATCGACGAGGCGGGATCGCCCGTGATGTCGGACGACACGAGCGGGTCCTCGGAGTACTCCAGGATGCCGGCGAGCGGCCCCTCGGCTGCCGCGCGGTAGGCCGCCAGCACCTCGTCACGCGTCACGTCGCGGGCGACGGTCGTGTTGAGTTCGACGATCGAGCCCACCGGCACCGGGACGCGGATCGAGTCGCCCGACAGCTTGCCGTCGAGGTTCGGCAGCACCAGGCCGATCGCCTTGGCGGCGCCGGTCGTGGTCGGCACGATATTGACCCCGGCGGCCCGGGCCCGGCGCGGGTCGCGGTGCGGACCGTCCTGCAGGTTCTGCTCCTGCGTGTAGGCGTGCACCGTCGTCATGAACCCGTGCTCGATACCGGCGAGATCGTCGAGCACCTTGGCCAGCGGCGCGAGCGCGTTGGTGGTGCAGGAGGCGTTCGAGACGATCGTGTGCACGGCCGGGTCGTAGGCGTCGGTGTTGACCCCGAACGCGAGCGTGACGTCGGCGCCGTCCGACGGGGCGCTGACGAGCACCTTGCGCGCGCCCGCGTCGAGGTGGGCGCGGGCGGCCTTGGCCGAGGTGAAGCGGCCGGTGGCTTCCAGGACGATGTCGACGCCGAGTTCGGCCCACGGCAGCTGCGCCGGTTCGCGCTCGGCCAGCACCGCGATCCGGCGGCCGTCGACGACGAGGACGTCCCCGTCAGCGGTCACCGGACGCCCGAGCCGGCCGGCCGTGCTGTCGTAGGCGAGCAGCCGGGCGAGAGTGGCGGGCTCCGTGAGGTCGTTGACGGCGACGATCTCCAGGGTGCTCTCGCGCTCCAGCAGTGCGCGCAGCACATTGCGTCCGATGCGGCCGAATCCGTTGATGGCGATGCGAGTCATGAATGATGTCCCTTCCCTTCGCCACCAGGTTCGTCCGCGGCCGGCGCCGCCGACAGTGGCGGTATCGCCATGGTTCAAAAGGATCCCGCCACACAAGGATCCCGCCACCCGGGGCCCGGCGGCGGGGTTATTCGCCCCGGGTGAAGGTGCGCCGGTACTCGCTCGGTGTGGTGCCGAGGATGCGCTGGAAGTGCAGGCGCAGGTTCGCGCCGGTGCCGAGCCCGACGTCCGATGCGATCTGTTCCACGCTGCGCTCGGAGCGTTCGAGCAGTTCGCGGGCCAGGTCGATGCGGGCGCGCATCACCCACTGCATCGGCGTGTAGCCGGTCTCCTCCACGAAGCGTCGGGAGAACGTACGCGGCGAGACCCCGGCCTGCCGCGCCAGTATGTCGAGGGTGAGGGGCTCGGCGAGCCGGTGCAGCGCCCATTCGCGCGTGGTGCCGAAGCGCTCGCCGTGCGGCTCGGGGACGCTGCGCGGCACGTACTGGGCCTGGCCGCCGCTGCGGTAGGGGGCCGCGACCAGGCGGCGGGCCGCATGGTTGGACGCGGCCACTCCGAGGTCGCCGCGCAGGATGTGCAGGCACAGGTCGATGCCGGAGGCGGCACCGGCCGACGTGAGCACGCTGCCCTCGTCGACGAACAGGACGTTCTCGTCGACCCGGATGCGCGGGTGCCTGGCCACGAGTGCCCGTGTGTAGTGCCAGTGCGTCGTGGCGCGCCTGCCGTCGAGCAGGCCCGTGGCGGCGAGCGCGAAGGCGCCCGTCGAGATGGCGGCGAGCCGCGCGCCCCGGTCGTGGGCGGCGATCAGTGCGTCGACGACGGCCTGCGGCGGGTCGTCGCGGTCCGGGAACCGGTAGCCGGGCACGAAGACGATGTCGGCCCACGCAAGCGCCTCCAGGCCGTGGGCGACGTCGTACGACAGGCCGTCGCCGCCGGTCACGGGACCGGGTGTCGCGCCGCACACCCGCACCTCGTACGGCATGCTCGCGCGGGTCGTGAAGACCTGCGCGGGAATTCCGACATCGAGTGGCTTCGCACCCTCGAGCACAAGGACGGCGACGCGATGCAAGGAGGAGGCTGGCACGGAGATGAGGCTACTTGGCTCCTGGGAAGGTAGGGCGGGGACCACTCCACCGGCTGGACCGGCTCAATGGGCTCGACCGGCACCACCGGTACGGTCCCCGCCGTCGGTCCTCAGTCGGGACACTTCTCCTTGATCTTGTATGTCATGGCCTTGGGGTAGTCGTGGCGGGCGAGCCTGATCTGGGCCAGGGTCGGTCCGGTGTTGATGGTGTCCTCCGGGTTGGCGATGCGGTCCAGCAGGGCGGCCAGCTGCCCGTGATTCTGGATCTGCTCGCCGGTCATCGGGGTCTTCTCGGATCCGAACACCTCGGCCAGGCGGTCGTAGTTCCAGGGGTGGAGGACGTTGTAGAAGTCGGCGCCGTCGGACGTCCGGCCCTTGTAATAGCAGGGGTTGACCAGCATCTGCTCGATGCCGTAGAAGCCCTCGTTGTCCAGCACGAAGATCACCGGGTTGAGCAACTGGCGGACGTGGGTGGAGAGTTCCTGGCAGGTCTCCTGGAACGATCCGTCGCCGACGAACACCAGCGGGCGCTTGTTCCGCCGCTTCCTGGCGAGGGCGATCCCGGTGGTGGCACCGACCGAGTAGCCGATGGACAGCCAGCTGTTCTGTGCGATGTACGAGGCACGCTCGGGCATCCGCAGGTTCATCGAGCCGATCAGGGCGAACGCGGCGTCCGAGATCACGGTGTAGGGGGTGGTGGCGCCGGTGCCCGAGCCCGTGGTCTGCTCCTGGAGGAACGCGCTGATGTGCTCGAAGAAGCTGTCGTAGGTCACCGGCAGGTCCCCCGGCTGGTCCGAGGAGCTGAGGCCGGACAGGTAGGCGTCCGTGCTCGCCGGTACGTCCAGGCCCTGGTCATGGGCGAGCGCGAAGGCGTCGGCGGCCAGACCGCGGTGGCCGTAGCGTTCCCGTAGGGCCTTCTCCAACTCCTCGATGAAGTGGGCCAGTTGGACGCTGGGGAAGTACCGGGCGCCGACGCTGACGCCGTCGCGCACGGCGACCGCCCAGTCGTCGCCGAGCGCCTGCTCGCCGCCGAGGTTCTTCGACGTCGACCAGGTGCCCAGGCCGATCCGGCAGCCGTGTGCCTTGAAGGTCTCGCGCACCTTGGGATCGCTGGCCTTGCCGTTGTAGACGCCGGAGAAGCCCGGGGTGTTCTCGGAGACGACGGACTTGGCACCGATGGTGGTGCAGAACGGGATCCCGGTGTTCTCCACCAGTGCGGTGAACTTTTCCTCCAGCCGCTGGCGTTCGATCTCCTCACCGGCCCACAGGATGGGGTTGCGGTGCCGGTCGATCAGTTCCACGGTGGCCTTGACCGCCGCCTGGCACATCTCGTCGTTGCGGGCGGTGTACGGGCGCACCCGGCGTTCGATCGTGCCCTTCGGTTCGGGGCAGGGCGCCTTCCAGACATCGTCCATGATCTCCAGGTAGACCGGCCGGCGCTCGGACAGGCACGCGGTGAGCGCGGTGTCGATCTGGACGGGAGCCAGCGCGGCGTTGGAGATCACCTGGGCGTCGACGGTGACCTGGCGGTAGACGTCCAGATTGCTCTCGCGGCGCTGGCTCATGTGGGAGGTGAGCAGGCCGATCGCCTGGTAGTTGAGCCACTGCTCGTAGGACGGGGCCGCGTTGATGGCGACCAGCGGTACGTTTTCGACGTAGGCGCCGCCGATGGGGTTGAGGAGGTTGAAGGAGCCGACGCTGTAGGTGACGGCGACTGCGCCGATGCCCACCTCGCCCTGGTCCGGGTCGGCGTCGGCGGCCTTGGCCCGGGCGTAGGCGTCGGCGGCGTAGCCGGCTCCCACTTCGGTGGGGGTGCCGACCCACCGCACGTCGGTGGTCTCCTGCATGATCGACAGGAAGGGGCCGAGATGGTCGCCCGGCACCCCGAACAGGTGGGTGACGCCGAGCTGTTGGAGGCGGGTGGCGAGGTAGCGGCCCACGTTCCATGAGCCGGTCTTGGTGGTCGTCATGACGTCAGAACCTCCTGCTGACGGTCGGCTGCGGCCGGTTCCATGGCGGCGAGGTCGGCCGGCCGCGGCGTCTCGTGGACCGCGATGGCGGCGGCCACGGCGGTCTCCACCGCGCCCTCGATCCAGGCGTGCTTGAGGGAGATGTGTTCGCCGGCGAAGTGGATCGGGCCCTCCGGCAGCATCGCGTCCAGATGGAAGCTGGTCATCTGGTGCGGGGTGTAGACGGCGGCCTCGCCGAAGGCGTACGGATCGCGCAGCCAGCTCTGGGTCCGGCCGTGGAAGGTGTAGAACGCCTCGATGCGGCGGCCGTGGAGGGTCTGGAGGTTGCGCAGGGCGTAGATGTAACGCTCGTCGTCGTCCATGGAGTCCCAGCGCGCCGCGTCGTCCGACCAGCTGTAACTGGCCAGGACCACGCCGCCCTCGCTGCCGGGGACGGGATGGGAGGGGTAGTACATGAAGCGGTTGGGGTTGTCGGTGGTGGAGCCGCCGCCGTAGACATGACTGGCTTCCCGGACCGGCGCCTGCTGTAGCGACCAGTTGCGGTAGTGCTTCAGCTGTGCCTCGCTGATCTGGGTGTCCGCCACCCCGCTGAGGAGGCCGAGCGGCCCGTGCGGGGCGTTGCGCAGGTGCTCCGGCATGGCCCGTGCGGCCTCGGCCTCGTCCTCGCCCTGCTGCTGGTACCACCGGTACAGGTCTTCGCCGAGCTCCCGTTTCCAGTCCTCCTCGGTGAACTCCCACCAACGGCGGGAGAATTCGAGCAGTACCTTGGTGGCCTGGTCGTAGTGGGTCTCGATGATGGCGCGGCGCTTCTTGTACGAGAACGGTGGGTTCACGCGGGTGAACCGGAGGCTGGAGAAGGGGACGGTGACGATGGCCACGTCGCCTTCCCACGTCTGCGGCGGGGCCTGGGGGTCCTGCTCGCTCACCGTGTCGATCTGCACCCGGTGCCCGGACGACCGGGTGACCCGGCTGTTGGCGCCGTCGCTCCAGGGGTCCAGATATTCCAGGCGGGTCATCCGCTGACCCATCTGGATGTTGTCCTTCAGGCCGTCCGCGAGCCGGTAGGGGAGTTTCCAACTGCCACCGTCGATCTCCCAGTAGGTGGCGTTGGGGTTGATGTCGCTGCGTCCCAGGAAGGTGTGGAAGAAGGCCAGGTGGAGGCGGGAGGTCATGTTCTCGATGGTGCCGATGGCCTCGATCGCCTCGTCGCTGAAGCCCGCGTACTCCCGGAGAAAGCGGCCCATCGAGTAGCCGTCGAAGTCCCGGATGACCCGGGCCCAGCCCTCCAGCCACTCCTCGAACGGTTTGTTCTCGCGCTCGCCGTTGGCCTTGAGCACGGAGTAGTAGTCCCGGACCGGTTCCAGGGCCTGGTGGACCAGTTGGGACACCTGGGTGCACGCCTCGCTGCCGGAGAGGTTGAAGCCCTCGTTGACGGGGCGTGGATTGAGCGCGTAGTCCCTCCTGCGGACCTGGACGCGGTTGGTGCGGATCCAGGTGCGGTTGGCCTTGTTCGGAGCCTTGAATGCGGGGCTCTCGTTCCCGTACTGCCACTTCTCGTTGTTCTTGAAGGAGTTGTAGACGACCGGGGGGACGGGCACGTTCTCGCAGCCGGTGCCCGGTTCGATGTCGACGTTGTAGAACAGCCTTCGGGACAGGCCGAGTTTGTCGATGAGGGCCAGGGTGAGCGGGTGGAAGTCCGGAATCCGCATCGCCCCGGCCTCGGCGTACTGCTTCTCGTCCCAGAACGCGGGATGCTTCGGGTCCTCGGTACGGAAGGTCTTCAGCCGGCCTCCCACCCGGTTGGCGTTGGCCTCCAGGATGGTCACCTCGTGGCCGGCGTTCTTCAGCAGGTGACCGGCGACCAGGCCGGCGATGCCGGCGCCGACGATCAGGACGCGCTTGCGCTCGGCGGCGCTGGTCGGGGGCAGACCGTTGTCGATCAGTGTCTTGAGATAGCGCAGTTTGAGGTCTTCGTCGTTCGGGCCGATCAGCAGCAGGGCACGGGCGAGCTGCCGATGGAGTTCCGAGGGAGGTTCGGGTTGGGGGCCGTGGCCGTTGCTGGACGGGGGAACGGTGGGGACGGTGAGGGGGCTGTTGTCCATGCGTCGCTTCCTACGTCAGAGGTGGGGGGTGCCGGATGAACCGGAGGGAGGGGCCCGTCAGCTTCTGGGCAGTGGATCGCCCGCGGCGGGGTGGCGGAGCGTGGTGACAGGCCGGCGTCCCGCCCTCGGCGCACTGCACGGAGCGGGACGCCGGGTGGTCCTTGTCGGACGCGGCCAGGACGTCTCCCTGGGTCTCCCGGGACATACGCAGCGGGGGGACGACGGGGAGTTGCATGACGGGCGGCTGCTCAGGGCGCACCCGGGTTGTGGTCATGCGGGAACTCCTCGTGGACGGGACACCGGGGAATCACAGTGGTAGGGCCTGGCGCGACAAACGTAGCCACGAGAAGGCATGCATACCTTTTATGAATATTCCGGACATAACGGAAAAGCTCAAACGGCATGCGCCAGTCGAGGGTCCACGCCCAGGCGGGCGTGGGCGAAGCGGAGGGGCATACCCCGACCAGCGGGATCGGCAGTCGCCCGCGGGCGTGAGGCGTTCACGCCGCCGCGAGGAGGAAGAAGGGGCCGCCGCAGCGTGCCTGGCGGGCAGCGTGCCTGGCGCGCAGCGTGCGTGGCGGGCAGGGTACTTTCTACTGAGTTCTGAGGGTGAGCCGCTTTTCGAACCAGTGGTGGGCATAGGGCTCGTCGTTGAAGGCGGGAACCTCGGTGTACCCGCTGTTGCGGTAGAGACGGGTGGCCGCTTCCAGGGCTTTGTTGGTGTCGAGCCGCACCAGATCGCTGCCGTGTCGTGCGGCGCGGTTTTCGAGTTCGGAGAGGAGCCGCCGGGCCAGGCCGAGCCCTCGGACGCGGGGGCAGACCCACAGCCGTTTGATCTCGGCGGGTGCTCCGGCGGGCAGTTTGAGGCCGGCGCAGGCCACCGGCTCACCGTGCAGCCGGGCGACGAGGAACAGACCGTGCGGCGCGCGCAGTTCACCCGGGTCGGGCAGCAGACTGTGTGCGGGGTCGAAGCCGCCCTCGAAGAGCTCCCGCAGCTCGGCGGCGTAGGACCGCAGGCAGTGCGCGGCGTCCGGGTGCTCGGGGTCGATCACTTCCAAGGACACCACCGAGGCGGTCAGCAATCGCTCGACCTCGGCCATGGCCGAGGTCAGCTGGTCCCGCTGCCGGGCATCGAGCGGGGCGAGAAGCGATGCGGCGAGCGCATCGCTGCGGTCGTCGAGAAGAGCGCGCTCCTGCCGCCCCGCCTCGGTCAGCCGCACGGTGCGTACCCGCCGGTCGCCGGGGTGGGGCTCGACGACGACGAGGCCATCGCGCTCGAGCGCCCGCAGCAGCCGGCTCACATAGCCGGAGTCGAGGCCGAGTCGAGCCCGTACGCTGCGGACGTCGTGCGTCCCCTCGTCGCCGATCTGCCAGAGCAGCCGGGCCTGCCCGTAGGGGCGTGCGCCGCCCAGATAGTGGTCGTGCAGCACTCCCACACGCTCGGCGACCGCCCGATTGAAGCGTCGTACCTGCTCTACCTGCTCTACCTGCTCTACCTGCTCCATCGTCATTCTCTGACCTTAGTCAGAGAAAGGTGACGGGCAAAGAGGTCGAGGCGAGGAGTCCCGTGCCGCGCACCCAGCTCGCATGGGCCAGCGCCCGCTCTTCGGCGAGGTGCCCGGCCGCCCCGCCGGGAGGTCGTACGCCGGGCCGCCGCCGCGCACCGTCGTTCTGTCCGGGGAATGGTCAATCATTAGGCCAATCCAAGCCGTGTGCTATTAAATCCATGTCATTGCATGGCGCGCGGGGGTCTGTATGGTTTCTTTCGAAGGTCGTCTGCGGGGTCGGGCGGCCGAGCTGGCGGAGCTGTCCCGGTTGGCGGAGTCCACACTCGCCGGCGTGGGACAGGCCGCCTTCGTGGTGGGAGAGGCCGGTCTCGGGAAGACCGCGGTACTTGAACAGGCCGCGGCGGACGCCGGACGCAGAGGCATACAGGTGCTTTCCGCGAGCGCCCCGAACCTGTCCCAACCTTGCCCGTTCGCCGTCATCTCCACCTGCTTGAGGCTGGAGGAGTCCCCCTCGGACGAACGGCGGGCGCAGGCCGCCCAGGTCCTGCGCGGCGATGCCCGCTACGGTGTGGCGGGCGCCAGGAGCGAGGCCGCGGGGGCGGATGCGGCGACGATCGGGGCGATGGTCGGGCTGGTCGAGGACCTGTGCGCGCAGCGGCCGTTGGCCCTGTTCCTCGACGATCTGCAGTGGGCCGATCCGGCGAGCCTGGCCGTGCTGCACAAGCTGGTGCGCTCGGTGCATCAATTGCCGCTTCTCGTGGTCGGCGCCCATCGGCCCGTGCCAGGAGCGGAGGGTGTCGCCCATCTGTCGCGGAGCACGATCGCCGGCAACCGCACCCTGTTGGAACTGGCCCCCCTGGACACCCCTGCGGTGGCGGCCCTGCTCGCAGACCGCTGCGGCCGGGAGGCCGGTCCCCGACTGCGGCGGATGGCCGAGGGAGCTGCCGGAAACCCGCTGTACCTCACGGAGTTGGTCGCCGCGCTGCGGCGCGAGCACGCCATCGAGGCCGGCACAACCACGGCGGAGGTCGCCGCCACCTGTGCGCTGCCGACTCTGACCGCGCTGGTCACGCACCGGCTCCGCGATCTGCGCGAGGACGTGCTGCAGATGCTGCGCATCGTCTCCGTACTGGGCGCCGGCTGCACCACCGCCGAACTCGCCGCGGTCATGGACATCCCGCTGCGCGACCTGCTGACCACCATGGCGGAGGCCGAGGCGTCCGGAATCCTCAACGACACCGGCCAGTGCCTGCGCTTCCGCCATGAGCTCATCCGGAACGCGCTGTACGACGCCGTGCCGGGTTCGGTCCGGGCCATGCTGCACACCAAAGCGGCGCAGCGGCTCGCCGAGGCCGGCGCGGCTCCGGAACGCGTTGCCGAGCACCTGCTCAACGGGGTGCCGAGCCCGAAATTCTTGATCACCTGGCTGGAAGGATCCGCCGCCCGGCTCACCACCCGGGCCCCCGCCATGGCGCTGCGGCTCCTCACCACGGCGTTGGAGATCGGCGACCCCGCGGACGCCGGCTACGGCAACCTCCGATTGCACCACGCCGTCGCGCAGCTCTCCTGCGGCCATCTCGCGGAGGCGGAGGAGAGCGCCCGTTCCGCCCTGGCCAAGACACCTGACTCCGGGCTGGAATCCGTACTGCGCTGGATCATCATCCAAGCCGCGTTCGCCCGCGGCCGACCCGACCTGGCGCTGGCGGAGGCGCGGGCCGGATACCGGAGCGCCGGTGTCCAGGCGATCGAGCGGGTCCAGTTCCAGGCGTTCAGCGCGGTGTGCCTGTTCGCGCTGGGCGACCTCGCCGAAGCCGGCGCCACGGCCTCACGCGCTCGGGCCGCCGCCGACGAGGCCGGTGACAGCTCCGCTCTGGCCAGCGCCCTGCACGTACTGGCCGCCAAGCGCTTCATCGAAACCCCCGACGCCGAAGCCGTCGAACTGGCGCGGCAGGCCTCCCGCATCACCCCCGACACGATGCACCCCGCCCAGTGGCTGGGACTGCAACTCTCCCTGGTCAACTGCTACATCGACCTCGACCTCGGGCCGGAAGCCCAGCGCACCCTCACCGCCGTACGAGGACCGGCGGAGCGCATCGGCGGGGTGTTCCTGCCCTGGCACCACCTGTCCTGCGCGCTCCTCGCGTTCCACACGGGGCGCTGGGACGACGCGCTGGCAGAGATCGAAGCGGGTCTTGACTGCGGGGACCAGGCCGCGATGAGCCGGGCGCTGCGGGCGATGGCGGCGGTGATCGCCGCACACAGAGGCCAGCGCCCCCTCGCCGAAGCGCACTTGACGGCCGTGCCGCCCGAGCTCGACAACGCGACGGTCGCCGCCTTCTACGAGTATCTGCCGATGTGCGCCGGCGCCCTGTTGGACGAGGCGCGGGGCGATGGCCGGCGCGCGTACTCCCGACTCGCCAAGGCCTTCGACGAGGGCGTCGGCCATCTGCCCGGCCAGCTGATCCTGGGCTTCCTGACCCCCGATCTGGTCCGACTCGCCCTGGCCCAGGGGGATCACGACAGCGCACGGCGCTATGCCGCCGCCGCGCAACGCCGGGCCGAGGACAGCGGTGGCCTCTACCACCTCGGTGACGCCTACCGCTGCGAAGGTCTGCTGAGCGGGGACCCCGATCTGCTCATGGAGGCGGTCCGCTGCTACCGCAACGCACCGCGGCCACTCAACGCGGCACATGCCTGCACCGATGCGGCCGAAGCGCTGGCCCGCCGAGGGCGTCTGGACGACGCCCGCGTCCTGCTCGACCAGGCGTTGGAGACGTTCACGCGGCTCGGCGCGGTCCGGGACGCGGCGCAGGCGACATCCCGGCTGCGGGCGGTCGCCGTCCGCCGTGGATCGCACCGGGCCCGAACCGGCGCACGCGACGGCTGGCAGGCACTCACGCATACGGAACGCCTGGTCGCGGAGCTCGTCGCCGAGGGGTGTTCCAACCCCGAGATCGCGGCTCGGCTGTCCATCGCCCGAAGCACGGTCAGTACCCATGTGTCCAGCATCCTCAGGAAGCTGGCGATGACCTCGCGGGTCGAGATCGCCGCCGAGGTGACCCGCCGGCAGCGGTCCGGGCGGTCGCCTTCCCAGGACTGAGCCGTTCCCCTGGGGCCGGGGCGCGCGGGCCCCACGCGTTGTTCCCCGGCTCCGTCCACGGAACCGGGGAACCGTCCGACGGCGGCGTGCCGTCAGATCATGACAGGGCGCGCGAAACGCCGGTCACCGGTTGTCGACGCACTCCTTGGCCAGGCTGTCGCTCGTGCACAGCACCAGGTTGCTGCTGAGATCGTCGGTGCCGTCGACGGCGGGGAGCGTGGCGGTTCCGTCGCCGGACCACTTGTCACCGAGGTCGTTGGTGAACGTCCACTTGCCCGTCACCGTCTTCATCAGCTGGCCCCGCATCGCCCAGCTGTAGTTGTTCGGCTTCACGGATATCTTGTTGGCGTCGCTGACGGTGTTGGTCTGGGTCCAGGAGTGCTCGTAGCGAGCGCTGATCGCGCTGCTGACCTTGACCGAGACGACCTCGATGTTGACCCCGACCTCGCTGGTGACGGTGATGGAGCTGCCCACCGTGTTGGTCTCGGACGAGGTCTGCGTCCAGGTGATGGTCCGGTCCGCCGGATCGGTGCTGTTGTTCCACACGTTGGAGCTGACCCGCTTGAGGTTCCCCACGGACGCCACGCTGTCGCCGGTGACCGTGTAGTCACAGGACTTGATGATGCTGGAACTGTTGCTGCACTGCTTGAGGGCGTACGCGGTGGCCAGATCCGACAGGGTGGGACCCGTGTAGCCGGGGCTGGGCGTCGGCCCGATGATCCACTCCTGGTTGCTGTTGCCGTGGCAGTTGGAGAGGCCGACCGTCGCGCCGTCGTTCCCGCTTCCTCCGAACACGTCCATGCACTGGTTGGTGTTGACGTTGCGGATCAGGTAGTAGCCGCCGCCGGCGTCCGAGGGCTGCAGATACCAGTTCTGCTTGGTATTGGTCTGGTCGCAGTACACCGGCTCGACGAGGTGGTTGTTGTCGGTGTTGAAGTCGAGGCACTTCTGCGTCTTGTCGTTGCGGATCAGGAAGCTCCCGTCACCGTTGGGCACGATGCTCCAGTTCGCCATCGGCCGCTTGTTGACGACGATTTCGGTCCCGTAATCGGGCGAGTCCTTCGCCAGATCCAGGGACGGCGCGAGTCCGTCTGCCTGGGGCAACCGCGGTGACAGGGACAGGCCCGCCAAGGCGGAGGTGTCCGCATGGGCGGTTCCGGTGGTCAGCGGAGACACCGACGTGGCGAGCGTGGCGAAGGCGACCGCGGCGAATGCGGCCAACGTCCGCCGCACCGGCCCGTGTGGGGTCGACTCGGTGATCATGATGGGTCTGTTCTCCTTCAAGCAGTTCTTGCCTGCCGGACCGGTTTCCGACGACCGGCCCCTGTGGCCGCAGCAACGCAGCAACCTCGTCCCGGACCGTTCCAAAAGGGAGGCGAGGAAGCACTCCGCTCCCCCTGGCGGTGGCTCGCGGCGGCGGTGTCAACGTAAGGGCCGCCACGCGCCGTTACATCCGTCAACTGACGGAGGCTTGCGGGGCGGTGCGGCGGCGGAAGGAGAGGGGCGCTCGTGACCGACGGCGGACCGGGCACTCCCCTGCCCACTGGGCCTCGTCGATCTTGACCTGAGCGACGAGGGGACCGAGGGACATCGCAACGAAGACCCGTGCTAGAAGTTTGTCGCATGTGGGTTCAGCGAGTGATCGAACTGACCGGGTGGGAGCCGCTCGGGATCTCCGTCGGCTGGGCGGCGATCGAGGGAGAGCTGGGGGTTCCGCTGCCGGCGGACTACAAGGAGCTCTACGAGGCGTTCGGCGGCGGCGTCTTCAGCGATTCCCTCTACTTTCTGGGACGCGACGAGGGCGTCTCGTTCGACTTCCTGGCCCAGTGGAGGGTCTCCCTGTCGGTCGACCAGGACAGCAAGTACGGAAACGTCTCCGCCGTCGCGCCCTATGCGATCTACGCGCCGGGCGGCAAGGGACTGGTGGAGTGGGGCTCCACCGAATGGGCCGACGAGTACTTCTGGCTGATCGATGCCGAGCGGCCGGGCGAGTACCCCATCCTCGCGCGGTCCAATGACATCGGAGCATGGCACCGGTACGACATGTCCACCTCGGAGTTCCTCTACCGCATCCTCGCCGACGCCGATTTCCAGCCGTTCGGGATGGCGCAGTACGACCTCGGCACGACGTTCGAGCCCGGCTCCACCGAACGATGAGTGACGGCTGTCGCGTCCGGAGCCGAGCTGGGAGACGCCTCCCTCAAGGGGCGGTGGCCCCACCCTCGGCCAATTGACTCGCTGCTT
The DNA here is from genome assembly GCF_042734445.1 of Streptomyces sp. NPDC059649. NCBI lineage: Bacteria > Bacillati > Actinomycetota > Actinomycetes > Kitasatosporales > Streptomycetaceae > Streptomyces > Streptomyces sp. NPDC059649. Next base: position 78,761 of record NZ_JBHWDV010000025.1, read on the forward strand.
CGGCCAGCGCGGCGGCCAGCCGTGAGCGTGCCGTCGGGGAGTCGCGGACGTGGTGGCTGTTCTCGATGTGCAGGAACGGGACGTCATCCGCTGCGGCCGTGCGTGCCTGGACGTTGGTGGTGCCTTCCAGGCGACCGCAGTCCTGGTCCCATGCCCGGCACACCGTGAACCCGGCGGAGGACAGCAGGCGGGCCGCCGCGCGCACCCGGGGGCCCGCCTCGCCCGGCCCCGCTGACACCACCACGTCGTTGCCCGGCGAGCTGTCGTCGGCGAAGCCGTGCACCTGAATACCGGGGATCCGACGGGCGGCCAGCACGGCGCACACGGCGTTGAAGACGGAATCCTGACGGTGCGCCACATCTGCCGCGTTGCCCCGGCCCGCGTCACGGGTGGCGCCCGCCAGCACCAGGACCCCGCCGGGCGCCCGGGAGAACAGCTCCGCGCCGAGCAGTTCGGTGTCCTGGTCCGACACCGGGTGCGGCACCTGTGCGCTCCATTGCACACGCCGCCCCAGATCGACGAACACCTCGCCCCAGCCGCGGAGTTGCGCCCCCCGTCCGGTGGCCTCGGCGACCTGGGCGACCACCCGGTGCGAGCCCGCCAGACGCACGGTGCGCACCGTGTAGCCGGCCTCGGACAGCGGTCTGCGCGCCGCGTCGAGTCTGCCGTCGACGATGTCCGCGATGCCCTCGCTCACCTGCGCGCGTTCGGCGGCGTCGGGGATCCGGTACGCCTGGTCGGAGGGGAAGTGCCGGACGTACCCACGGATGTGCTCCTCCAGGTCGATCGTCGGCGCGTCGGCCGGGGGCCCGTGCGCGGCTCGGAACACGAGGGTGATGAGCGTCGCCGCAGCGCACAGGGCGAGTAGTGCGGCGACCGCGAGGGAACGCCGGTTCCGCAGCTTGCGCACATCCCGCTTCGCAGCAGTGATCAGGGTCACTGTCTCACCTGTCCTTTGGTCTCAACGCCCGGATATGTCCCGCCCTCTATAAGGGAGCAAGGAATGCTCAGGAAGGTTGATCGCCTATGCCGGCTGCCTTACCCGCCGCGCCGCAACCGAAGCCGGTGCGGCGCAAGCGCGCAGACATGCCCCTCCTCGGGGGCGTCCGACCCCCCATAGCCGCAATATCGGTGCTGCTACTCGCCGTTTCCGGAATCACCGCCCTCACCGTGGGCCGCTCCAGCGACAGCGCGGTCTCCCAGGCCGTCATCGAGTCCCAACAGCTCATGGCCGCCGACGCCGCCGGATCGCTCAGCTCCTCGCTGGAGCAGAGCTCCCACCACCTACGCGATGCCACCGCCCTGCTGGGCCTCGGTGCTGCCCACTCCCCCGACGCGGCGCTACGCGGGCTCTCCCACTCCCACGGCACGTGGCGCGGCCTCGCGGCCGTGGATCCCACCAGCGGCAAGTTACTGGCCGCACGCGGGGAGAACGTACCGTTGAGCCGGCTCCCCCAGCGGGGCGGCGCGGACGCGCTGCAGCCCCGCCTGGTCACCCTAGATTCGGGCCAGCCCCGGCTGCTGTCCTTCGCGCTGCTGGACGCAGCGGGCGGGAAACGGCAGTTGCTGATCGCCTCCGGATCCCTGCGCCTGCCGGAGCAGAAGGCGGGGCGCACCACCTTCGTCATGGACTCCGGCGGCCGGATCCTGGCCGCCGCCGGCGACCGGGCCGAGGACTCGGCGCTGCGCAAGCTCGCCGGCCGGTCGGGGCAGGCCGAGGGCGGCGCCAACGGCAGCCGCACCGAGCGCCGCGACAGCGCCCACCACGACGTCGTCGGCTACGCGCCGGTGCCCGCGGGCCCGGACGGCCAGGACTTCGGCCTGACCCTGGCCACCAGCATCCGCGTCCCTGAAGGGACCGCCGTCGCCGGCGACCGGTTCCTGGGCCTGGGCGCAGCGGCCGCGCTGCTCGCCATCTGCCTCGCCGTCACCTGGGTGCTGCGGCGCTGGGTCCAACGGCCCGTATTGCGGCTGCATGTGGCCGCCCGCCGCCTCGCCCGCGGCGATCTGCAGGACCCGGTGCCGGCGTACGGATCCGGCGAGGCGGCCCGTGTCAGCCGCTCCCTGGAATGCCTGAGACTGCAGTTGGCGGGCGCGAGCGGATGCGACGACGCGCTGAAGGCACCGAGCCGCCGCCGTACGATGCGCAACGCCACCCTGTGCTGCGCCGCGCTCGTCACGGCGTGGTCGTGCGCGCTGCCGCTGATCACCCTGGGCGAGGGCCGGGTGCCGGTGCCCGCCCCCGTCGTACACAACCAGCAGGAACGTACCGCCGACGCCTCCGACCGGGTGCGGCGTATCCTCGGCGAGGGTGTCGCCGGCCTGTCCGCGGTGGCCCGCCTGACGGGCGGTACGCCGCAGCAGATCGGCAAGGCCCTGGACACGGCGCTGCCCCGGCACAGCACATGGCGCTCGCTGTACCTGGTCGACCGTGCCGGGAACGTTCCCGAGTATGCCGGCGAAGCCCCGTACGACATGGACCACAAGTCCCTTCTGGCGAAGGTGAAGAGCGGCACGCCGGCGCTCGTGCAGCTCAACCACGACGGCAAGGTCCCGTCGTCCGCGGCCGTGGTCCCGGTGGGCGCGGGAGGCGGCCAGGCGCTGGTCGCCGAATTCCGCCCCGAGGCGCTCAGCGGCGTACTCACCCGCCCCGGCATCGGCCGTGCCTGGCTCGTCGACGCCGACGACAAGATCATCGGTTCCAACGAGAGCTTCTTCGCCTTCGACCCGCTGCCCGGCGAGGACCCCGCCGATGGACCGGCGCTCACCGCGGCGGCCGAGGTGCGCGGCGCCCACACCGTCGAGGGCCTGGGATGGCGCGTCGTCACCCGCAAGCCGATGTCCCGGCTGCCGCTGGCCTCCTACGAGACGCGGCGGCAGACAGAACTGGCCGCACTGCTCGCCTTCAGCGTGGCGGTGCTGTGCCTGGGCTGGCTGCACCTGACGGTGCTGCGCCCGTTGCACGCCCTGGAGCGCACGGCCGCGGCCCTCGCCGCCGGCGACACCTCGACCGTGCTCTACCCCCGCCACCACGACGAGGTCGGATCAATCGTCCGCAGCCTGGAGCTTGTCCGGCAGCAACTGGCGGCAGCACAGGCGGACGCCGGCGCATCGCGCGTCGCCGCGTCGCCGCGCTCCTGACTCCCGCCGGAACCCCCACTCCGCCCCCACAACTGACAAGCGAAAGACATGCTCTTCCTCTACAGCGTCTTCCTCGTCTGCTCGCTCGGGCTGCTCGTCGCCGGGATCATCGAGCAACGCAGACACTTCGCGAACCTGGCCCAGATACCCACCCGCGTGCTCGTCAACGGCATCCGCGGCAAGAGCTCCATCACCCGGCTGTGCGCCGGTGCGCTCCGCGGCGGAGGACTGGTCACGGTCGCCAAGACCACCGGCACCGCCGCCCGCTTCATCCACCCGGACGCCACCGAGGAGCCCGTCTACCGGAAGTTCGGCATTGCCAACGTTGTCGAACAGATCGGTATCGTGCGGCGGGCCGCCGCCCACCGGCCGCAGGCCCTGGTGATGGAGTGCATGGCCGTGATGCCCGCCCTCCAGGAGGTCAACCAGACCAAGCTGATCCGCTCGACCATCGGCGTACTGTGCAACGTCCGCGAGGACCACCTCGCCGAGATGGGCCCCACGCTCGACGACGTCGCCCGCTCGCTGTCCCGCTCGATGCCGGTCGGCGGAGTCTGCGTCACCGCCGAACGGGACCGGTTGCCCATCCTGCGCGAGGAAGCCGCCGCCCGGGACTGCGAGTTGATCGCTGTCGACCCCGAATCCGTCACCGACGAGGAGCTGCGCGGCTTCAACTGGTACACGTTCAAGGAGAACGTCGCCATCGCCCTCGCCGTGGCCGAGCTGCTCGGCGTGGACCGCCGGACCGCACTGCAGGGCATGTGGGACGCGCCGCCCGACCCCGGTGTGCTGTCGGTGCAGAAGTACCGCACGCCACGAGGCGGGCAGCTGAACTTCGCCAACGTCTTCGCCGCCAACGACCCGGAGTCGACGCTGATGAACGTCGGCCAGCTGCTGAGCCTCGGGGCCGTCAACCGCCCTCTGCACGTCGTCATCAACTGCCGCCCCGACCGGGTCGAGCGCAACGGCCAGATGGGCGCGATCGTGCCCGACCTGGACCCGCGGACCGTCTTCCTGATCGGCCACCCCACCAAGAGCGCAAGCGAGGGCATCCCCGGTCACTGGACGGGACGGGTCGTCGACCTCGGCGGCGACCACCGCGACCCCGACGAGCTGCTGGACGCCCTGCTCGACGAGATCGACGGTGACGCCTCGCTCGTCGCCATCGGCAACATCCACGGACAGGGCGAGCACCTGCTGGAGCGGCTGGCGCGGCTCCCCGCCGCCGACGCGCTCCCGACCGAGACCGATCCCCCCACTGGAGCCACCCCGTGACACCCGTCGCCCTCGCCCCGGAGATGGCCGCCGTCGGCATCGCCCTCGGCCTGCTGTTCTCCCTGATCTGCTATCTGACGACCAACCTCTCCCCCGGCGGCATGATCACCCCGGGCTGGCTCGCCCTCACCCTCGTCGAGGACATACGGCTGGCCGGGATGGTCGCGGGCGTCACCCTGCTCACGTACCTGTGCACCAGGCTGATGCAGAACACGATGATCCTTTACGGCAAGCGGCTCTTCGCGGCGGTCGTGATGTGCGGCGTCCTGCTGCAGGCAACGCTGTACCTGGTGCTGCAGAACCAGTTCCCGACGCTGTTCGCCCACCAGACCCTGGGCTTCATCGTGCCCGGCCTCATCGCCTACCAGCTGGTCCGGCAGCCGCCCAAGGCCACGTTGATGTCCACCGCCACCGTCACCCTCGGCGCCTACGTGGTCCTCGCCGCGGGGATGTTGCTCGGCGCTCTGCCCAGCTCCTGACGAGAGAGAGCACCCACACCCATGGCCGCACCCTCCCCCACTACCAAACGTCTGTCCGTCGCCGCCCTGGCCGTCCTCGCGGTCACCAGCACGGCGCTCACCTACCAGCTCCACCGCGTCCCCACCGGCCACGCCGACCCCGCGGCGTCCGCCCCGCTGCCGAGCCATCCCGGGCCCGGCGCCGGCTCCTACACCTACGACCGCCTGTCCGGTCCGGCCAGGACCGTTGTGCGCGACGCGAAGGGGGGTGTGGCCGCCACCTTGACCGACGGGGCGCGCACCGCCGTGCTGACCGGGCCCAGCCGCACCTTCACCGAGCCGCACACCACCAAGGCGAAAATCGTCACCGACAGCTGGGTGCGGCTGATGCCCAAACCCTGGAAAGCGGGCACGGAGAAACAGAAATGGTTCACCGACTGGTTCGCCGCATTCCACCACAGCACACGCCCTGACCTGCTCGCCGTCTCCCTGCAGTACGTCAAGGGAGCGCCGCGGAAGAAGGACCGGCAGGGGCTGCGATACGCCGGCCCCGCCACCTTCGGCCCACCCGATCCGCACGGCTCACCAGCAGGCGGCCCGCACCGCAGGCCGTCGGACTTCTACCACTACCTGGGCAGGCCCTGGACGTTCCCCGACCGGAAGAACGCCCTCCCCGACAAGTCCCGTTACGGCGCGGTGGATTCCTCCGGTTACGTACGGCTGGTCTACGGCTACCGCGGCGGCTATGCCCTCCTGGGCACCGACCGCAAGGGCCCCGGACTGCCGCGCACGACCAACGGGATCGCCTCGGTGGGCCCCGGCATCCCGGTGATCCCCCACCGCGGCGCACGCCCGTCGGAGCTGGACACCCTGCAACCCGGCGACCTCGTCTTCTTCGACACCGACCGGCGCAACGGGCCCCGCCTGGACCACATGGGCATCTACTTCGGGCTCGACACCGACGGCCACCCCCGGTTCCTCTCCAGCCGGGAGAAGAACGACGGCCCCACGTTCGGCGACACCGGCGGCAGCTCGCGCCTCGACGGCGCCGGCCTCTACGCCAACAGCCTGCGCGAGGCCAAACGCCTGTGACGGCCGGTCGACACCGGACCACCAGGGGCCGGGCACACCCCGGCCCCTGGGTCGCCGCAGCGGGTCGCCGTCCCGGCCCTGCGTGACGGGCACGGCCCAGACGCGTCATCCGGAGTCACGCACCCCACGCGACCGGATAACGGCCATCACGTCCCTGTCGCACATATTTCCGGTTCACCATCTCTGGGCACTCGGGACTATCGCTGAATCCCGCTGAGATGCCAGGAGTTCTCGTTCTGCTGGTGCCGGCGACATTCCGGTGGATAAAATATCGCGCGCTGCTTGCGATGGCGGTCGGTGAGGTCGGTGGGGGGCGAGGTGCCGTGATCGAGCTGCAAAGACACACCATGCGGGGCGGCCATGCCCGAGGCTTTGAACGCGCGTTCGCTTTTCCTGGCCTGCGTCGCTTATCACCCGCCCGCAATATCCCCAAACGAACATCACGAAGTGGTCCACGCGACAGCGGTGGGCCCTTTTTCTTTTCCGATGTGTTCGCGCCTGGGGCCACGCAGTGGACGTGCAGCGAGTAGCGGGTGCTTCGTTTCCCGACAAGAAAGTGTGGAGTGTGATGCCATGAACCGAGTCGGCAGAGACTCTCGCCGGTCGGCCTGGCGGCCTGTGGAGCCGCTGGCGCGCCTGGGGTTATCTGTTCTCTTACTGGCGGGCGGCGCCGTGGGAGCGACGGCTGTACCGGCCGCCGCTTCAACCGCCGACGGCACGCTGACGGTTGAGGTACTACGCGACTTCTTCGGTACCGGCGTGATCAACACGACGATGGACGTGCCGCAGCGGGGCATGAAGGTGCAGATCTCCGACCCCGCCGGGCACGAGATCACCGGCGTCACGGATGCCACCGGAAAGGTCGTGGTGTCGGGGTCGACCGTGCTGAGCGGCGGCCGATACCGCGTCGACGTCAGCATTCCGGCACCGTACAGCGACTATCTGCGGGCGGCGCCTGCATCGACGGCGGAAAAGAACCACTTCGACAGCTTCACCTCGTTCGTGAATGTGTCGGACGGAAAGAACGCCTCGGTGGTGACGGGGGTATGGGATCCGGCCGACTACACGCTGCCGGAGTCGCGGTACTTCGTGCCGATCCACAACGGCGCCAACGGGACCGACAAACGGGCCCTGGTGGCGTTCGAGACGAAGACCCGGGGCACGTGTCCCACCGATGTGGCATGCCCGACCACGCTGGCCACCCAGGACCAGGTGGGCACGACGTTCGGGTTGGCGTACGACAAGGACCGGAGCCGGCTGTTCCAGAGCGCGTTCGCCCGCCGGTACGCCCCGTACGGGCCGAAGGGCGCCGGCGCGATCTATACGGTGCCGGTCAGCGGCGGGGGCGCGCCGGAGCTGTTCGCGCGGGTGCCGGGCACTGCGGTGACCCCGCACGACACCGCCCACATGATCAAGGATCCCGGATTCACCGACGCCCCGGGCAAGGAGAGCATCGGCGGCCTGGCCCTGTCGGAGGACGGCTCCACGCTGTACGCGGTGAACCTGCGGACCCGCAGCCTGGTCAGCTTCGACGCGACAGGGACCACCGCCTCGCAGCCCAAGGCGACGGTGCGGATCCCGGACCCGGGGTGCGCGAGCCCCGACGACTGGCGGCCGTTCGGTCTCCAGGTCCACAACAACACGCTGTACGTCGGCGGCGTGTGCAGCGCGGAGAGCACACAGCAGCGCGCGGACCTGAAAGCCTTCGTCTCCACCTACGACGGCAAGCGGTTCACCACGGTGCTGAGCCACCCCCTCACGGACAAGCGCGGCACCGTCTTCGGTTCCGGCGACAAGGCCACCCACTGGAACCCGTGGAACACCAGCCTGGACACGTGGGACGACCGGAAGGCGGGCAACGTCTTCATCGATCCGCAGCCGGAGCTGGCCTCCCTCGCCTTCGGCCGTGACGGCTCGATGATCCTGGGTTTCCGCGACCGGTTCATGGACGTGCTCAGTTGGGGAGGGCTGGACCCCCGCCCGGGGAACGACACGGCGGAAAACGCCATGTCCGGTGGTGACCTCACCATGGTCTGCGCCACTCCCACCGGTGAATACCAGTGGGAAGGCACCGGGAGCTGCCCCAACCACGCCACCCCCGCCAACAGTGGCGGCCAGCCCGCCGATGTCGTCGAATACTTCCCGGGCGACTCCTACGCCAACGCGCACCAGGAGACCGCGCTGGGCTCGGTGGCATACATCCCGCAGCAGCAATGGGTCGTCAGCACGGAGTTCGACCCGGTCGCCGACGTCGCGACCTCAGGGACCGGGTACCACGACATCACGACCGGCCAGGGCCCGGGCAACAACCCGACCGCCAACGGGTTCCAGTTCGTCAGCCGGGAACAAGGCGGATTCGGCAAGGCCGGCGGGCTCGGTGACATCGCGTACGCGGCGGCGAACGCGCCGATCCAGATCGGCAACGTCGTGTGGTTCGACGGCGACCACAACGGGATCCAGGACCCGGGGCATGTGCTGCTGCCGGGGGCGACGATCAACCTGCTGGACGCGGACGGCAAACAGGTCGCCACGACCAGGACCGATGCCGCCGGTGAGTACTACTTCGGCGGTGTCGGCGCCGCGTACCAGCTCACACCGGGTGCGAAATACACCGTGCAGTTCGACGTGTGTACCGCGGACACCAGCAAGGTCCCTGGCCAACCCCCGGCGAGCGAACTGCGGTTCACGCTCCCGCGAGCCGGTGCCAACCGCGCGCATGACTCCAATGTGACCCCGCCGACCACCGGGCAGTCGTGCAACGGCTACGCGCCAGTCACGGCGCCGGCCAAACCGGGCGGCGTCGACCACACGATCGACGCCGGGGTATACATCCCGAAGGCCACACCGACCCCCACTCCGACGCCGAGCCCAACCCCGACGCCGAGCCCGAGCTCGCCACCGGCCTCTACGCCACCGTCACCCGCGCCGCCCGCCCACCACCCGGCCCCGTCCGGTGGGGACACGGGTTCGGGTTCGCTGGCGCACACCGGTATGTCCGGACTGCCAGAGCTGATCGCCCTGGTCGCTCTGCTGGTGAGTGCGGGTCTGGCCATCGCCTTCATGAGCCGGAAGCGTCGCGCCCAGAAACACTGAACGAACCGAACCACAGTGATCTGCCTGCCCGCGGTCCGAAGGGCGCGGTCGGGCAGATCACGTCGCGGCCGGCCCACGAGGGCCGGCCTTGGCGTCGTCCGTCACCGGACTGCCGAGTGCCGCCGCGACCGCACGGCGGCCGAGCCGTGTGGTGATCGAGAGGGGGAATCAGAAGAGTGTCAGCGTCGAGTCGCGCACGGTGCCTGAGAAACCAACAAGCTCCGCCGGGCCGTGCGGCCGACCGGCGCCGGTGGCTGCGGCCACGCTGGGCGGCAGCCGTCATCGGCACAACGGCCGTCGCGGTGGCCGCGACGGCCGCGTTCCTGATCGCCGGCGGCGGCTCCGGCCCCAGCGGCCCGCGCGCACTGACTGCGGATGAGGCGAACCGGCTGGCGATCACGCGGTTCCGCAACTACGCGGCGCACGGCCGCGCGGTGACGATCACTGTGCCGGGCACCGCCGGCGGGCTGACCGTCACCGGGTCCGTCGACTACCAAGGCAAGCTCGGTTACGGCGTGGTGCACGGCACCGGGCGCGACACCTCCAGCGACGGGCTGATCAAGTGGACGCCCACCTCGGTGTCCGTCCACCCGATGGCGAACGCCCCGGCACGCGCGCCCGCGTCGCCGCCCCGCTCGGCCTGGTACAGCCGTCCGCTGCTGTCGTCCGGCAGCGCGCTGGACAGTTCGCTGACCATCGCGCTCAAGCTCGGCAGCGACCGGCCGGACAACGCCCAACTGCTCCCGCAGAACGGCGCCGCCTGGTGGGGACGGGACCAGGTGGACGGGCATCGGGTGGACGTCATGACCGGGCCGTCCTCACCTGGCCGCTCCGGTACGGCGGGCAATGTGCGCTACTGGGTCGGCCCGGACGGCACCATGTACCGGGTCCGCGTCAGCGTGGGTTCCGAATCGCAGCCGGTGGTCATCGATTTCGACACCCAGAAGTACGTTCCGGTCAAGCCGGTACCCGGAGTCACCCCGACCCGGTAGCCGCGGTTCAAGGCGTCCGTACCCGCGCGTTCGCGGCGAGCAGGGACGCTGACGGCAGCGGGATGCCCGCCGTCTTCGGCAGGGCCGGAACGGCCGGGACGGCGGTGGCGCCCGTAGTGGTGGCGTGGGGGAACTGCGGCTGTGGCCCCGGCGCCGCGACCTCGGTGAACGGGATGCCACCGGGCGCCTTCGGCATCGCCCACCTGCCGGCCGGCGAGGTCGACCTGGCCGCAACCGGGCAGGACGCGGTGGTCGCGAGCCTCGCGGGCACCGTGGTCCGCAGATCGTTGCCGCGCAGGCAGTTGCCCCGTCCCCGCGTGGCGGTGGGGAACGTCCAGCCGACGTCGACGCGGTTGCCGGTGAACGTGTTGTCCACGACCTGGTTGCCGACCGGAGGCAGGTCGGCGGTCGCGGTGATCACCAGCCCGGCATTGCTGTTGCCGGCGATGCGGTTGCGGACGAACTGGTTGTCGCTGCCGCCGTCGATGCCGATGCCGGTGCCCCACCCGCCGTCGGCCTGCTCCGGGGTGGCCCTCTGCTGGTTGGCCGCGATCAGATTGCCGGCGATGACGGCGCCCTGCTGCGGGAGCAGCTTCTCCTGGTGGTCGGAGTCGGTGGTCAGGCCGACCCGGTTGCCGACCAGGCGGTTGCCGACCACGTACAGGTCTCCGCCGGCGTTGGTGCCTTCGTAACCGACCGCGTTGAGTTCGGCGATGTTGTCCCGCACCACGATGCGACAGGGCTTGCACTGTCCGACGTAGATTCCCGAGTCGGCCCCTCCTGAGGTGTACGAGTGCTCGATGACACCGTTCTGTGCGGAGAACGCGTAGATGCCGTACAGGCCGTTGCGGGTCGCGGTCACGTGGGAGACCAGGAACGACTTCAGGAAGGTGACACGCTCATCGCCGGTGTCGTAACCCCCGGAACGCCCCGGCAGCCCGGCGGCCGCCTTCGCCGAACCGGTGACCAGCACCCCGTTCTGGGTGTTGTTCAGCACGGTCAGGTTCTCCACGGCCACCCCGGGCGCGGTGACGACGACACCGTTGGGCTGCTGCAACCGCCCGTCGATGACGACCTTGTCCCGGGACGCGCCGCGGAGGGTGATACGAGCCGTGTCGATCTTCACCGACTCGTGGTACACGCCCGGGGCGACCAGCACCAGGTCACCGGGCCGAGCCAACGACACCGCATCCGAGATCGTCGGCGCATCGGCAGGCACACGGATCGTCACCTGCGCACCGGCCGGTCGCCGACCGCTGCCCGCTCCCCCATCGCCGCCACCGCAACCGACCACCAGTGTCAGCGTCCCCAGTACCGCCGCCAACACGCGAAGAGCTGATCGAGGCATGATCCCAGTCTGGCATGATGCGCCCAATTCCAAGCCAGAATCGGGAGGTTGACCGGCGCGCGTGAGGGGGGTGTGGCACTCTGCACACCATGCCCCGAGCCGATCACCGCCCGTCGCGCCGCGCGTTCCTCGATGTCACCGGCGCCATGGTGGCCGCCGGTCTGACCGCCGGGTGCACATCGGTCTCCGCCCAGCCCGGCCGGCACGGCCCTACCGCGGCGGCCACGCCGACGCCCGTTGCGGCGACCGGCCGGCATCAGGCAGGCATCACGCTCCCCCAGCCGGCCCAGCCCAACCTGCTGGCCCTGGTGGCCGACCTCGGTGCCACCGTGGCCGCCGGCCCGCTACTGGCCGAACTCGGCCAGACCATCCGCACCCTCACCGCCGGGACCGACCGGCGGCTGCTGGGCCTGCCGCCGGGCGACCTCACCGTGACCGTCGGCGTGGGCCCCCGACTGGTACGCACGGCCGGTGCCGCGCTGCCCGGGGCGGCCGACCTCCCGCGGTTCTCCCGCGAGCGGATCGCCCCACGGGCACGCGGCGGAGACCTGCTGCTACAGATCTGCGCCAGCGACGCGCTGCTGCTGCCGGTCGCCGCCGCCGCGCTCCTGGACCAGGCCGGTGACCGCATCCACGAACGCTGGCGGCAGTCCGCACGCCGCGGTACGAACGTGCCCCTCGGCAACGGCCTGACCGCGCCACGAAACCCCCTCGGTTTCATCGACGGCATCGTGGGCCCGCACACGGCCGCCGAACAACGACGCGACCTGTGGCTGGCCGGTCCCCCCGCGGTCGCCGGCGGCACCCTTGCCGTACTGCGGCGCATGGAACTCGACCTGCCGCGGTTCGCCGCCCTGTCCGCGGCCCAGCAGGAAGCGGTCTTCGGACGGCGCCGGGCCAGCGGCGTCCCCCTCTCCGGCGGCCCCGTCGCCTCGGGCCCGGACCTCGGCGCCAAGACGCCGGACGGACGCTACGTCGTCCCCGCGGACGCCCACGTGCGCAGGGCGAACCCCACCGTCGTCGGCGCCGGCCTCATGCTCCGCCGCTCCTACGGCACCGACGACCCCGCGCCCGGCCTGCTCTTCATCAGCTTCCAGAACGACCTGCGGACCTTCACCGCCACCCTCACCCACATGGACACCTCCGACGCGCTGCTGCCCTTCACCACCACGACCGCCAGCGCGACCTTCCTGATCCTCCCCGGCTTCGACCGACAACACCCCCTCGGTTCCCAGCTGTTCGGTTGACCACGCCGCGCCCGTCGATCTGGCCTGTTCAGGCGGCTGACCGGCGGCGGCTCGGACCAGGAGGGAGCCGACTCCCGCAACGGGCCGCTCGCTCACATCGCCGCGGTCAGGTAGTGACCAGCGCGGTCAGCCCGTAGTCCAGCTCCGCACCGTCGACGAGCATCGCCTCGATCGTGCGCGTACCGGGATCGATGTCGGCCACGATCCCGTGCCCGGCGTAACGGGGGTAGCCCGAGGCGCCGGTCTCGCCCGTCGCCTCGACCACCGCCGATCGTACGGCGGAGTCCTCCACGGAGGCACCGCCTCTGTCCTCAACATGTTCGGGGACCAACAAGATCGTGAAGCGCTGCGGCTGTGTAGTCACGCTCCGATATTCAAGCGGCAGTGGCACGAGCCGTGGGACAGGCGCGCGGCATCGAAGGGACACTTGCTGTGCTGCCTTCGGCGCGCGACTTCGACGGTCTGCCGGGCCCCGGCACGGGCCGGCCGCCGGTGAGGTACGAGAGGCGGGTGCAGTGCCAGGCTGTTGATCATCGGCAAGGTGATATCGGCAAGGTGACGCTGCCCGCCGAGGCGCCGATCGGCCCTGGTGGCGTGGTCGCCGGCATTGCCGCGCGGCCGGAGCGGGCCGGGCGGCAAGCGGCAGGGAGCCGCTCACCTGGCCTTACGCAGCAAAGGACGGCGATCGCTCCTAGCATGGATATTGCCGATGCAATGGCGTGCCATACGGGCACGTCAAGGCGGTGCCGAAGGGTGATCGACCCCGGGGGCAGGATGCCCATGCCTATGGATCAGGCCGCCGGCCCGGCGCGGACCGTCCTCCTGACGGTGGACGACGACCCGGGCGTATCGCGCGCCGTAGCTCGCGATCTGCGGCGACGTTACGGTGCCTCCTACCGGATCGTCCGCGCGGAGTCCGGCGAGTCCGCTCTCGACGCCCTGCGCGAGCTGAAACTGCGCGGCGACCCCGTCGCGGTGATCGTGGCCGACTACCGGATGCCGAACATGAACGGCATCGAGTTCCTCGAGCAGGCTCTGGACATCCACCCCGACGCCCGCCGGGTCCTGCTGACCGCGTACGCGGACACCGATGCGGCCATCGACGCGATCAACGTCGTCGACCTCGACCACTACCTCCTCAAGCCCTGGGAGCCGCCCGAGGAGAAGCTCTACCCCGTCATCGACGATCTCTTGTCGGCCTGGCGGGCCACCGACCACCGGCCGGTGACCCTCACCAAGGTCGTCGGACACCGATGGTCGGCACGTTCGTCGGCCGTACGGGAATTCCTGGCCCGCAACCAGGTCCCGTACCGGTGGTACTCGTCCGACGATCCGGAAGGCCGGCGGCTGCTGTGCGCCGCGGGCCAGGAGGGCCTGCGGCTCCCGCTGGTGATCACTCCGGACGGCACGGCCCTCGTCGAGCCCGGGGACCGGGAGCTCGCCACTCGGGTCGGCCTGGCGACGAATCCGGCGACCGACTTCTACGATCTCGTCATCATCGGAGGCGGACCAGCCGGTTTGGGTGCGGCGGTGTACGGGGCCTCCGAGGGCCTGCGGACCGTCCTCGTGGAACGCTCCGCGACCGGAGGCCAGGCGGGCCAGAGCTCGCGCATCGAGAACTACCTCGGTTTTCCGGACGGCGTGTCCGGGGCACAGCTCACCGACCGGGCCCGGCGTCAGGCGGCGAAGTTCGGTGCCGAGATACTGACCGCGCGCGAGGTCACCGGGCTGGAGATCAACGGCGCGTCGCGCATCATCCGGTTCTCGGACGGCTCCGCCGTCGCCGCGCACTCCGTGATTCTCGCGACCGGCGTGTCGTACCGGCAGCTGGATGCCCCCCACGTGGCCGAGTTGACCGGCTGCGGAGTGTTCTACGGCTCGGCCCTGACCGAAGCAGCCGCGTGCCAGGGCCATGACGTGTACATCGTGGGCGGCGCGAACTCCGCAGGCCAGGCCGCGATATACCTGGCCCGGAGCGCCAAGTCGGTCACCATACTGGTGCGTAAGCCGTCCTTGACCACGTCGATGTCGCACTACCTCATCCAGCAGGTGGACGAGACACCGACGATCTCCGTGCGCACCAACACGGTGGTCGACGCCGCCCACGGCTCGCGTCAACTGGAACGGATCACCCTGCGCGACACCACGACCGGCCACACCGAACTCGTCGACGCGCAATGGCTGTTCGTCTTCATCGGCGCGGCCCCGCTGACCGACTGGCTGGAGGGCACGGTGCTCCGGGACTCCCGCGGGTTCATCCTGACCGGCCCCGATCTGACCGCCGACGGGCGCCCGCCGGCCGGCTGGGAACTGGACCGGCCGCCCTACCACTTGGAGACCAACGTCCCGGGCGTGTTCGTGGCCGGGGACGCCCGCGCCGAGTCCGCCAAGCGGGTCGCTTCCGCAGTGGGAGAGGGAGCCATGGCGGTCATGCTCGCCCACCGTTATCTGGAGCAGTCATGAACGGCCGGCCGCTGCCGTGCAGCCAGGAGGAACTCAGCTCACTGTTCCTGTTCGAGAAGCTGGCTCCGGACCAGCTCGACCGGCTCTGCCGGGAAGGCCGCGTGGAGGAGTTCGAACCCGGGCCCGTGTACGCCGAGGGCGAGGATGCCACGTGCTTCTACGTGCTGCTCGAAGGGAGCATCGTCCTCTCGCGCCGGATCGGGGACTACGACGTGGAGATCACCCGGAGTTCCAGCCGCGGGGTGTACGCGGGAGCCTTCCAGGCGTACTTGGGCGACCGCCTGCGGCAGGTCTACAACAGCTCCCTGCGGGTCATCGAGCCCTCCCGCTTCTTCGTGCTGCCCGCGGAAACCTTCGCCGCGATCATGCGTGAGTGGTTTCCCATGGCCGTGCATCTGCTCGAAGGCCTTTTCTTCGGCGCCAAGAGCGCTCAGGAGGCCGTCGGCCAGCGAGAACGGCTGCTGGCTCTCGGGTCGTTGTCCGCCGGGCTGACCCATGAGCTGAACAACCCCGCGGCCGCTGCCGTGCGCGCAACGTCCGCGCTCCGCGAGCGGGTCGCCGGGATGCGCCACAAGCTCGGCATCATCGCGGCACGTCCGTACCGGCGGGACAGCCTGGAGACACTCATCGACGTCCAAGAGCGCACGGCCGAACGCGTCGCCAAGGCCACCGAGCTGAGCCCCTTGGAAGCCTCGGACCGGGAGGACGCCCTCTCCGACTGGCTGGACGACCACGGCATCGGGGACGGATGGCAGCTCGCGCCGACCTTCGTACAGGCCGGTCTCGACACCGACTGGCTGGACCAGGTCGCCGCGGCGGTGGACGCGGACACCCTCGAAGGTGCCGTGCGGTGGCTCAACTACACCGTGGAAACCGAGTTGTTGATGAACGAGATCGAGGAGTCGACCACCCGCGTCTCGGCCCTCGTCACCGCGGCCAAACAGTACTCGCAACTCGATCGAGCGCCCTACCAGGTCGCGAATGTGCATGAACTGCTCGACAGCACCCTGCTGATGGTCTCCGCGAAGATCGGCCCGCACGTCACCGTCGTCAAGGACTACGACCGCAGCCTGCCGAAGATCCCGGCCTATCCCAGCGAGCTCAACCAGGTATGGACGAACCTGATCGACAATGCCGTCTCGGCGATGAACAGCACGGGCGCCGACGGCACGTTGACCATCCGAACCGCGCGGGACGGCGACCATCTACTCGTCGAATTCCGCGACACCGGTCCAGGAATTCCCGCAGAGTTCCGCGATCGCGTCTTCGACCCCTTCTTCACCACCAAACCGGTGGGTGAGGGCACGGGTCTCGGCCTGGACATCTCATGGCGCATCATCGTCAACAAACACAAGGGAGACCTGCGGTTCCACTCCGTCCCCGGCGACACACGCTTCCAGGTACGCCTCCCGCTGACCTCCTCCGACCCCCATCCCCCACAGGAGCCGTCATGAGTTCTCCCGACGGAATCGACCCCTCGGTCCCACCGAGCGGAACCGGCTGCGCCGAATGCGACGCCGCCGGCGGCTGGTGGTTCCACCTGCGACGTTGCGCACAGTGCGGCCACATCGGCTGTTGCGACGACTCGCCCGCCAAGCACGCGACGGCACACTCACGGGCCACCGGGCATCCTGTGATCCGCAGCTTCGAACCGGGCGAAACCTGGTTCTACGACTACGAGACCTCGGAGATGTACGCCTCGGGCCCGCCCCTGGCCCCTCCTGAGAGCCACCCGGTCGATCAGCCCACCCCCGGCCCCGCCGGACGGGTCCCGGAGGACTGGGCCGACCGTCTCGGATAGCGGGCGTGCGTAGTTGACGTACGGAGAGGGCCACAGAGATCGATCTGTCGCGGTCAGGTGTCTTCGGGATCCAGCTCGAAGGTGAAATAGAGGCTCAGGCAGTAGGGCTCGTCCTCGTCGTGGAAGAAATCCCACGACACGTCTGCCAGGCGGATTCGATGTGCCCGCAGCCACTCATGGGCTTTCTTGAAGGCGTCCGCGGCAGTGGTGGCCGGGAACAGTTTCCTGGCCATGGGATGCACCCCGGTCTCAGCGTCCGAGTCGTCGAAACCCTTCGGAACGTCCAGGCAGAAACGGGGATCGAGCACCATGGAGTACGCCCTTTCCAGTCGGTTTACCCGTATGAGTCGACTGTGGTTGGCCTGTAAGCACGACGCCTGGTAGGACCGCCGCACACCCGGAGGGGTTGCTTCCGCCGACCATGCGGAGATGACGCGGCAGATCGGACGACCTGCGGTGAACTGGCAGCCGGCCAGCGACGGAACGTGCCTGCGACTGCGTCCCTTCGCGGCCGCGCGGCAAGCGCGTCCGCAACCCGTCAGGCGTCGAAGCGGTGGCGGGAGGTCTCGATGTGACCGAGGTACCGGTGGGTCCAGTCGCACAGTCCGTCGATCGTCACCCGCAAGGCCTGACCCGGCTCGGTGAGGGTGTACTCGACCCGCGGCGGCACGACGGGGTGCACTGTCCGCTCGATCAGACCGTTGCGCTCCAGCATGCGCAGGTTCTGGGTGAGCATCTTGTGGCTGACCCCCTCGATGGCGTTCCGCAACTCGCTGAAGCGCAGGGTGCGTTCACCAAGAGACTCGATGATCAGGAGCGCCCACTTGTTGGCCACGTCCGAAAAGATCTCCCGCGCCAGAGAGTCCGCCCGCCTGAGGTCCGCATCCTCGGACGAGCCGCTGAACTGCTTGGTCACCATCAGGTTCCCCAGTCACCAAAAAGTGCGTTCTTCCATGTCAGCCGCCACTCTCCTACGGTTCCTGAGTAACCGCAAGAGAGCGGCCCTCAAAGCAGTGGAGGTAGACAGCATGGCCATCACCTTGGTGAATCCCAACGGACTGCCGGAAATCGACGCCTACCGGCAGGTGTCGATCGCGACCGGGTCGAAGCTGGTCCACATCGCCGGGCAGGTCGCCTGGGATGCCGATGGGGTCATCGTCGGCGAGGGTGACCTCGCCGCTCAGGTCGAGCAGTGCTTGCTCAACGTCGGTACCGCCCTGGCCGAGGTAGATGCCTCCTTCGACAACGTGGCAAAACTGACCTTCTACGTCGTCGACTGGACCCCCGACAAGATGCCCCAGCTCATGGAGGGGATCACCCGGGCGGCCGCGATACTTGGGATCACTCCGGTAGCGCCGGCCACGCTGCTGGGCGTCGCGGCACTGGACGTACCCGACCACCTGGTCGAGATCGAAGCAACCGCCGTCATCGACTGAACGGGCGCTCTCCGTCCCGGGGTTGCTGGCGTACGGCGAATACAGCCAGCCGTCTTCGGCCGGGGCGGTCGTTGTTTACTACGCGGACGCGGGCGAGGTGCGGATCGCGGGATCTGCCGAGCGTTGGACATTCAGATCCGGCATCAACGGCGGATCAGGTGCCTGGACGGGGAGCTCGCAGGTGTTGACGCTGGGCCAGCTCTTCGTCGTCGACCAGGGTGAGCATGGGCTGACCCGGCGCACACATCATGGTGACGAGAAAGCGGCTCCAGGAGTCCGACCGGTTGTTCCCGTCCTGGTAGTGGATGACATCACCGCCCGGCTCCCAGAAGGTCTCCCCGGCCTTGATCACCCGTTCCGGCTCGCCTTCCAGCTCGAAGAGCATCTCGCCCTCCAGCATGTAGCCGAAAGCGGGTCCCGAGTGCCGGTGCGGAGGGGTGCCGGGGTCCCCGGGAGGGAACTCGATGAGGACGGTCATCGCCTCTGCCCCCTCCGGAACGGACGGCGGTTTCACCGACTGCAGCACAGTGAGCGCCGTCTTGCATGCTTCCGAGCGCGGTGGGCTCTCCTGGCCGTCTGCTGCCGGCTCGTCGTTCGACATGGTGAGGCCTCCCGTTGTGGGCCGGCTGGTTCAGGAGAGCCAGTCGCTGTAGTGGGTGGGGGCGATACGGGCGTCACCCTTGGCGATCAGAGCGTCGCCCCGCACTGCGGCGAACATGCCGGCGGTGTCGTCGGTGACGACCGTGCGGCCGTCGGGATGGGCGTTGAGGGTGATCCGGCCGAGTTCGTCGAGGGGGAGGACATCGGGCCCGGCGATGGCGAGGGTGCCGTTCAACGGGGCGCCGACAGCGACGTCGGCGACGGCGTCGGCGACGTCCTGGGCGGCGATCGGCTGGAGCGGAGTGGTGGGCAGGCGAACGGTGTCGCCCTCGGTGGTCCAGGACAGGACCGCGTCCATGAACTCCATGAACTGGGTGGCGCGGACGATCGAGTACGGGATCGGCCCGGCTTTGAGGAGGTCTTCCTGCAGGACCTTGGCCCGGTAGTAGTCGAGGTCGGTCACCTGGTCCGCGCCGACGATCGAAAGGATGACCACGTGGCCCACCCCGCCCTTCCGGGCGGCGGCCAGAATGTTGTCCATCGAGGTCTGGAAGAACGCTGGTGAGGCGTCGTCGAAGGTCGGAGAATTCGTCAGGTTGACGAGGACGTCGGCGTCGGCCACCGCCTCCGCCAGGCCCTGCCCGGTGATCACGTCGACGCCTGTGGACTGCGAGTGCGGCACGGCCTCGTGCCCGGCCGCGTTCAGCCTTTTCACGACCCGCGATCCGATCAGGCCGGTACCACCGATGACTGCGAGCTTCATGGGTCACCTTTCGTCGCGTCGCACAGACAGGTCATGCGTCCAGACTGCGACGGTGCGGTGCGCGGCGCACGCGGACGGTGCGCTCCTGGGCATCCCGGTGGCGTTGCGTGCAGCCGGCCGCTGTGGGCCAGGCCGGGCGGTTCCCTGGAATGCATCTGTGGAGGACGGCCAAATACAATGGGCACGTATGCCCATCATGGCTTGCACAAGGGCGGAGGCTCTGCCGACCGCCCCGCAGCCCGAGCGCAGCGCGGCGTGGCGCTCTTCGGCGCCCCGCGCTGGTCATCATGCGCTTCATCATGCGCTTCTCGGATTTCCCAGGGAGCATTCCCATGGCTGGTCGAACCGCCTCCGTCGTCCTGGAGCCCGAGGCTCAGGAGCTCGCCGACGCAACATCGCACCATCCGTTCCTGTACGAACTGGATCCCACCGCAGCGCGCAAGGTGCTCGACGACCTCCAGGCCGCGCCGGTCGACAAGCTGCCGGTCGACGAGGAGTGGGTCACCGTGCCGGCAGCCGTGGGCGATGTACGGGTACGCATCGTCAAGCCGCAAGGAGCCACCGGAACCCTGCCCGTGGTGTTGTACATGCACGGCGGTGGCTGGGTACTGGGCAATGCCGCCACTCACGACCGCCTGGTACGCGAGTTGGCGGTCGGCGCCCGTGCGGCAGTGGCCTTCGTGGAGTACACACCGTCGCCCGAGGCCCACTACCCGGTGGCCATCGAGCAGGGCTATGCCACCGCGCAGTGGCTCGTCCGCGAGGGAGCGTCCAGGGGACTGGACGCACAGCGCATGGCAGTGGCCGGGGAATCGGTCGGGGGGAACATGACCGCCGCACTCGCCCTCATGGCCAAGGAGCGCGGTGACGTCACGTTCGTACAGCAGTCGATGTACTACCCGGTCACGGACGCGGCCATGAACACCGGCTCCTACGACCAATTCGCCACCGGCTACTACCTCAGCCGCAAGCTGATGGAATGGTTCTGGGACGCCTACACCACCGACCCGGACCAACGCGCGGAGATCACCGCCTCTCCCAACCAGGCCACCATCGAGCAACTCTCCGGTCTGCCGCCCGCTCTGCTGATCGTCGACGAGGCCGACGTGCTGCGCGATGAGGGCGAGGCATACGCCGCCAAGCTCCGGGCAGCCAACGTCCCGGTGACCACGGTGCGCTACGACGGCACGGTCCACGACTTCATGCTGCTCAACTCGCTGAGTCAGTCCAAAGCCGCCCGCGGAGCCATCGACCAGGCAACGTCGTTCCTACGCAACGCACTCGGAACCGCCCAGGCCTAGGCGAGGCCTACGGTCGGGGCCTGCCCTCCCACCCACAGCCTGCTTCGGTCAGCGGGGCCTGCGGGTACGGCGCCCGACGGCCCGTCTCGTCCCGTCCCGTGCCGTCCCGGCGATCACCGGCAAGCACACCGGCGACTACCCGTTTCGGGACAGCCATCGGGCAAACAGGACAGCCATCAGGCAAAGGTGCTCGCGAGGGCAGGTCACCACCGATGCCCCCTCCGTCCTTGCCGGGCGCTCGCGGGCCGAACGGGTGACGATGGTTACGACCACATCCGACCCCATTGTCTCTGGAAGGGTGATCTGGAATGGCCTCTCCCTCCGATTCCACCTCAGGCACCGGCCGCACCGGCCCTCCGCGCCCGGAGGGCACCGAGCCCCAAGGAGCGTCCGCCACCGAAACCCTGGGCGCCCTGGCGAACGCGGGCTGGCAGATCGCGCTCACCGCGGGCGTGGCCGCCATCGCTCTGGGCGTGGTGATTCTTGCCTGGCCGAAGGGGACGCTGCAGGTCATCGGTGTGCTCTTCGGCATCTACCTGCTGCTCGTCGGGGCCTTCCAACTGGCCGCCGCGTTCGGCACGCACGTTCCCACACATCTTCGGGCACTGCATTTCCTCGCGGGAGCGGTCTCCGTCCTGCTCGGACTGATCTGCTTCCGTGGCACCTTGCAGTCGATCCTGCTGCTCGCCTTGTGGATCGGCTTCGGCTGGCTGTTGCGCGGCGTCATGGTGACGGCCACGGCGGCCTCCGCCCCGGCCATGCCGGCGCGGGGCTGGATGATGTTCTCGGGAATCATCGGCATGCTGGCGGGCATCGTGATGATCATTGCGCCGTTCGCCTCGATCGCGGCGCTCACCCTGGTGACGGGCATCATGGCCATCGTCCTCGGGGTGGTGGAGGTATACCACGCCATCAGAATGCGGGTCGAGGTCGGCCGTGCCCTTCCCGGCACTACGCCCAAGCGGCGGCGCCCCCTGTTCCACTCCACGCCCCATCCCCAACACTGATCACGACCACGACAGAGGAGGCTCCGACGCCCCGCCCGTGCGGCGTCCGTGCGGCGTCCGCCACCCTGGGCGAGCTGGAGTGCCCCTGACACCCCTCCCCCGGAACGGGAATCCTCACGGGCGCATCACGGTCGGCGGTCCCCGGCGGGTGCCGTCGGCACTCAGCGCGAGGTGATCGCATACCGCGGGTGAGCCCCATGGGCTCACCCTCGACGCCATCGGTGAAGGCCTCGTGGTCAAGCCACGCCACCCCCACCGGCGCCACGGCAGCGATCTCGCCGGTCGAGGAAGTCCAAGCGTGACGTTGGTCGGGATCGCCCGGCGGACGGCGTTGGAGAGGCGGCACAACATGGGCCACCCCTTCACGATCAACCAGCTCGCCGGCGCGATCCCGTCCCGCACCGCGCACCACAAGACAGACGCTGTCGTCGGCAGGCTGAGGGCGCGCGTCAGCCGTCACGCCGAGGGCGGTGGGGCCGGCGCGGGCGGACCAGGCCGGCGAGGTCGCCCACAGCCGCCCGTATGTGAGCCGGTTCGCGCCGGACGTTCCCGCCCGCACACCACCAGGAGAGCCGCCCGTCCGCCGCACGCGGATGCATGCCGAGGTCGTGCTCGTCGCACACGGGCCATGCCTGCCAGAGACACTCGGTGACCGTCTCCTGTGCGGCGTCGGTGATGGCCCACAGCGCGAGGACAGGGTCGTCCGCCGAGGCCGGATCCACGACGTTGCCGTGCCATTCGCCGTTGGCCAGGGCTACGTAGACGTACTCGGCCACGTTCTCGTCGTCCGAGGGAAGTCCGAGCAATTGCAGGGGTTCTTGGTCCGGCAATGTCGCCCCAAGGTCCCGATTGACGACGGCAAGAGCCTCGTCCCACAGCGGGTATTCGCCAGGCAAAACCGGACGGGGCTCAGGGAGATCGAAGAGAGCACTCATGGAGTCCATCCTGTACGACGGAACAGTCGGCGCTCACCTTGCACGACGCGGCACGTCACCAACCTTCGGCGGCGCGGCACCGCGGTGGTGGACGGCTCGGCCGGTTCACCTCAGCGCGGGCGTGGGCCGCCACGCGGGCGTCAGGCCGTGTGTTGATAGGCCGGATAGGTGAGGTAGCCGGCGTCGCCGCCCTGGTAGTACGTGGTCTCGTCGACGGGAGCGATCGGCAGGCCGAGGCGGAGGCGTTCGACGAGGTCGGGATTGGCCAGAAAGCCGCGGCCGAAACTGATCAGGTCGGCGCCCAGGCCCAGCCAGTGGTCGGCTTCCTCGCGGCCGGTCTGCTTGGGGCCCATCGGGAGGACCGGATTGACGATCAGCGTGCCGGGCCAGGCGCGGCGCAGACCCAGGAGCACCTCCTCGTCCGTGGTCATCTCCAGGTGGACGTAGGCGAGTTGGAGCGGGGCCAGTTCGGTCAGCAATGCGGTATTGAGGGCGAGTGCGTCGGTCTCCTCGACGCCCCAGAAGCCGCCCCCCGGGGAGAGGCGGATGCCCGTCCTGGCCGCGCCGATCGCGTCCACCGTCGCGGCCACGGCCTCCACGGCGAACCGGATCCGGCCCGCGATCGTGCCGCCGTAGCGGTCCGTGCGGCGGTTGGCGTTGGAGGAGAGGAACTGGGAGATCAAGTAGCCGTTGGCGCCGTGCAGTTCGACTCCGTCGAAGCCCGCGTCGATCGCGCGGCGAGCCGCCTCGGCGTACGCGTGGGCGTGCTCGGGCACCTCGGTGGTGGCCAGTGCGCGGGGCATGGGTGCGGGCTGCGGGCCGGTCGGGGTGAAGACGTCGCCCACTGCGGCGATCGCCGACGGGCCGACGGGCTGGAAGCCGGTCGTGTCGGGGTGCGAGACGCGGCCGCCGTGCATGATCTGGGCGAAGATCCGCCCGCCATTGATGTGCACGGCGTCGGTCACGGCACGCCAGGAGGCGGCCTGCTCCTCGGTGTGCAGTCCGGGCGTACCCGGGTTGGACTGCCCGACGAGGCTGGGCTGCACGCCCTCGGACACGATCAGTCCGGCCGTCGCGCGCTGCGCGTAGTACGTCGCCATGGACGGTGTGGCAAGGCCGCCGGCCGCGGCCCTGCCACGGGTCATCGGGGCCATCACCATCCGGTTGGGCAGGGTCAGTTCGCCGAATCGGTAGCTGCTGAACAACGAGGTCACGTCGGGCTCCTCCGCCTGTGCATCGCGTGCCCGGACCCCGGGCACGGCGCTACGCTAAAACCTGACATCAATGTCAGAGGCAAGCGGTGTGACGTGGTTCACCAGGGGAGGCAGTCGTGCGGATCGGCGAGCTCGCGGCGCGCACCGACGTCAGCGTCCGGTCGCTGCGCTACTACGAGGAGCAGGGGCTGCTGACCAGCAGCCGTAGCGCCAGTGGGCAGCGGCATTACACGCAGGCCGAGGTGGAGCGGGTGCGATTCATCCAACGCCTGTACGCAGCAGGTCTGTCCAGTCGGACGATTTCCGAGCTGCTGCCCTGCGTGGACACACCGAGCGAGGCCAGCTCCGACGCCGCTCTGGAGCGGATGGCGCAGGAGCGCAACAGGCTCTCCGAGTGCATCGACGAACTCGTCCAGACCCGGGCCGCGTTGGACGACCTGATGGCCACGGCCCGGGCCCATCGCGAGAGCCTGCCTGGCTGACGATGGTCGTGACGGTGTACGGGGCGACGCCGCCGGTGACGAAGGGGTCTCATGCGTGAGGTGATTGGGTGCCCGCGGGACCGGCCTGCGACCGCCCCCTGTGCCGGCCGCAGGTCGGTTCGACGGTTTCCCATCACGTACGCGGCGCTGAACATCTCGGCTTCCTCGAATTTCCAGCCTGATCCCGGTGGCTGACGGCGCCGTGGACGGCCGATGGAGGGCAAACGACAAGTGTCGACTACATCTGCCCGGCATGATCGACAGGCTGCGCCCGGCACTGCAGAGGTCCAGCGCCCTCAAGCTGCCCCCAGCGTCTGACTGGATCACGGTCCGACTCGAATCGGGTTCCGACATCGACCTGCTCGCCACGCTCGTCAGCGCCGCACTGCTCGCGACCGGGAGCCGCTCGGGAGAGGTGGGAGCGACAGGAGCGGTCCGAGCGGACCCCTGCACCCGGGCATCCACGGAAGCACCCCGTCGCCGTTCGGGCCGGCGGGCACGGCGACCCCTGAGATGGTGTCGAACGGGCAATGCGGTCAAGGGCGTTGGGGAGTAGTCGTTGGGGAGTAGTGTTGGCCCGGGCACGCCGCGGCTGGGCCGCCTCCTGGCGGAGGGCCCAGCATCACGGGGTTCTGCGCTGCGCCGCTGCACCGTCCATGGCTGCATCGCTGCACCGTCCATGCCGGATGGCTCAGGTAGTCAGGCCGGCGCTGGTCAGCCAGATGTGTTCGCAGGTCGCGGATGCCTTGTGCAGGTTCCCGTGATGAACAGGTCAGCCGTGTGGTTCCACAGTTCGCCGATCTCCGGCACGGTCAACGACAGGTCGATCGCCGTACGCATGACGAGGCCGTGCTCGTTCCACAGCTCGACCGTGCGCCGCATGGCCGCTGCGATGGCCCCTGGCGCGGCTCGTCTCTCTGCGCGGTGGCCCGGGACCGCTCCCACAGGTGCTCGACGGTGCGGGCCACGAGTTCTGAGACTCCACGTCCGAACCGCGCGAGCCCCGCTGCCGGCAGGACAGCGAAATCCACACGGCCTGGCCGGCGTTGGACTACTGCTCGATCGTCCAGCGCTGCCCGTATGGGGATGCGGCCATGCCCGTATCCCGCCCGGCTCGATCAGTGCGGCGCCGCCGCGGGCCCCGGCGCCATGTCCTGGGTACCGATGACGGAGAGCAGTTCCAGCTGCGCGGCGGCTTCGGTGCCGGGCGGGGCGGTGAACCACAAGTAGGCGCTGGCGTCCGTCCTCGCTGAACAGGCTGTTGCAGTCCACCGCGATGACACCGAGGGCCGGATGGACGATGCGCTTGCGGTCCGACCGGCGCAGGCCGACGTCATGGGTGTCCCACAGCGCGGCGAACTCGTCGCTGCGCCGCCGCAACCCGCCCACCAGAGCGTCCACGTCGGCATCCCGGCCGCGCCGGGCGGCAACGGCCCGCAGGTCGGCGACGAACACCCGGGATTGATGGGGGTGTTCGTCCGACGGGTAGAGCGCGCGGGAAGCGGGATCGGTGAACCAGCGGTGGATGAAGCTCGCCCTGGCCCCGCGCCCGGTCGGCTGCCGGCCCACGAGCGCGATGGCCGCCTCGTTCTGTACGAGGGTCTGGTGCAGGTCGGTGATGATCTGCGCGGGAGTCGCCGCGAGCCGGTCAAGGAGCGCCAGCAGCCCCGGCGTGATGTGCGCGGTCAGGCCGCCCGCGGCCGGAGGCACGGGACGCTCGGCGAGGTGGAACAGATGGTCGCGCTCGTCACCGCCGAGGCGCAGCGCACGGGCGAGGGCGGCCAGGACCTGCGCCGACGGCTGGGCGCCGCGTCCGCGCTCCAGCTCGGTGTAGTAGTCGGCCGACAGGCCCGCGAGCAGAGCCACCTCCTCCCGCCGCAGCCCGGGTACCCGGCGTCGGGGCCCGGCGGGCAGACCGACGTCGGACGGCCGGATCCGCGCACGCCGGGACGTGAGGAACGCGGCGAGTTCGGGAAGGTCCATGCCCGCATCGTTCCGCATCCGCCCCGGGCGAACCAGGGGACGGCAACCCCAGGGTGCGCACAGCCTGGCTGCCGCCCGCGGACCGGGTGAGGGTGGGAGGGCGGCGAGCGCACGACGCCGCGATCCACCGTCCGAAACCCCCGCCCCCGCAGGAGCGCACTCGATGCCGTACGCGAACTTCAAGGTCCCCGCAGGCACCCTCACCGAGAAGCAGAAGGCGCAGCTCATCACCCGCACCACCGATCTGTACGCCGAGATCTACGGCGAACGTGCCCGTGCCACCACCCTGGTGCTCGTCGAGGAGGTGCCCGACGGCGGCTGGGGCATCGGCGGCCACGTCCTGACCGCCGCCGAGATCCAGCAGCCGCCCGCCGGCTGACCGTACCTCCTCCCTCGGCGCCGGCCCGGCCCGGCGCATCCGTAGCCGGGTCGGTGACGCCAACGGCCACCGGCCACCTGCCCGCCGTCCACCCGCAGCAGCGAAAGGCAAGAGGAGATGCACCGACGCGACGTTCTGATCCGTGGCACGGCCCTGCTGGCCACCCTGGCCGCACCCGCTGTGCCGGCCCACGCCCGTCCCGGACGCCCACCGTCCGCACGGACGCTGACCTCCGGCCGTTCGGCCAGGTGGAATGTGGTGCTGGCCGAGCCAAGAGCGCGTGCAGGAGGATGATCCCCATGAGCGAAGAGCGCAAGTACGAAGCCGTCGTGGCCCGTCTGTGGCAGGAGCACCTGGAGGCGGAGTTCCCCGCCGGACTGCGCGGCGTCGACCTGGACGGCATCGACCTGGTGATGCTGGACGCGGACATCGCCGGCTGCGTGACGACGTGGCGCAACAACGGCGGGTCCCTCGATGCGAAGCGCCTCCGCACACTGCGCGACTGCATCACCGAACTCGACCAGGTCCTGCCCCTTCTCATCGACGCGGAAGAGCTCCGCTACTACAAGCGCCTGCACCGACTGGCGACGGCCACCTCACAGATCGACCCACGCCCCACCGAATGACCCGACATTGCCACGCCGCTGAGACACGCGCCGCCCTGCCTCTGGGTGGCCGACGAAGAGGCCCTGCCGTACCAGCCCCGGCGCGCACCGCCGGCCCGCGCCCGGGACCGCCTTGGCTCAGCCCAGCCCGTCCCGCACCCACCAGTACAGCCGCTCGCTCGCGGTGCCGGCCACCGCCCCGGTCACCGACCGGTACGCGGACGCCGAAGCTCCACCCGCGACCTCGACCGCGCCAGCCTCGCCGCCCACCCGGGGACAGCCGAATGACATTCCCTGCACCTACACCCAGGACGCCCCACGCACCCAGCAGCCGACCGGCCCGGATCTTCCTTCGCGGTTCTCGTTCCATGAGCCCGAACGTAGAAGCGCGAACGATCGAGAACCCGGGCCGAACGGCAACATCGGACCTTGACGATCGTCAGGGTTGACAGCTGCGGGCGCCGTCGCGGTCAGGGCGTCGTGGGAGCGGTGGCTCAGGCGGGCGGCAGCTTTCCGTGGCCGAAGAGCTTGCGCTCGTCGTGCAGGGCGAACGGCGTGGTCCTGAGGTCGACGATCTGGATGCCGAAGACCTTCAGTTGCAGCATGAGTTGGGTTTGCAGGTCGTAGCCCGCGCTGAGCGCCCACGCCGGGGCGCCGCCGCCGGTGGCCGCCGCGGCCCGCCCGGTGAGGTGGACGGACAGGTCGCCGCCGACCCCCGCGGTGTCGTAGAGGAACACCTGGGCATGTGCGCCGACGCGGGCCGTCGCGGTGGCCGCGCCCTCGACCCGGGGCGTGCCGCCCTTGGTCTGCTGCTGGGCCTCGTGGAGCGGCTGCCAGCCGTGCCCGCGGTCGTACTTCGCGCCGACGGCGAACGAGCCGGAAGTGCGCTGGTCGGCGTCGAGCACGATGCGCCCGCCGGCGGTGAAACGGTAGGTGAAGGTCACCTCGGTGCTGACCACGACGGGAACCGGACCGACCCAGAAGACGTGCCGCCCGGTGACCGCGGCCAGTGGCACCGAGACCTGCCCGGTGTCGGCGGTGCCGCGCACCTTGCCGTGCACCTGCCAGCCGTAGGAGTAGGAGCCGCCGAGCCCGATGGCCGCGCGCTCCGGCAGCAGGTTCAGTCCGCCGCGCTTGTCGTACTGGAAGATCAGCTCCGGCCGGAACGCCACCTCGCCGGAGAGCCGGGCGGGAGACTTACCGGTGGCTTCCACGCCCTTGGGCAGCGGCACGTTGACGCCCAGGCGCAGGGTGGTGAGCCCCTTCCGCGCCTCGGGCGGCAGCGCACCGCCCGTGGAGGTGGCGGCCGCGCCGGTGCCGGTGAGCCCGCTGCGCGGCGTTCCGGAGGCGGAGGCCGACGGGCTCGGCGAGGCTCCGGCGGACGCGTCGGGGCCGTCGCCGGCGGGCGTGCTCGGCTCGCCGGACGGCGTGCTCGTACCGTCGGACGGGGTGGCCGGGCCGGTGCCGGCGGAGGGGGTGCGGACGCTGACGCCGGACGACAGCGGCTTGACGGTGAGTTCGCCGGGCCGCAGTGCCGCGCGCCGGTCCACCTTCTGGTCGCCGAGCAGCTCCGGGAGCGTGGCCGGGACGGTGGTCACCCGGACCTCGCCGCCGCGGGAGCCGGTGACCTTGCCCACCTTGAACAGCGCGCCCGAAGGGGCGTGCCGGTTGGGCGCGGCGGCGATGACATCGCCCGTG
The DNA here is from genome assembly GCF_042734445.1 of Streptomyces sp. NPDC059649. NCBI lineage: Bacteria > Bacillati > Actinomycetota > Actinomycetes > Kitasatosporales > Streptomycetaceae > Streptomyces > Streptomyces sp. NPDC059649. The sequence goes on from NZ_JBHWDV010000025.1 coordinate 108,074, forward strand.
CGCACGGTCTTGCCGGCGGACGGCTTGAGCACCGCCTGCTTGCGCCGGGCGTCGTAGGACGAGAGCTGTACGGAAGCCGAACGGCCGGCGCCGGCGGGCGCGTTGGACGGCTTGGCGACGACGGCGCCCTCCGGGCCGGGGGCTCCGGCACCGTCGTCCGGCGCGACGTCCGGGTCAGCAGACCCGGCGGCCCGTATACCGGCCGGGGGCGTGCCCGGGTCGTGGGAATCGGAGAGCAGGGCGTGGGTGCCGAGGGCGGCGGGGACGAGTACGCCGACCGCGGCGGCGGGCACGGCGATACGGCGCCAGGAAACGGCCATGGAATTCCTTGGGGGGTGCGGGGGTGCGGGGGTGTTGGGGAAAGCGGGCCGCCTACCGGTCCCCGATGGATCCATCCTGACGACGGCACAGAAGTCGTCCATAGATCAAACATCTGTAGGGGTTCGGGCGGCTTCCTCGTAGCATGGCGACGAATGATCGCTTTCGCCATGGGGAAAGACACCGAGTCGGGAGGGGACGGGTGGAGACTTCCACAAGGGTGCCGGGGGCCGTTGCCGCACTGCATGCCGGGCTCGACGCCCTCACCGACGAGGTCATCCACGCCCTCCGGGCCCAACTCCCCTCCTACGCGGCGGTCCCGGCGGACCAGCTCCGGCCGCGGGTGACGGTGTCGCTGCGCAACGGCCTGTCGCTGGTGCAGCGCTGGGCCGGCGAGGCGCACCGCTCACCCCAGGGCACGGTGCACGGCAGCGGCCCGGCGTACGACCTCCCGGCCGGGCACCTCGCCGAAGTGACCGCGCTGGCCCGCTCCGTGCCCGTCGAGGACATCATCTCCGCCTACCGGATCGGCTCGGACATCGTCTGGCGGCGGTTCGGCGAGGAGATGGCGGCCCGGCAGGGCACCGCCGAAGACCTGCTGCCGATCGCCGAGACGCTCCGCGCCTGGGCGGCCGCGACCACCTTGCGCATCGTCCGCGGTTGCCGCACCGACCTCCAGCGAAGAACGGTGACCGACCGTCGGCGGGCGGCGCTGGTCCGCGCACTGCTGCTCGGCGAGGCGCGGTGGTCCGAGATCGATGCCGACGGCCGGCCGCAGGACGGGGAGCTGGACGGCGCCTACGACCGGACCGCGCTGCGCCTCCCGTTCCGGGCCCGGCTGCCCGGCCCTCCCGGGCCCGACGGCCCGGCCTGTCCCCCGGCCCCCGGCCCGGCCCCGCACGGGCCCGGGCACCCCGACTCCGCCGACGGCGCCCTCGCCCACACCATCGATCTGCTGCGCCCCTGGCTCGCCCTGGACGCCTCGGGGAAGCCACTGGTCACGACGGTGGACGGGGAGGTGGCGGGGCTGCTGGCGGCGCGTCCCGAGGGGCTGTGCCGCGGTCTGGTGGTGGGGGTGGGCGCCCCGGCGCCCGCGTCCAGGCTCGCCACGGAGTTCGTCCGGGCCACCCAGGCGCTCCGCGCAGCGGTCGGCTCCGGGCTCGTCGGGGTGTTCACCCACGAGGAACTGGGGCTGCGGGCCACGGTCGTGGCGCTGCCGGCCGTGGGCGAACAGCTGGTCCGGCTGCGCCTGGCGCCGCTGGCCGAACGGGGCGAGGACGGCGCCCAGTTGGAGGAGGCCGTCGCCGCCTATCTACGGCAGGGGATGCGGCTCGAGGCCGCCGCGCGCGCCCTGTACGTCCACCCCAACACGCTGCGCAACCGGCTCCGGCGCTTCGAGGAGATCACCGGGACCAGCCTGCGCGATCCGGCCGACCTGGCGGAGGTCTGGTGGGCGCTGACCCACCGCCGGATCCACGGCCCGTCGAGCTGAGGCCGGCAACAGCCCTGACGGCGGCGGCCAATGCCGGAGCCCGAGTTGGGGAGCCCCCTGTCTGATGCCGTGTGACCTACCGCGTGTGAGTGGCTGTGGGCCGGCTGGCTGACTGGCTGGCTGGCCGGCCGGCCGGCTGACTGGTGGCTGACTGACTGGCCGGCTGACTGGCGAAGCAATCAGCTGCTGGACGGGCGTGGCGCTGCTGCGCCGGTATACCTGCTGGACCGAAGGGCGGTGAGGCCGAAGGCCAGTCCTCCGGCGATGAACCAGGGGTTCCAGAGGGCCAGCGTCCAGGCTCGCTGCCCCACGCTCACCGAGGTGGCCAGGTGCGTCGTGTCGGTCAACAGCAGCACCTCGATACCGATGCCCCGGACCAGTAGGAGGGCACTGACGCCCCACCCCAGCCACCTTGCCAGCAGAGCGGGAACACCCCGAAGCCTGGACCGGGCAAGCAGCCATGCCAGCAGGGCGCCGAGGAGGCAGAGCGCACCCACCCCCCACAAACCGGTGACGACGAACCACAGTGGGCGCTCGGTGGCCAGCGGACCGGCGGAGACGCTCAGCCACACCTCACCGCCGACCGCCCAGTAGAAATGCAACCCGGCGAACGCGGCCGCCCACCCACACGCGATGCGCCCCCACAGCATGGACAATTCCGCACCTCTTGCCTTCCGTTGGCGTCTCACAGCCGGCCCCCACGAGCGCGCCCCTGAGCGCACGGGCCATCCGCCTCCTCTGGCAACACGATGAACGCCGTGCCCTTGGTGAGGTCAATGCTGGAGCGGGGCGGCGCACCGTCGCTCTCGTCGTCCCGCCGCAGCAGTTCCACCCTCCGCTGCTCCAGCTCCACCGTCTTGTTGCCGTTCACGACCGCCGTGAATTCATCGAAGGCGATATGTGACAACGACTGTCCCGTGCGCCTGCGCAGCCACGGGATCAAGCCCAGCCCCGTGAACTTTCGCCATGCGCTCTCCACCAGGGCGAACAAGACCAGCAGAGAGGCGAACGCCGGGAACGACATCAGCACAAACGTCACGGATGATCCCTCATCGTCCTCAACACAGTTGACTGCCAGCAAGAGACGAAAGGGCCGGCGCCCTATCGCCATGGGCTCACTGTTCTGGACCCGCGGCGCGCAGGGCTCAGGCTTGCGCAGGATCCGCTTCCCCCGTGCGGCGGAGGAGCCGCCCAGGGAGATCCACCGTGTGGAGGAGTGCCGTGCCGTGGGAGCAGGCCCTGGCGCTCGCGGTTCGTTGCCCAGTGGGTGGAGGGGCTTTCAGATCTCACTTCTCGATGGCCGGTGTGAGGCGTGAGGTGATCAGGGGTCGGAGGAAGTGGCCGAGGAGGGGTGCGGTGATGATCGCGCCCAGGGCGATGCCCCAGGCGACCGGCCCTAGCGGGGTGCAGCCGAAGAACTGGCTGATACCGGGTGTCTGGATGATGGCGGCGAGGACGGCCGCGGAGCCGAGTCCGGCCACCAGGACGTTGCGGTCGGTGCCGCCGGTGGTGAGGGTCTGGGCGAGTTGGGTGCCGACGACCGCGGCGAGGGCGACGGTCGACGCGCGCCGGCCGCGGCCCGTGCGGCGGGCCGCGGTCCAGGCCAGGCCGGCGCCGAGGGCGGTGATGACGCCTCGCAGCAGCATCTCTCGGGTGAGGGCGGTGCCCAGGGAACGGTGGGGGCCTTCGGCGAGGAGGCGCTCGCCGGTCTGGCCGGACGGCTCGCGGACCGCGATGGCGAGCGAGGGCGCGAGGTCGGTGAGGAGGTTCACGAGCATGATCTGACGTGCGTTCAGCGGGGTGGTGCCGGTGAGTGCGGAGGCCAGGACGCTGAAGGTGACCTCGCCGAGGTTCCCGCCGATGAGAATGGCGAGGGCCGCACGGACGGTGGTCCACATGGCCCTGCCCTCCATGAGGGCGGAGACGATGGTCTCCAGCCGGTCGTCGGTAACGACCAGATCCGCGGCCGCGGTCGCGGCAGGGGTGCCACGGCGCCCGAGCGCGATGCCGACGTCGGCCAGTCGGATGGCGGGAGCGTCGTTGGCTCCGTCGCCGGTCATGGCCACGACTCGGCCGATGCGCTGGTAGGCCTGGACGATCCGGACCTTGTGACTGGGGCTGCAGCGAGCGATGACATCGACGGTGGGCAGCAGTTCGTCCAGCGCGTCGTCATCGAGTACGTCAATCTCCGTCCCGGTGCACACCTTGGGCTCCGCGAACTCCTCGCTGATGGCGGAGGCGATGGCGTCGGCGGTGGCGGGGTGGTCGCCGGTGAGCATCACGGTGTGCACGCCGGCCTCGCGCAGGCGTGCCGTCGCGGGCGCGGCGCTGGTGCGTACCGGGTCGCCCAGCGTGAGGAACCCGAGGAATTCCAGGCCCTGTACGGCTTCGTCGGTGAGGTCCGCACCGGACTTCATGCTGCGTTCCGCCACGGCCAGAACCCGTTGGCCGGCTGCAGCGAGTTCCTCGGCGGCTTCGGCCAGGGCTCGCCTGGCTGATGCGTCGAGAGTCACCGGCCCGTCCGGCTTCCGATGCCCCGTACATCGGCTGATGACGTTTTCGGGGGCCCCCTTGACGCTGAGCAGGACACCGCGGCCGGTGTGGCCGACGGTGGCGTGGTACGCCCTGGCCGGCTCGAAGGCGAGGGCGTCGGTGCGCCGCCAACGGGGCGCGCCGGTGCGGGTGGTGATCTTTGCCCGGTGGGCGCCGTCGACGATCGCCCGGTCGGTCTGGTGGGCCATCGGTTCGGACTGACGGGCGGGCGGTGTGGCGCGCAGTGCGGCGGCGAGGACTTCCTTGTGGGGGGTGTCGAGCTGGTCGAGGGGGACGGCGCGCTCGCCCACGCTGACGCCGGAGAGCTCCAGGGTGCCTTCGGTCAGGGTGCCGGTCTTGTCGAAACAGAGGACGTCGGCGCGGCCAAGTGCCTCGATGGTGCGGGGATTGCGTACGAGGGCGCCGCGGTCGGCCAGGCGGCGCGCGGCGGCGAGCTGGGCGGCGTTGACGAGGAAGGGCAGGCCCTCGGGTACGGAGGCGACGGCCAGGTTGACCGCCGAGGCCAGATTGTCGGTCAGCGGGCGGCCGTGCAGGAGCCCGGAGAGGGCGACCGCGACGGCGGACCCCAGGGCGATGGGCATGCTGGCGCGGGTGAGTGAGGAAAGCCGGGCCTCCACGCCGGTTTCCGGTGCGGCCTGGCGGGCGGTGGCGAGGCTGCGTCCCGCTTCCGTGGCCGAGCCGGTCGCCACGACGACGGCGACGGCCCGTCCGGCGGAGACGGTCGTGCCCTCGTAGAGCATCGAGCGGCGTCCGGTGAGGTGTGCGGCGACCACCGGTGCGGGGTCCTTGCTCACGGCCAGGGATTCCCCCGTGAGGGAGGACTCGTCGACCTCGAAGCCTTCCGCCTCCAGCAGACGGCAGTCGGCGGGCACGACATCCTCGGGCCCCAGGGAGAGGATGTCGCCGGGGACCAGATCGGCCGAGGTGACCAGCCGCTCCCGTCCCTCCCGACGCACGCAGGCACCGATGGCCGACTGGGCGAAGAGCTCAGCCAGTGCGCGCTCGGTATTCACCCGCTGGAAGCCGCCGACGAGCGCAGACACACCGGTGATGGCGGCGACCAGGCCGGCGTCGGTCCGGGAGCCCACCGCCGCGGCGAGAGCGGCGCCGGCGGCGAGGATCGGGGTCAGCGGATTGGAGAGTTCTTCGATGAAGGCGTGAGGCAGGGTCAGCTTCGTCGGCTCCCCTGCGTGCGCCTCGGCGCCGCGAGCGGTCGCTTCCTGCGCGGAAAGGCCCTCGGGGCGGGTTCGCAGCCGCTCCATGACGCGGTCGACGGGCATGAGGTGCCAGGGGATCCGGGTCACGGGCGGGGTGAGGGGGCGGCTCAGGAGCTGCCGGGCGCGCCAGGCGCCGATGCAGAACGCCACCGCCCCGGCGGTGTTGCTCACCGCGAGCACCCGCGCGGTCGCGCGCCGGGCCGGCCCCTGCAGGGCGGCGACGGCGCCGATCCCGCTGCCGCCCGCGGCCACGTGGTGGCTGTCGCGGTCGACCACTGCCGCCACCCCCACGGCGTCGACGATCAAGCCCGCTGCCTCAAGATCCGACCCCACCAGAACGTGGGCGCCCCAGGGCGTGTGCTCGTCCTCGCGGTGCACGCCGATCGCGCAGTCGGCCATGCCCAACGCGCGGCGGTCGGCGGAGACCAGCAGAACGACCGCGCCCTCGGCCTGGAGGCCACGGACCGAGTCGGCCAGGCGATCGCCCGCAGGTAAAACGGCGTCGGCGAACGGGAAGCCGGGGGCGTCCCGGTCGGACGCCACCACGACCCGCACGCCGGCCCGTCGCGCCGCCGCGGCGACGGCCTCGGCTCCCGGGGTCGACTGAGTGCCCAGCCCCGCCACCGCCTGGAGCCTGTGGCCCCGGGCCAGCCCGAGGATCTTCTCGCTGCCGCTCCGCCCCAGACGCTTCGCCGCCTTGCGACCGGTCCGTCCCTTCAGGTCCAGCTCGTCCAGCGGGCCCAGCACCCAGCCGCCGGCTCTACGGACGACCAGCGGCGTATCGGAGTCGAAGAGCGAGAACAGCCGCTCGGAGACCTGCTCCGGATCGGCGCCTTCGAGCAGTTCCAGGTCCACCGGCTCGTACCGGTCCCCCCGAAACGCTTCTTCCTCCAGGAGGATGGTGTCCACCTGTCCCAGGCGCCGCAGCGCGGTACGGTCCATCGTCACCACACCGCGCAGTGCCAGATGCCGTCCCAGAGCCGTGGCGAAGCCCTCACGCCCCGCGCCGGGTGACTTCGGCACCGAGGCCACACCGACCGCGATCGCCTTGCGGATCCCGGCGAACGGCAGGGCGGCCATACCGGCGGCGATGCCCGCAGCCATCGACCGTTCCGCATACCGGTCGGCGCCGTCCCGGGGCGATGGGCCGGCCCGGCCGGTCGTGACCGCGTCGGCCGTGGCTTCTTCCGGGCCCCGGACGAGCGTGGGTTCGCGTTCGCGCCACGCGGCGCGTTCGACGCTCGCCTCCCGCCACACCGCCAGGCGTTGCATCACATCCAGGGCGAGCCCGCCACCGCCCGTGGCCACGCCCTGTACCAGCGCGCCGATCACCGGGAGCAGCGAGTCGGCCTGCTCACTCGGGCCGATGTCCTCGACCAGGTGACGAAGGCGCGGATGGTAGCGAACGGCATCGAGGCCACCGGCGATCTCCGGCGGCAGGCCGAACCACGGAGCGAGCCGCCGGAACGTCACCAGCGCCAACCCCAGCGTGTCCGCCACCAGTGCCGGTACCGCAGGGAAGGGCGGCCCCTCCGCCGGGTGATGCGGCTCCGGTTGCCACTCGTCGAACGCTTCCGCATCCGCGGCATGGTCGCCTTCAGCCTGCTCCACCAGCGCGACCAGCTCACTCGCGTCGGGAGCGGGCGAGCCCACCGCGATGATGACCCGTTCCATGGGCGCGTTCACCCTCGCCCACAGCACCCCCGGATGCTCCTCCACAGCCCGCTCCACACGCCGGGCCACGGCTTTGCCCCCCGGCCCGTGGACACCGAAGACAGCGATGTAACAGCGCTCGGACGACCACCACACCTCACGCTCAGGCCCGCCGAGGAGTCCTTCCGCCGCGCCCCGGACCGCCCGGACGCCGGATGCCGTGTACGAGGCCAGGGCGGAGACGATCGAACCCACGACGCGGGGCATTCCGAGGGCCGAGGCACGCTCCGGCGCCATGAAGCACGCCTCCTCGCATCAGCCGGTGGAAAGGAACCATCAGAGGCAGTCTCACCGAAGCCCATGAAGGGGGCGATACGGGGTAGACCTATCGATAAGGGGTTCACACGTTCCTGATCGAACAGGCGAGGCGATTCTCGTGACCTCCACACCCCGAACGCACTCCCCGTCCAGCGCGGAAACCGGCACCTCAGGTGAGCGCCCGACCGTGCCCCCTCCCAAGGCCACCTCGCCACCGTCGGCAGCGAAGCGCACGGTCACCTTGACCATGCCCTCGCCCGGCCAGATGGCGAGCGGCGCTATGAACGCCGTCATGGCGCCCGTCGCGGTAGCCCGGCGGGTCCTGCCCGCCAAGAAGGGCCTGCCGCTCTACCTGGGCCTCGGCGTCCTCGGTGCCACGGAAGTGCTCGAATGGCCCGTCGCCATCGGCATCGGGATCGGCTACGCCGTCCTCCGCCGCGGCGAAGGCGTGCTCGCCGCCCCGGAAACCACCGAAAGGGCCGCCACGACCGCGGAGGCGGAGGAGCCCGCCACGACGACCGCACGCGCGATCATGACCCCGGACGCCACCTGCGTCGGAGCCGACGAGACCGTCCTGGACGCCGCGAAGGAGATGACCGAACTCGGTGTCGGGTCCCTGCCCGTCCGCGGCGCCGACGAGCGGCTCGAGGGCATGCTCACCGACCGCGACATCGTCGTGAAGGTCCTCGCTGCCGGCAAGGATCCCGCCAAGGTGAAGGCCGGCGATCTCGCCCAGGGAGAAGTGGTGACGGTCGACGCCGACGACGAAGCCGAAGCCATCCTGCGGACCATGAGCCAGCACAAGGTGCGCCGCCTGCCGGTCATCGAGAACGACGCGCTGGTCGGCATCGTCACGCAGGCCGACGTCGCACGGAGGCTGCCCGACCCCAAGGTCGGCGACCTGCTCGAAGCCATCTCCACCTGAGTGGGAGAACCCGCTAACCTCGCTGGTGATCATGGTCAGGCGGGGCATCGACGCTGTGCGGCCCTGACCGCGTTCGCTGGCGACACTGTCGAGCGAGCGATCAACGGGCTGCCGCAGTCCCGGGCCATGGCGACTCGCTACGGCAAGCGCGGCGATGCCCGCCTCGGCACCGCCGCTGCGGCAGCCCTGGTGATCCGACTTCGGACGTGACCGCCGAGTGTCAGGCGGTGCGGTGCCCCAGTCGTCGGTGTTCGAGGACGTACGCGAAGCACCGCCCTCGTCGACGGCGACTGGGTCCCGCCCGTCCAACCCGCCCTCGCCACGACCATGCTGGCCCTCAACGCACATGACCTGGACCAAGGAGCGCGTCCAGGTACCGCGGTGCACCCACAGCGGATAGAGCCCGATGAGGCCGAGTGCGGCGCCCATGCTCATGGTCTGGGCGTTGTGGAACTTGGCGTGCGGGGGGCTTCCGTAGTCGGCCGCTCAACCGCCGCCGGCGTGGCTTGTGCGCGGTCCAACTGCCGGAGACGGCCGAGCGTTTCCTGGCCGTGCAGGCGAGGTCTTCCTGGTCACGCAATGCGCCCGCCCCTGCTGCGTCAGCGATCCGGGCGAAGCACAGTCACGTGATCGCCCGGACAAGTCCTGGCCGGTGGGCGCGGACATCTGTTGATGGGCTATTGATGCTCAACGGGGACCCACAGACACGTCATCCGCTCGCGGTCCGTGTGCGATGTCGGCCGTGAGCCGCCGCTCGGCGTCCAGGCGGGCGCCGAGCGCATCGGCCGTCGTGCAGCGCCTTGGTCACCGTGCGGGGAATTCCATCGCCGGGCAGGTCCGGTGCCGGACCAGGGCAGCTCCGGCTGCCACGGTAGCGAGCATCCCGACCAGCCCGATCGGCAAGCCGATGAGGGCGTAGTACTCGAAAAGGTGGCGGGTCAGGAAGCCGATCGCGCCGGCGATCAGGGCCGCCGCCAGGATGATGAGAGGGAGGGCCTTGGCCAGGGTCCGCACCGTCGCTTCGCGCGCGGGGGCGAGAAGACGATCAAGCCGCCCGGCCACGGCGCGCCGGACCATGAAGAAGGCGGCAAGCACGCAGACAACCCATCCCACCCACATCACGGGGATGCCGGGATCGGGGTAATGGCGCACATCCACCCGCACCCCTCCGCCAAGCGTGGTGACGAGTGACTCGTAGCTGCTGTCGAACACCCCGCTCCATCCCACCCACCAGAAGATCGTGGCGGCAAGGGCAGGTACGGCGGCGCCCTTGGCTGCTGCGGCGGCCGTCTCCTTCGAGCGCGGGTGGGGGGAGAGCAGACCGCGTTCGACCGCCCAGGAGCCGGCGAGCGAATCCACGTCACCCCCGATGTAGGCACTGACGTCCCGGCCGTCGAGGGCCGCGGCGTCCAGATCGGCGGCCAGTTCTTCAGCCATCTCCTGAGCCGCTTCCTCGTCCACCCCCAGGCGGCGCCACGTCTTCGTGGCCTGGGATATCGCATCCTCGACGAGCATCGTCACAGTCCCTTCCGTCCCGTCTGGGTGATCATGGTGGTGACGTTCATGGCGAACTCGCTCCAGTCGCGGCGCATCGACCGGAGCAATTGCAGGCCCGCTTCGCTGGGCTTGTAGTAGGTGCGGGCGGGACCGCCCTCTCCTGTGCGGCGTTCGACCTCGACCAGTTCGCGTTTACGAAGGCGCGCCAAGGCCGGGTAGATCGAGCCGTCAGCGACGTCCAGTCCGGCCTTCCCGAGCCGGACGGTCATCTCGTAGCCGTAGACGGGGGCTTCCGCCATCAAGGCGAGCAAGCACATGTCCAGCACGCCCCGGAGCCACTGGGCATGCAGAGCGGATGTCTCCTCCATGGCCAGTACCTTACACAGCAAGAGTCATGCACAACAAGCTAGTGCGGTGCAAGGCAGTCACCGGTTCGCCTGGTCATCGATCGACTACCCCTCGGCGCCGGCCCCGCTCCCCTCAACCAGGCGCGCACCGCCGCTCACCGCACCCGGCACGGGGCCGGTGACAGCCCCACGGGCGCATCACGTCAGGGACGGTCTTGTCGATCATTGGCCGAGCCGGATGAGGGTGCCGGCGAGCGTGCTGGCGGAGAGGTAGCGGTGCCTGGCGCATCAGGGGCCCGGTTAGGTGGCAGGCAGCACCATCAGCCCCCGTGCGGGTGCAGGCGGCCGGTGAGGAAGGCGAGGATCTCGTCGCGGGCGCGGACCGTGGGGTGACCGGCCTCGTCGACGAGATGGGCGGTGACGACGCTGTGCGGGGTGCCGACCAGGTCGGCGAAGAAGGGCGGCGGAGCCGGGTTGGCGGCGCTGTCCGGTACGACGCGCCCGTCGAAGGCGTCGCCGAGCAGCGCGCGGTAGGCGGCGAAGCGCTGCCCCGTGCACCAGCGGTCGCCCTCGAAGCGGTAGGCGAGGACGGTGAGTCCGTCGCGGTCGAGCCGGTCGCGTACCGCGCGCGCGTCCGCCGCGTCGAGTTCGAGTCCGCCGGGGTCGTCGAGCGGCAGCGACGGGTGGTTGACCACCGGGGCGATCACCGCCGGTTCCAGGGCCATGGTGAGGGCGAAGTTGCCGGTGAAGCACAGGCCGATCGCGCCCACTCCCGGCCCACCGCACGCGGTGTGGGCCTGGCGCGCCAGGCCGCGCAGCCAGACCGTCACCGGGCTGGTGCCGCCCCCGGCGAAGGCGCGGAACTCCGCGCTGACACAGGCGCGTCGGACGACCTGCCGGCCGCCCTCGACCGTGGGGTAGGCGCCGTCCGTCCCGAACAGTGAGGGCACATGGACGGTGAAGCCCGCGTCCCGCACCCAGCGCGCGAGCCGCAGGACGTCGGGACTGATGCCCGGCATCTCGGGCAGCACCACGACCGCGGGCCCGGCCCCGGCCACGTACACCGTTTTCTCCACCCCCTCAACGGCCACGCTCCGGCGGGTGAAGTCGGTGATCGGATCGTCGTCGCTCATGGGGCCAGCCTGGTCCGCGACCGGCTGCCGGGTGAGGGGCGAGATCGCCAAGTCCAGGGGTAATCTCGCCACACGCGAGGAAGGCGAGCGTGACGCGGTCGGCGCCCCGGGGGCCGGGGAGACCAGGGGGTACGGGAGCGATGGCGGAGGCGGCACGGCAGGCGGAGGACGGTACGAGAGCGATGGCGGAGGCGGCGCGGCAGGCGGAGGACGGTACGGGAGCGATGGCGGAGGACGGTGCGGGTCCGGGCGCCGGACCGGGTGCGCTGCGGGTCGGGGTCCTGGCGTACCCGGGCTGCTTCGCGTCCGAAGTGTTCGGCGTCCCCGACCTGTTGACGATGGCCGGGCATGTCGCCGGACCGGACGCGCCCGGCTACCGGGTGTCGGTCGTCTCACCCCGCCGCCGGGTCACCGCCTCGGGCGGCGCGAGCCTGGACGTGCGTCCGTTGCGCGAGGTCGACGTCCTCGTGGTCCCCGGCTTCGAACTGCGCCCGGACACGGACCTGGACGCCCGACTCGCCCGGCTCGCCCCCGAGATCGCGGCGATCCGCGCGCAGGCCGCCGCCGGCACCGCCGTCGTCTCCCTCTGCGTCGGCGCGTTCCTGCTCGCCGAGGCCGGCCTCCTCGACCGGCGCCGGGCCACCACCTCCTGGCTGCACTCCGGCGAACTGGCCAGACGCTGTCCGGACGCCGACGTGCGGCCCGAGCACCTGGTCATCACCGACACGGGCGTGACGACCACGGCCGCCTTCAGCGCCATGTACGACTTCGCGCTGGACCTGATCCGCCGGCACCACGGCGCCCGGGTGGCCCGCACGACCGCACGGTTGGCCCTCGTCGACGACGCACGAACCTCCCAGACCCCGTACGTCGACCCGCGGCTCCTCCCCCAGCCCGGCCGGGAGTTCTCCCAGCAGGTCATGCGGCAGCTCGACCAGAACCTCGCCGAGCGGTACGACCTCGCCGCGCTCGCGCACGCCTTCCGAGTCAGCACCCGCACACTGCTGCGCCGCTTCGCCGAAGAGACCGGACGCAGCCCGCTGGCCCATCTGCAGGCCTCCCGGGTCCGCCGCGCCCGCCATCTTCTGGAGACCACCGACCGCACCGTCGCCGCCGTCGCCGCGGCCGTCGGCTACCAGGACCCCGGCACCTTCGCCGCCCTCTTCGCCCGCCACACCGGCCACCGCCCGAGCGCCTATCGGGCCGCCTTCCGCCGCACGGCCCGGGTGCCGACCCCGGACGGCGACGTCAGGGAGGAAGCCCGCAACGGCCCGGTTCCGCACGGCGGTTGAGCGGTAGGGCCACCGGTAGGCCCATTCTTCGCGCAGGGTGCGGTTGTGGTCGTCGACGGCGAAGTGGAGGTAGCTGTAGCCGATGACTGGCTTGCAGTTTGAGCGGACTCAGGCGGTGCAGGCCGTGACGAGTCAGGAAACAACCCCTCTGTCAGTCCCTCCTAGCCGCATGCCGCGCCGAGCAGTCCAAGGGTGGCGTTGACGGTGCTGAGCAGCGAGTCGGCGTCGGCCCCGTTGCGGGAGCGGACGTTCACCCCGTAGGCGAGGAGAACCAGGCCCTCGGCAGCGACCCCGACAGGGAATTCAGGGGGCAACTGCCCCTGCTCGCGGGCGGTTTGGAGGGCGGTGTGCATGGCATCCCGCAGTTGCCGATGGTGCTCGTCGAGCAGGGTGCGAATCTCGGGATCGGTGTGGTCGGCGTCCGTGTGAGCGTTGACGAGCATGCAGCCCCAGCCTGCGTGCTCGCCCGAGCAGCGCGCCGTGATCAGTGCGCCGAAGAATTCCCGTATGGCCGGCAGTCCACGCACGTCGTCCGCAAGCCGCCTTTGCGCCGGCCGCGCGCGGTGGTGGACGTAGCGGCGCAGCGCGGCCAGGTAGAGCTCTCGTTTGCCGCCGAACGTGGCGTAGAGGCTTGAGCGGTTGAGTCCCGTGGCGACGGTGACCGCCTGGATCGATGCCTTGGCGGCGCCGTGCTGCCAGAAGAGCCGCTCGGCGCGTTCGAGTGCGTCGTCGGGGTCGAAGTGCTTGATGTCGGGCATGTGTGACAGCTCTCCGGTCCTGGAATGTTCGTTTCAGGATAGCCCTTGACGCCTACGCCACCACCCGGCCATTCTTGTCAACACCCAATCCTGGAATGGCCGTTCCAGGATTTTCCGCAGAGAGGACCCAGGGCATGAGCCTGCGTGACGAGCTTCAGGACGTGTACGAGAACAAGCACCACAGGCTTTCCGCGGAAACACTGGAAATCATGGATCGTGGTGCGCGTGAGCTCGCCGCGACCGGCATGGCGGGCCGCGCAGTCGGCGTCGGCGCACAGGTTCCGCGGTTCACGCTCCCCTCAGCTACAGGGAGGGAGGTCACACTGGACAGCCTGCTTGCGGACGGGCCTGTGGTGCTGACCTTCTACCGCGGCGCGTGGTGCCCGTACTGCAACCTCGCCCTCCGTGCGCTGCAGCAGCACCACGAGGCAATAGCCGCCTGTGGCGCACGACTGGTGGCCATCTCGCCCCAGATTCCCGACGAGTCGCTCTCCCTCGTCGAGAAGGAGCAGCTCGACTTCGAGGTCCTGAGCGATGACGGATCCGAAGTGGCCAAGCGGTTCGGCATCGCCTTCGACCTCTCGGAGGAACTCGGCAACCTCTACGACCGACTCGGCTTCGACCTGCACCGCGTCAACAGCGGCAATGCCCGCACGCTGCCGCTGCCCGCCACCTACGTCATCGACCGGACCGGCGTCATCCGTTGGGCGTTCGTGTCGACCGACTACACCGTGCGAGCCGAACCGTCCGAGATCATCGCTGCGCTCACCTCGCTGACGTGACCCCGCAGCCGGGCGGCCACACTCCCGCAGATGGCCTGCCTCACGCCGCGCGAGCGATCAGGTGGAACTGACTGAGTGGAACTGACTGACAGGCGATGCGCCGGCGCGCTGCACTCGCCAAGAGGGCGGTGGCCCGGAGATGTTCTCCGGGCCCCCCCGCCCTGAGAGCAAAGGGCCACGGTCACGCGGGGGAGGCGAGGGGCGCGGCGCCCGCCTGGGGGCGCCGGGGCGGCGCCT